>NZ_JAJNRP010000003.1:0-307830 GCF_021083625.1 Schaalia sp. lx-100 | reverse complement strand
AAAACCCCGCAGCACCAAGGCCAGGCACACCACCCAACAAAACCCACCACAACCGGCAAACCCCATCAGGCGACAAACAAAAACAATACCCACCCCACCACGCACACGTCAAACCAAAACACTATGACACCAAACACACAAACATGAACTAAAGCAAAAATAATATTTTGATACAAAAGCAAAGGCAAGTAATTCACAAGAATTACTTGCCTTCACATAAGTTATGAGGTCAGAAGATCACACGAGCTCAACAACGCAAAGATTTCGACGACCTTTACGCACTAAAACAATAGAAGCAGCTAACACATCATCATGAGTAATAGGTGCCTCAGCATCTGTCACCTTGACATTATTTAGATAAGCGCCACCAGAAGCCACCGTACGCCGAGCAGCAGAACGCCCCTTTTCCAGGCCTGCCGCCACAAGAGCATCGATAACACTCCCCTCACCCAGTTTTAACTCAGCACGAGGCAGATCTACCGTAGCCGAACGCAATGTGGATTCATCAAGAGCCCGTAAATCACCGCCACCCCACAAAGCTTCAGTTGCAGCAAGCACACGATCAAGTTGTTCTTTCCCATGCACCATCTGAGTAACCAGAGCAGCCAATTCTTTTTGCGCCACACGCATATGAGGGCGTTCAGCCACCTCAACTGCAAGTTCTTCAATACGCTCACGTGTTGCGAAAGTGAAAATCTTCAGGAAACGAATGACATCATCATCAGCCACTTGAAGCCAGAACTGGTAGAAAGCGTACGGACTCATCATGTCCGGATCCAACCAGATTGCCCCACCCTCTGACTTTCCAAACTTCGTACCATCAGATTTCGTAATAATTGGCGTGGTCATCACATGAGTGGAACTACCTTCAACCTTACGTATCAGGTCAACACCACCAATCATGTTGCCCCACTGATCATTCCCGCCCGTCTCTAAAGTGCATCCATGACGACGGAATAACTCCAAGAAATCATTTGCCTGTAAAACCTGATAAGAAAACTCCGTGTACGAAATACCTTCATCAGAGGACAAACGACGCGCCACAATATCTTTAGCCAGCATCGTACCGATACGGAAATGTTTCCCTACGCCTCGAAGCAAATCAATAGCAGACATCTGCTCGGTCCAGTCAAGGTTATTCACCATCACCGCAGCGGCAGGACCCTCAAAATCTAAGAATCGGGAAATTTGATCCTTCAAACGCTGCGCCCAACCAGCCACAACTTCCGTTGGATTTAATTGACGCTCGCCAGACTGCCGTGGATCACCAATCTGTCCGGTTGCTCCTCCTACCAAAGCCAAAGGACGATGCCCCGCAAGCTGCAGATGTCGCATAACAATCACTTGCACAAGATGCCCATGATGCAATGAAGGAGCGGTTGGATCAAAACCACAATAAAACGTTACCGGCCCCTGCGACAGGTGTTCACGTAAAGCGTCCAAATCAGTGTGCTGAGCAATAAGCCCACGCCACTGAAGTTCGTCCAGGATGTCGGTCACAGTAATACCCTCACAATTCATTTTCTACTGTATACAGTCACTTTAAGTGTAAAGCACAGATGAAATAACATTCGCCGCGTTCCGCACAAGTGAAATGCTCCTCTACAGGGCACACACTGCGTAGCGCCCCATATTACGCGCGCGTCCACTCACGTAAAGCATCCGCCTGCGCACGTAATTGCTCACACTGCTGTGCAACACGCTGAGGCGCTGTACCGCCACGTCCAACTCGAGCCGAAACTGAGCCTTCGATAGTGAGAACTTCACGCACATCAGCTGTTAATTCAGGTGAGGCGCACGCTAATTCTTCATCAGTGAGATCAGCAAGCTCGACCCCACGATTTTCAGCAATCCTTACACACATACCGGAGATCTCATGCGCCTGACGAAATGGAACGCCCTTACGTACTAGCCACTCTGCTATATCCGTTGCCAAAGAAAAACCTTGCGGCGCAAGCTCTGCCATACGATCTGTATTCAGCCGCATCGTAGCAATCATTCCTGAAATGGCCGGCAAAAGAATAGTCAATGTATCAATTTGATCGAAAACAGGTTCTTTATCCTCCTGCAAATCACGATCATATGCTAAAGGTATTCCTTTAAGAACTGTCAGCAGAGCCGTTAAATCACCAATTAAACGCCCTGCTTTCCCGCGTCCAAGTTCAGCAACATCAGGATTCTTCTTTTGAGGCATAATCGATGATCCTGTAGAGAAAGAATCATCCAATGTCACATAATTGAACTCTTTCGTGTTCCAAATAATAATTTCTTCGCAAAGACGCGATATGTCAACCCCCACCATTGCCATAATGAACGCGAACTCTGCAACAACGTCCCGAGAAGCCGTACCATCAATAGAATTTGCCACAGAATCAGCAAAACCTAACTGATGAGCCACAGCACGCGGATCCATTCCGAGAGTGTTCCCCGCTAAAGCGCCGGAGCCGTAAGGGGAAATTGCTGCTCGTTTATCCCAATCACCTAAGCGTTCCACGTCACGTACAAGAGGCCATGCGTGCGCAGCCAAATGATGTGCCACAAGAACCGGTTGAGCATGTTGCATATGCGTACGCCCCGGCATGATTGCCGAACCTACCGATATTGCTTGCATATGCAGCTCATCGACCACATTCAGAATAAGACCTGCAATAAAACGAGCCTGTTCACGCAAATACATACGTATCAACGTAGCAATCTGATCGTTGCGAGAACGACCTGCTCGTAATTTACCTCCAAGATGGGAGCCTGCACGTTCAAGTAAGCCGCGTTCAAGAGCTGTATGCACATCCTCATCTTCTTGAGTTGGAAGGAAAGCTCCTGAAGCAACATCTTCCGCTAAAGAATCTAAAGCCTCATGCATACGCCGAATTTCATCACTATCGAGCAAACCTGCAGCAAATAAAGCATCTGCATGAGCATGTGAGCCTCGGATATCACACTGCGCTAAACGCCAATCAAAATGAGTAGAAACAGAAAGGGCTGCTAAAGCATCGGCAGGCGCACCACTGAAACGGCCACCCCATAGGCTCATTGAAGCATTGTTATGTGTCGATTCCACCAGACGATCATGCCGTTTTCTGAGGAATTTACCAACTTCTGTCCATTCTTCGATAGAGATTTTCTCGTGCGTGAAAATACGACTCACAAATTATGCGAACACACACTCAAGAGTAGGTACGTATGAGTCACTGGTAAGAAAGAAACAACAAGCAGAAGAAATAAATGAAAAGCAATATCTAGGCAGGCATCGGCACAGAAAAATCCACCGATTTTTTCCTCACACTCACATCAGCATTATCAGAACGCACTCGCACCACAAGCCATGTCGCAAAAGCAACGAAAAGAACCCAGTTTCCCTCTGAAAGCAAACGCGATTCTGTAAAAGACTGAACAATCAATGCCACCATAAGCACGGCGGGAAGAAGGAAATATAACGACTTATCTAAGTTCACATAAGCGCAGTAAAAAATACGGAAAGCAACAATTACGACGGCCGCGATCACAATAACCGCTCCTAAAATACCCGTTTGAAAAAGTGCTTCAATATAAGAATTATGAGCCGACATTGTCGGGGTTCCATCGGCACGTACAACCAGATTTTTGAACATCGGAATCCATGGTGGCCAATACATAACCCATCCCCAACCAACAAAAGGATGTAAAGCCCACAGACGTAAGAGACGCTCCCAAATCACGCCGCGTCCACTCATATCAGGGCTACGCGCCACAAATTCACTGATGTGATCGTGAAAAAAGAATGAACCTATAGCAATAAGCACCGCGCACACAAGCAAAAACACGAGCGCGCGGAAACGATACTTCACATTTACTCGACGCAAGATTAAGGCACCCACTCCGACCGCCAGACATGCGAGCAAAGCCAGCAACACCGTCGCAGAACGTGTCAGCGCGAGAACCAATAAACAAATAGTGCTCCACACCACCGTGCCTAGAGTATGGGTACGGGTATCAAGCCACGTTAGTACCACACCTATGAGGCAAAGCAAAGCAATGAAGGCTAAGGGATTACGGTTCCCCACTATTCCTTGTATGGGGCCGCCCTCAAAAAGTAAGGAGTTTACCCAGTAATACATTTCAGGAATATGTTCCCATGACCACATATATACTGGCGCAATTCTGTGACCAACAAAAACTTCAACAAAGAGTTCAAGAGCTAGGCTAGTCCCTAAAATCCATTTCAACCCAGAAATCAGATACGACAGTAGCTCACGTAAGGGGAAGGCAACCGCCAAAAAAATACCCGTCACCGTCGTTGCAACCGACAGCATTGACGCTGCCACTGTTTCTAACGGAAAGTGCGACCACACAACAGAAAGGCAACAGAGCGCAACAAATGCGCACGGAAGCATAGGTAAGCGCCGTAAAGACAGTTGGCGACCAGCCGTCACAAAAAGACCCGCAAGAATTAGAAGAGAAAGCGCAGCAATTGCGGCAAAAGCGAACCACCCAACAAGGTTACGTATTCCCTGACCACCAAAAGTCAAGAAAAAAGCCCACACAGCGCATACTGGCAACAGTTTTTCTGCACGTTCAGTATGGCGTTCCACCATGGTGTCGCGTATGTCAACAAGTGCTAAGCGCACTGGTTCAACATATAACGCACAGGTCTGTCGTATGCGACGCAAAGAGGCAGACAAGCGTTGAAACATATCTGCGGATACCCTTCCCTCAGGGAAATACTGATTTATGCCCGCAAGAGCGCACAAGCCCTCAGTGGGGCTGCCGTGCCTTCACACCTTTTGTAAGCCTATTGCAGTAGTGACCGAGAATCACGAAAAAAATCCCAATTCCCGGTCACAATCTGATTTCATTTCTCTGAGAGCAGTCCCTCACCCAACTCAGGGCCCCTACCAAAACGCACATCTCGTGCTGTTGCAAGGCGTGAAGTCATACCAAAGATTTCAATGAAACCTTTCGAATACGACTGATCGAAGGTATCACCTGTCTCATAAGTTGCGAGGTTGAAGTCATAGAGTGAGGACTCTGAACGACGTCCATTAACCGTGGCGCGACCTGCGTGCAGGACCATACGAATATCACCGGTAACATATTGCTGCGTATCGCGGATAAAGACATCCAAAGAACGCTTCAACGGTGAGAACCACAAACCGTCGTATACCAATTCGCTCCAACGCTGATCGACACGACGCTTATAGCGAGCAAGTTCACGCTCAATAGTGACATGCTCTAACTCTTGGTGCGCAGCAATCAAAGCCATCGCACCAGGAGCCTCATAAATTTCACGTGATTTAATACCAACTAAACGATCTTCAACAAGGTCAATACGCCCAATTCCCTGAGCACCCGCACGTCGATTGAGCTCCTGGATAGCTTCCAATGGGCTCACAGCACGCCCATCAATAGCAACAGGAATACCCTCACGGAAACTAATCACTACTTCATCAGGAACAGGAGCGTATGTCGGATCATCGGTATACGTGTAGACATCTTTCGTGGGCGCATTCCAAATATCTTCAAGAAAACCTGTTTCAATTGCACGCCCCCACACATTCTGGTCAATAGAGAACGGATTGTGACGAGTAGTTTCAATCGGAAGATTATGTGAATTTGCGTAGTCAATCGCCACATCACGAGTCAGAGCAAGATCACGCACCGGTGCTAAACATTTAAGATCAGGAGCATATGAGGTAATAGAAACCTCAAAACGTACCTGGTCATTTCCCTTACCCGTGCACCCATGTGCCACAGTATTCGCGCCAAATTGACGTGCTGCTTGAACAAGATGCTTCGAAATCAAAGGACGCGACAGAGCTGAAACTAAAGGATACACACCTTCATACAAGCCATTTGCTTGCAAAGCTGGCATACAGAAATCCGCTGCAAACTCATCTTTCGCATCTGCAACATATGCTTCAACCGCACCGCAATCCAAAGCACGCTGGCGAATCACCTCAAGGTCTTCACCACCTTGACCAACATCCACAGCCACGGCAACAACTTCCATACCGGTGCGTTCTTCAATCCACCCAATTGCTACTGAGGTATCTAAACCACCTGAGTATGCAAGAACTACACGGTCCTTTGCCTGTGTCATAGGTTTTTTCCTTTCATTTCTCTGTCAGAGACGAGGATTGAGTCATTTCAAGCAAAATTGCTTCAATTTTTACCGCGGCTTCATCACAGCGACATATCACAAGCACAGTGTCATCACCGGCTAAAGTACCCGCAACTTCACTCATACGCACCGAATCTATAGCAGACCCTAAAAGTTGCGCTGCCCCTACAGGAGTACGTAAAACAAGTTGATTATTTACTCGTATCAAACTGGTAAGAAGGGACTGGCACCAACGGGCAAGGCGTTCACGACCTGCCTCGCCCTCATGTGTTGGTAATCCATCGGCATCAGGAACGGTGTACACCAATGCGCCATCAGCAGAGCGAACCTTTGCAGCATGCATATCAATGAGATCTCGTGACAAAGTTGTTTGTGTCACTTCAATGCCATTAGCTGCAAGCTGCGAACGCAAGTCTTCTTGAGAGGTCACCTTATAGGAAGCCAAAATGCTGCGTATAGCTTCTTGACGCGCCGCTTTTGTACGAGGTGCTGTGGATTCAGTCATCGTGTCGTCCCTCTTGTGATACGAAGCAGCATAGTTTTACGCTGAAAGTATTCTTTGTGCGCATATGCAGCGAGACAAAACATCGACATACGCATAAATATACATTTACACGTATGTCTATGCGAATTTATTTTAGGGTTTTCGTAGTTTTCTACTGAGAGACATCACTCAAAGTCTCAGCAATAGTCCGTGACCATTCCTCAATCACATCCCAGTCACGGAAATCACCCTCCACTGCACCGGCTAAACGAACGATCGTACGCTCACGCAAATTCAGTAAAGAAGGAATATACCGCCCAGGAAAGACCCTATGCTCAATCGCCTTTACTTTTGTCAGCACAGGCCCAATACGAGAAGGATCTTGAGGAACATGCGCAGGAACGCCGTTCATTCCCACAGAAAAAGCCCACACAGGAATACCCTCAAGCTCTGAAGCAAAACGATCCATAAAATCATGAGCCTGCTCCATCCACGTCATCATGTATACAGCAGAACCACAGACCACCGCATCCACACCATCAAGTGAGGTAACATCCTGCGGGTTTTTACGCAACACATCATAGCCATGTTCAGCGAGATGACCAGCAATAGCATCGGCTATTTCAGCAGTTGCACCATGTTTTGAAGAAGCAGTCACAAGGATACGCATAGAACAAGTGTGACAGAAAGAAAGGCCGATGGTGTATTAAGAACACCCTAAAAGTAAAATTTAAGATCTTCTTTACACCATCGGCCAGTCAGCATATGCCCCTTAACTGCGCAAACGCCCACCCAACTGTTTCGTCACACGCTGCACAATCGCCTCACGAACAGAAGAAATTTCCTGAGCAGAAAGCGTATGATCCCCACGCAAACGCACAGCAAAAGCAAGGGAACGATAACCGCTTCCTACCGATTCACCCTCATAAATATCAAAAAGAGTCACATCCTCAGCTAAAGCGCCTGCACCCTGACGTACCGCCTGTTCCACCCGAGAAGCCGGAACATCCACCGGCAACACGAAAGCAAAATCCTCTTTCGCCACCGGATACGTCGACACAGGCTTGACCTGAATAGGCCCATCCGCACGTGAAGCAATTAAAGCATCCATATCCAGCTCTACAGCAATAGAGCGCTTAGGCAAACCAAAAGCCTCACAGACACCAGGATGCAGCTCGCCAGCATAGGCCACATCAACCAAGTCACGTCCACGGCGCACAAAAACACGTGCCACACGGCCGGGATGCCACGGAGCCACATCTTCTGGGTCAGTCGCAGCCTGCGGCATAGGAGCACCCTTAAAAGTCACAGGCTCACACAGCCATGCACGACACACTTCAACACGCACACCCAGAATCGAAGCTACTCGACGCACCATATCAACAGCATCATTCCAGTCAACGACGCGTTGGCCTCCTAATGGCGAACCAGTTTTTCCTGCACACACTATTCCCACATGCCATGGTTGAGCCGGAGTCCCCGCATATAAAGCATTGATATGCGCATCAGAAGGACGAGTAGAGGCCTCCAACAAAGGAGCAGGCACACAACCGGCAGGACGAGCAACCATTCCTATCTCATATACGGCCACCCCATCCATACCACGCGAAATATTACGACCCGCACTCTCAAGTAACGTATCAATAATGGAAGTACGTAACCACGGCGCATCATCCGCAAGCGGATTACGTAACCGCAAAGCACGACGACGCTCGTCATTGTCTTTAATCCGCTGACGATCAAATGAATCAGAAACAAACGGATAAGACTTAACTTCAACCAGACCCGCTTCAGCTAATGTATGAGCCACCATACGACGAGCCTTCTGAGTCTCAGTTAAGCCATGACCGGAAGGAGCCTTCGGTAAAATCGACGGAATAGCATCATAGCCATCCAAACGCGCGATTTCTTCAACCAAATGAGCAGGTCCTACCAGATCAGGCCTCCATGATGGAACAGTCACATCAAAAGCGCCCTCTGTTTCTTTGACTGTGCAACCAATCATTTCGCACAAGTCTCGAATACGCTCAGGCGTATAAGCAACACCTGTCAGACGCTCTGCTTCCGTATAAGGGAAAGAAATCACCAACGGTTCAGGCAGAGCATTAAAATCTGACACCGCACGATCAGCACTACCGCCGCCATATTCCACCAGTAAATCAACTGCACGCTGCGCAGCGACAGCAGGCAAAAGCGGATCTACGCCACGCTCAAAACGCTTGGATGCCTCCGAAACTACACGATGGCGCCGTGAAGTACGAGCAACCGAAACTGCATCAAAATGCGCAGCCTCCAGCAAAATATTTGTTGTTGTTGCCTCTACTTCTGAGTAACGGCCACCCATTACCCCTGCAAGACCAATAATGCGTGAACCTGCTGCTTCAGGCGAATCTGTAATTAACAGATCCTCCTCATGCAAATGACGCTCAACCTCGTCTAATGTCACCAAAGATTCACCAGAACGCGCACGACGTACAACCACTGGCCCTTGAAGAGCATCAAGATCGTAGGCATGCATAGGCTGACCTAAATCAAGCATGATGTAATTCGTGATATCCACCGCTAAAGACAGCGAACGCATACCCGCTGCTTCTAAGCGTTCCACCATCCAACGTGGTGTCGGAGCTGAAGGATTAATCCCGCGGACAATGCGTGTGACAAAACGATCACAGCCCACATTTCCCTTAATAGGAGCTTGATCCTCAACCAGCACAGGGAAACCATCTTCAGTTGCCTCAGGAACTCCGCTTACCAAAACCCCGCTCAAGCCAGGATCACGGAAAGCATGACCAGTTGCATGAGAAAACTCACGGGCCACGCCTCGCATCGAAAAACAATAGCCACGATCCGGTGTCACATTAATTTCAAGGACTTCTTCGCCCAAACCAAGGAAAGAAATCAGATCTTCACCGACAGCAGGGATCTGACGATCCGGATACTCCCGATCAAGCACAATGATTCCATCATGCTCATCCCCTAAGCCGAGCTCACGGGCCGAACAGATCATGCCATCAGAGATATGCCCGTATGTCTTACGCGCAGCGATTGCGAAATCACCTGGAAGTACAGCTCCCGGCAACGACACAACAACGCGATCACCTTCAACGAAATTATGCGCGCCACAAATAATGCCGCGGCTGGGAAAATCACAGGGCTCTTTCCCTGTCCCCGGAGGATCATTATGAACACCCACATCCACACGACAATAGTTCACGGTTTTACCGTTAGAGGCGGTTTCTTTAACCAAAGAAAGGACGCGTCCGACAACCAGAGGGCCGATGACTTTTGCCGGGTGAATGGTTTCTTCTTCTAAACCAACTTTAACAAGAGCTTCTGCCAGCGCCTCAGCACGTATATCTGATGGCACATCAACGTGGTCAGCTAACCAGCTCAGGGGAACCATAGGCATAATCAGTGGCCCTTTCCGTAAAGTCCGAACTGCTGGGAGAAACGCACATCTCCTTCAACAATGTCATGCATATCTGCGATACCGTGACGCAACATCAATGTGCGCTCCAGTCCCATACCGAAAGCAAAACCTGTGTATTCTTGCGGGTCAATGCCATTTGCTTGAAGAACATTCGGGTTGACCATACCGCAGCCACCCCATTCAATCCAACCGGCACCCCCCTTTTTCTGAGGGAACCACAGATCCATTTCGGCACTGGGTTCTGTGAATGGGAAAAAGCTTGGCCGCAAACGTGTTTTTGCCTCAGGGCCAAACATTGCACGAGCAAAATGGTCTAACACCCCTTTAAGGTGAGCCATCGTCAAGCCTCGGTCGACAGCTAAACCTTCAATTTGATGGAAAACAGGTGTATGGGTCGCATCTAAAGCATCTGAACGGAATACTTTCCCCGGACAGGCCACGTACAGTGGGACCCCCCGTGAAAGCATGGCACGAGATTGGACTGGGGAGGTATGAGTACGCATCACAAGATGCCCGTCCTCAGGTTGCTTACCACCAATCGTTGTACCATCAACATAAAAAGTATCCTGCATTTGCCGCGCAGGATGATCGATGTCGAAGTTTAACGAGTCAAAGTTAAACCACTCATGTTCAATTTCAGGGCCTTCAGCAATCCCCCACCCCATAGCAGTAAAGAAATCCGCTATGTCTTCCATCAATGTTTCTAATGGGTGACGTGCTCCCACAGGGTAACGATCTGTTGTAGCTGTAACATCAACGGCTTCTTCTACAAGGACACGTGCTTCATGTTCTGCCTGCAAAATTTCTTCACGAGCTTTCAAAGCCTCATTCAGAACTTTGCGTGCTCCCCCTAAAAGGCGTCCAGCAAGACCTCGGTCACTGGGATCTAAAGAACCAATAGTGCGATTAGCTATAACAAGAGCGGCATTATCCCCAAAAAGTGCTGCACGCACCTCTTTGAGTTGCACCAAATCTGCACTTTGAGTGATATCTGCTAATCCTTGAGTTACAACTGCATCTACTGCATCTTTATCAAGCGGATTGAGGTTAGGAGAAGTCTGGTCCATTTCCTGCTTCCTCGGTCATTGTTTTTCGTACCGTCACTTTCATGACGCGCCCACGCCATCATAGTGCGAATAACATTTTTCAGCGCATATGGTTCATTCGACGAAATAGCACATGCCCCTGATTCATACTAACAAGCGCCACTGACTTCGCCTCTGCACACACGTACAGCACAACTATGACAGCACACGCCCAAAATAGTTCATCCCCAGAATTCGCTTTACTGTTCTTTATAGTGCCCCTGCGCAGGAAAAGAACCTTCACGAACAGCCGACACATATGCAGAAGCAGCTAGACGCAGAGACTCCCCGATTTCACCGAAACGTTTCACGAAAGAAGGAGCCCACGATCCCATACCTGCCATATCTGACCACACCAGCACCTGCCCATCAGTATGCGGGCCTGCACCAATACCGATTGTTGGAATACGTAGTTCTTCTGTGATCTGTCGTGCGAGATCAGCCGGCACCATTTCTAAAACAATCGCACAAGCACCTGCTTCTTGAAGGGCGTGCGCGTCTTCACGCAAAATGCGTCCAGTATCTCCACGTCCCTGCATACGAGGCCCTCCGAGCGTGTTTTCGGATTGCGGAGTGTACCCTAAATGACCGATAACAGGAATGCCTCCCTGAACGAGGGTCTGTACTGCCTGCGTGCGGGCAGCCCCGCCTTCCAGTTTGACAGCATGAGCACCCGCTTTCATTAAACGCACAGCATGTGTGTATGCAGTGAATGCATCTGCTTCATACGTACCAAAAGGCATATCAGCCACCACCATGACATGTCGAGTAGAACGCGCAACAGCTCCCGTTGCTCGTTCCATATCTTCAAGGGTGACAGGTAGGGTCGAATCGTACCCAAGGACCGTGTTCCCAAGGGAATCCCCTACAAGAAGCACATCAATACCCGCGTCTTCAAGAATTGGCGCGATCAATGCGTCATATGCCGTCAACATGGTGATGGGCTGGCCCTTTTCTTTTGCCTGAGCAAAATGCTGAATACGGAAACGACTGCGCGTTGTATTCGATGGCATTTCGTGGTGGGACATAGCTCTCTCTCCATTCATTACGTAGGTCAGCGGCACACGCACTGCTTTTCCTGTGTGCTAACAGGGTACGCCACAATATTTTCCTCAACCATAGGAAAGCTAGGTCCCATGCTCCTTGTAGGCAGCGCACCGTAAGCATAAAAATACGAACACGTATCAAACACTTCACTTTGTTTCATGTGAATAAGACAGGCAAGACGAAGAAACGTATTCTGGACATATGATGTCTACTGCTGATCGTCCGCGTCGTGCTCCCCTAGGTAATCTCACCGCAGGAAAAGTATCCCCTATACGCCATGTCCCAGAACATATTGCGCGCCCTGAATATATGTTCCACGATGGCCCTGAAGTAGTCACCGCCTCGGATATTAAAGATACGGAAACTATTGAACGCATAGCCGTTGCTGGTGCTTTAGCAGCCCAAGCTCTCGTAGAAGTCGGATCAGCTATTACTCCTGGCATCACCACTGATGAACTTGATCGCATAGGTCATGAGTTCCTTATTGACAACGGGGCTTATCCTTCTTGTCTGGGATATATGGGATTCCCCAAGTCATTATGCACCTCGATCAATGAGGTGATTTGTCATGGTATTCCCGATGATCGTCCTCTTGAAGATGGTGACATTATCAATGTGGATATCACAGCATATGTGGATGGTGTACATGGTGATACATGTGCAATGTTTGAGGTCGGACAAGTAGACGAAGAATCGCATTTGCTTATTGAGCGCACTCGTGAGGCTCTTGCACGCGGTATTAAAGCTATTCGTCCTGGACGAGAAATTAATGTGATTGGCCGCGTCATTGAATCGTATGCTAAGCGTTTCAACTACGGTGTTGTGCGCGATTACACGGGTCATGGAGTTGGGGAGGCTTTCCATTCGGGACTTATTGTTCCTCATTACGATGCAGCTCCCGCGCATAATGAGGTCATGGAAGTTGGCATGGTTTTTACCGTAGAACCAATGTTGACCTTGGGATCTATTGATTGGGAACAATGGGATGATGATTGGACAGTCGTGACTCGTGACCGCAGTAGGAGTGCTCAATTTGAACACACTGTTGTTGTCACCGAAGATGGTGCTCGGATTTTAACTTTGCCTCACAAGGCGTAGGTCCCCGGAGCTGTTCTTTGCCCACTCCATACGTTGATACTGTATTCAACAAATATTTACACAACGATAAGTGAATACTTACGACGATCGTAGACATGAGTTTTTGTGACGATCTTTACTCACAGATTTTCACATAACATTCGAGGATGTTGCCCGTCCCATAACAGCATATGCAGGGCTGATGAAGCGGATATGCCTCCATGTCCGTTAGGCTTGTAGCTGCTCAGATATAACACTTTTCAAGGAGAACACATGGCACGGTTAGCGTGTGGCATTGACATTGGCGGCTCTGGTGTAAAAGCAGCTCTTGTTAATTTAGATACAGGTGAGTTCTCAACTGATCACATCCGTATTGAAACGCCTCGACCAGCAACTCCTGACGCAATCGCGCATGTATGTCGCCAATTGCTTGAAGGCCTCAATGTTGGGCCAGAAATTCCCGTAGGTATTGCTTTCCCTGCTCCCGTTATCAACGGAGTCATTCGTTTCATGGCGAATCTCGATGATTCTTGGGTTGGTATTGACGTCAATGAACTCATGATGCGTCATCTGGGTCGTCCTGTTTTTCCTCTCAATGACGCAGATGCCGCTGGTTTAGCTGAAGCTGTTTACGGGGCAGCACGCGGTATTCCTGGGGTCGTCATTGTGACAACTCAGGGAACAGGTATCGGATCAGCCATTATTCTCGATGGTGTTTTAGTGCCCAATTCTGAACTCGGTCACCTTGAAATTGATGGTTATGACGCTGAAAAACGCGCATCCGCTGGCCAAAAGACACTGCAAGGATTGGATTGGCAACAATGGGCGGAACGCTTACAGCGCTACTATTCACACGTTGAAATGCTGTTCTCACCCGATCTTTTCGTTGTTGGTGGCGGTGTTTCTCAAAACCACGAAAAATTCATGCCTTTACTTGATTTGAAAACCCCCATGGTGCCAGCACTCTTACTTAATACTGCTGGTATTGTCGGTGCGGCTCACTGGGCGGCTACACACGCAGCTCGCTAACTCGCTCACTTTCAAAAAGAGAATAGCGCCTCGAATACACGCTTTTTATAGCCTTATTCGAGGCCTTTTCACTTCTGCGGTTGCAACCATTGTTTTTTTACCTGTTCAACAAGAAGTTCGAGTTCTGTTTTGCTCCCGTTATTATCAATCCATATATGAGCAACACTCTGACGTTCTTGTCGCGATGCTTGTGTTTTTATCCGTTGTTTTGCCTCATGCATAGTCATGGAACGTTTAATTAAACGAGCGATACGAATGTTTTCAGGAGCATCGACAATAAGAACCACATCAAAAAGATGCTGCATCTGTTTTTCAACGAGTAACGGCACATCGTACACCGCACAACCGTCATGTGGCGCAGTGGAAAGAATTTCTTCTGCCCGGGCAGCAATCAAAGGATGCGTAATATTTTCAAGCGTGCGGCGAGCAGATGAGCATCGAAAAACCTGCTGAGCCAGAGCTGCACGATTCAGTGAAGAATCTTCATTGAGTATTCCCTCACCAAAAGCTTCAGTTATCGCAGCCAAAGCTTCACTTCCTGGGAATACGATTTCTCGCGCAATACGGTCAGCGTCTGCAAGTAGCGCGCCTTGGGCTTTCAAAACTTGTGCAACAGTTGATTTACCTGAGCCAATCCCTCCAGACAACCCTACACGCAAAGCACGTGTCGCAGGTTGTTCCCACGGTCGGATAAGAGTTGCCTGTGCTTGCCCAACGCGTAGATTCTGCATAAGCATATTTATACATGCTGCTTTTATATACGCGCATTAAAAGCACGAATACATGACACAATGCGACGTGTCTCGGTTGCATCAGTGCCACCTAACGGATGGGGAGCACGCATATGCACCTGAGGTGTTCCCGTTTGGCGCATGACATCAACAACATTGTGAGCACGTAAACCACCAGAAGCTATGATGTGCAGACGATTATCAGCTTGTTCTACAAGAGCACGTAAAGCATTCACATCCGCATTGCTTGGGTGTCCTCCTGTTGTTAAAACATGCTGATATTCAGCGTCAATAAGGGTTTCTAGTCCTTCTGTTAATGAAGGAATGCAGTCAAAAGCACGATGAAAGGTCAAAGGACACTCACCTGCGGCTTCACGAAAACTCTGCACCGCTTCATGATCTATATGCCCATCCTCACGCAAAGCTCCTACAACAAAACCACAGGAAACAGCAGATCCCTGTGTGAAAGAACGGATCTTCCCTATTTCGTCAATGATTTCTTTGATTTCGTCTTTTGAATATACGAAATCACCTCCACGTGAGCGCACCATAATCTGTATCCCGCTTGGGGGCGCCACAGGCAGTGAAGCCATAATTATTTCTTTTGAAGGAGTCAGACCGCCAATGTCTAATCGGCTGCATAGTTCAACGCGATCAGCACCCGCATCACGTGCGATGCGTACACCCGCGGTATCTTCAACACATATTTCGATCAGAGTCATGTCCCCACTCCTTATATGCTGTTGATCCTGTGAGTTTGCATGCCAAAGCAACGGCACCCCACATTCCCGCCATAGCGCCCATACGTGCGGCACAAATATACGGTGATTCACGCCAAGAAAGCATTTCAGAAAGTCGTGTACGTAATGGTGCAAAAAGGTCTTCGCCCGCTTGAGAAAGCCCCCCTCCAATAATGAAGGTTTGCGGATCGAAAATAAGGGTAAGATGCGTTAAGGAAAGAGCTAAGGCTTCCACTGCTGTCATCCACACATCATCAGCGATAGGATCTTGACCTAAGCGATTCTGAATTTCACGCACGCCGATATCATGTGTGGTTTTTTGGTGGTAGCGGCGAGCAATCCCCCTTGCTGATGCATACACTTCAAGGCATCCTTTTTGACCGCAATTACATTGCTCACCATTGGGTATGACTGGGGTATGCCCTATTTCACCTGCGGAAAATGTGTGTCCTTCCCACATTGACTGTGCGATATACAGTGCCGCAGAAATCCCTGTTCCAATCGGGATCATCACGAAAGAATTCGTGTTTTTCCCTGCACCCATTACCGCTTCTGCAAAACCAGTGCTACGCCCATCATGACCAAGACAAGCGGGCAGGCCTGTTGCTGTACTCAGTAATTCAGTTAAACGGGTGTGTCTGAGGTTCAGGTTAGCCGCATAAATAACTTCCCCCTGTTTCTCATCGATAATACCCGGGCAGATCACACCAATCGAACAGATCTGCGGATGTTGCTTTAACACAGATAAAGCAACATTTATGACCTGTTGTGTTACCGATGCTGCGCATGTGGCCTCTTGGCCTCGGGAAAGTACATTGCCTTCGGCAGTAACAATCATCCACTTTATTGATGTGCCGCCAATGTCTATCCCCATATATGCGTTATTCATTGCGATACGAGCCTCGCATGAATAGGCGTTTCAAAACCTTGGTCGAAAGGTACCATTGGTCGCTCAATTTTTTGGTGTCCTAAACGCACAAGATCTTGGTCTACTCCTCCTGGTGTCAGGGCCATACGCCAATCACGTTGCGCATTGTAGAGAGCCGGTTCGAGGTATCCCATTTTGACAACAACAACATCTACGTGCCGTACATCCAGATTTAAGCGAGCAAATTGCTGATGTGTCGTGTATTGATTTCGTCGGCTCGTAATAATTACCGTTAAGCCTCCTGTGCGAACTGCTGCTGTATGCCCGCCATCTGGATCATCAACTAAAGCTTCAACAATTCCGTTGATAGCTTGAGGTCCTGGTTCACGCCGATCAATATGACCGCCCACGTGGATATCAACCTGTGCCCCTACGCCTTTTTCCCAACAGATAGCGACAGCTTCAGGGTCCACAATTGAGGCATGAATGACACGCAGAGTGTGGTTTTGAACAGGTTCCCATGCGCATAAAGCTGATAAAGCCGCCGTTACGTCATTGGCGCCCCCTGCTCCGGGGTTATCTCCTGAATCTGAGATAAAAGTAGGCCGCTTGGCGGTCAAAGCCCACTCTAAACATTCCTGCATACTTCCCACAGGAGCAACGAAGCAAAACTCGTCACGCGCGTCCCAGAAAGCACGTCCTATTCGTTCAGCTTGTTCTTTCACTACTGTTGCGTCGTCACCGTAGATAACAACAGCGCCTTTACAGCGCGGCTGGTCAGCCCATGCAAAACCAATCCAAATCCCTCCATCTGTTACACCAGGAAGGGCCTCTGCCTCGTACATCATGTCGTACAGGCTGCGCGCAGGCTCCATACGTGTTGATGTTTTTTCTCCCGGCAAAAGAACTGGAACATGAACGAGTGCCTTTGCGGGTTTCTTCCCTCCTGCTACAACACAATTCACAAGGTTATGTGCAGCTCTTTCACGTGATTCAAGAGCATCCTCATGCGGAGCTTTCCTGTAGCATGTCATTAAATCGCAAGAATCAAAAAGGACATCAGACACATTTCCATGTAAGTCCATTGATGCAGAAACCACCACCGTGCTACCGATAACCTCTCGGATAGCTGTAATGAGATCACCTTCGGCATCATCCATACCTTCCACACTCATGGCACCATGAATGTCAAAGAAAAGCCCTTCGATCTGCCCTATTTCGCGCAGCCCTGCGATGATTTCTTCTTTCCATGACTCGTAGGCCTCCCGTTGTACAACACCGCCGGGTAAGGCGCGTGCGTGCAAAATCGGAATCCATTCCACTTGCCGAGCCCACGGATCATTACGCCATGAGTATCGGTTTATCAGTGTTTCGCCGCGAGTGACTATGAAATCATCGGCACTCGATATGTAGGGGGTAAATGTGGATGATTCAATATGGATACCGCATATGGCAATGCGCGGAATGTTACACATACTTTCCTCAGCTAAAAAATAAATTATTTTGTTACATGAACACGTATATTAAATACGCGTAGCTTATAAATATTTCTCAATTAACGACCTCCCATACCTGACATGGCAATACCTTTAATCAGGTGTTTTTGCAGTGCGATTACAAGAATGGTTGTCGGAACCATTGACACAATTGAAGCCGCTATTTGCAAATCAATTCGAGTACCCTCTTGTGTTGAAAAAGAGGCAAGACCAATAGGCAAAGTTCCTAAATTCGCATAGTCAACGGTGACGATGAGCGGCCATAAGTATGAATTCCAAAAACCCATAAAAGTAAAAACTGCCAATACTGCAATAGCAGATTTTGTGAGAGGAAGAATTACTTGAATAAAAGTTCTCAGTGGACCAGCTCCGTCCACCCGTGCTGCTTCTTCTAGTTCAAAAGGAATTCCCCTCATAAATTGTCGCATAAGGAAAGTACCGAAAGCTCCGAAAGCAAAGGGGAAAATAAGGGCCTGATATGTGTTCACCCATCCGAATTTTTGCATCAGAATAAACATGGGGATCACAAGAACCTCAACCGGAATCATCATTGTCCCGAGGAACAATAGAAAAGCGGTATCTCGCCCCCTCCAGCGCAAACGTGAGAAAGCGTATCCGGCAGTTGAGGAAACAATAATTACAATCACTGTTCCTAAAAGTGCGACAAGGAATGAATTAAGAATGTACCTTACAAAAGGAGCATATGTAAATACATCAACATAGTTGCTCCATCGAAGTTCTTTTCCAAAAAGAGAAGGCGGAACAGAATACACTTCATCTTTATGTTTAAGTGAGGAAAAGAAAGCGTAAATCAAAGGTGCTGCAAAAAAGAAAGCTGCAATGCATACAACTATGTGGGAAAGAATATCTTTAATTCTCGATGGCTCACCACCAAGTAATCCCACATTCGATAAAGAATCTTTTGTTTTATGGCGGGATGGCACCTGAGAAATACCATTATGAGGAGCCATTACATCTTTATTTTCAGACTTCATAATGTACCCACCTCTTTTGGGCCTTAAATTGGAATGCCGTCACCAAAATGACAAGGAAGAAAAGTATCCAGGCAGCAGCGGCAGCCATACCCAATTGTTGGAACTTAAAGCCTGTTGTGTAAATAAACATCACTATTGGCATTGTTGAATTTCCAGGCCCACCTCCTGTGAGCATTTGAGGCTGCACAAAAACTTGAAGCGAGCTAATAACAGTCATAACGCTGGCAAAGAATATTGCAGGTGACATCATTGGCAAAATAACTTTGAACAACATGACTTTTCCATGAGCACCATCAATACGGGCTGCTTCAATAACTTGCTCAGGCAATTGTTCAATCGCCGCAGAAAAGATCAGCATATTGTATCCAGCCCCTTGCCACACACTCATCACAACGATCATGACCATCGCCCATTGTGGGTGTGCAAGAAAAGAAGGAAGCTCAAAACCAAACCATGTTTTCGCTATCCCATTGAACAAACCCTGCGGTTGCAAAAGCATTTTCCATACAAGGACATTTGCCACCATCGGTGTGACCACTGGAATAAAAAACAATACGCGGAAAGCATTGCGTCCACGAATACGTGGCCCAACAATAAAGGCCAATGCAAGAGAAACTATAATATTTGCAGGTACATATAAGACCGTAAAAATCACAGAATTACGAACCGCAGGCAGAAAATCAGGATTTTCTATAACTAATCGCTTGTAGTTATTGAAAGCTATAAATGACCGTTCACCAAAAGCGGGCCAGTTATACAAACTCATCACGATTGAAAGACATACTGGCACAATGGTAAAAAGACACAAGCCTACCAAGGCTGGGGTAACAAACCCCAGCGCTTGGCGACTTTCAATTTTGGCCATCCTGCTTCGCCGACGTTGTGGAGCAGTTGACATTTGCATTGAGTTTCCTTGAAAAATAACGATCAGTTACCGAACTGGCTCTGCGCAGAGGCCAACATGTCACTGATATTCATGGCACCGGTGTAGACCGACACAAGATTAGGAGTGAAGTACTCATTCACTTGCTGCCATGTTGATGCTGAATTTTGACCTGTAAGCCCCGTGAAAACAGCTTCAAATGCAGTCTTTACTTCACCACGGATTTCTTCAGGCAAGGCTTCAAAGTAGAGTGGCTGTGATTCAGTACGTGCTGGGTATGAACGACCGGAAGATGCTAAGAGATCTTGTGCGTCCTTCGACAGCAGTGATCCCAGTACTTTCAGTGCCGCTTCACGTTCAGCGCCCTGGCAGTTAGCTGCAATACCGAAACCGGATCCAAGCACCAAAGCGTAAGAACCGTTCTTTCCTTGTGGTAAACGTTGCGCACCGGCTTTAAAACCTGCTTCATTGGTGAAGTATCCTTTTGCATTCCATGTCCCGTCAACGGCCATAGCGACATTTCCTGCTTGGTATTGTTCTTCACCCCATCCAAGTTCACTTGCTGAAGGAACAGGATCAGCTACTTTTTCTTCGGTGACAAGTTTGGCGTACCACTGCGCAGCCTCAAGGAAATCAGGGTTTGTCAGATCCAGCTTGTTTTGCTTTGTTACGGGCTGAACACCTGATTTAGCAATCGGTAAGGCCATCCACTGGAATTCACCCATACCTACGCCAAATCCCTTATGGGCATCTGTTGTGGTTGACTTTGCTGCAGCCAAGAAATCGTCAAAATTCCATTGTGCGCGTGGCTCAGGAGTTCCTGTTTCAGCGAACATATCCTTGTTGTAGTACACCAACATGGCTGCTACGTCATAGGGGATTCCGTACAGTTTGCCGTCATAGCTCAGAATATCAAGAGCACCCTGCGTAAAATCTGCAGGATTGATGCCTGCTGTACGCAGATCCTCTTCACTTAAAGGTGACAGGGTCTGGTAGAAAGTATTCAAACGCTGACCATTCATTGAGGTAACACAGGCCAGATTTCCAGAAGATGCATTTGCTGTCAGCTTTGTGAAGTAATCACCCCAGGAAGCCGTTTGAGTTTTAATCTCGATATCAGGGTTTTGTTTACGCGCAATCTCAGCGGTATCTTTCACCCATTTTTCGGATTTCTCGTCACCTCCCCACATATCCCATGTGATGGAGACTTTGTCAGTTTGTGCTGAGGCATTGCCGTTAGAGGATCCGCTTCCCCCTCCAGCACATGAAGTGAGTAACATAGCAGCACATGCAGTTGCTGCAACGAAACTTATTCCTCTGACCCGTCGTGACATATTTATTTCCTTCTTGTGTAGTTGATATTCAGCGATGAATATCATTCTTATCGGACATTTTCTTCAAGAAATAATTCGATAACTGGTAGTGGTGTATGCGGTGGTTGTACAGGCAGGTTCAAAGTCAATGTCCCCGCAGGTTGACCGCCGACTTCCGTTGTAAGAGCTTGTTTTTCTGGATCGAGAACTTCCATAGCAATTTCTGACCCATCGCATAGCAGACGAGCAAAACGTACTTTTCCTGCCAAATCTGGAAGATGAAGATGACCAAAAGGCCATGACAGTACATGTACATATAAACGATCATTCCGTTGGGTATATATCGTGTGTTGCGGAGCAGTGTATTGTGAGGCGCCCGCGCCGATGATGGAATGCTGATGGAGTTTCATCCATTCTGCAAGTTCGTCGAGGATATGTGCATCATGATCTGTAATTGCTCCTCGCCCATCAGGACCAATGTTGAGTAACAAATTGCCGTTTTTCGATACTGTATCCACCAGCATTTGAACGATCATGTCAAAAGATTTGAAGTCCCGGTTATCACGATCATATCCCCATGATCCATTTAATGTTTGGCAGGCTTCCCAACGAACTGGAGCATTATCAATCATCATTGGCCCGCTAGGTTGATATTGTTCAGGGGTTACCAGATCGCTCGGTATATCCAAACGGTCATTGATAATAATTTCCGGTTGGAGGCTACGGCACATTTTTTCGAGTTCTTCAGATCCCCAGTCTTCTTTCCCTTTCCCCATCCAATTATTCATTTCCCATGGGTAGGAGAAATCAAAAAACAGATAGTCGATTTTCCCGTATTGGGTCAGGAGCTCACGGACTTGCTCGTGTAAATAAGCGCGGTAACGACTCATGTCTTTTGTCTTATTGAGTTCACGAGCGTTAGGGTCATCACGCCCTGGGTGATGGAAATCGATTGTAAAATCTTCGTGATGCCAGTCCAGCAACGAGTGGTACAGTCCAACTTTTAGTCCTGCTTCACGCAGCGCTTCACACCATTCGGCAACAAAATCACGTCCCTGCCATTTTGTGGAGTTATAGTCGGTTTGTTGCGTATCAAAAAGACAAAAACCGTCATGGTGTTTCGTCGTTAAAACGGCATACGACATTCCAGCTTTTTTGGCGCGATGTGCAATGTCTTTCGCATCAAAGAGATCTGGATCAAAAAATTCTGCATAACGCTCATAGTCCGCGATAGTTTGTTTTTCACGAGTCATCACCCATTCATGACGTCCTGCAACCGAGTACAAGCCAAAATGGACGAATAAACCCATACGCGAATGATCGAACCACTGTGTATGGGATTCTTTGCGCGTAGCAGGGTGAGCAAGCACGATAATGTCTCCTTCGATAAATCGAACTAAGTAAGGCATCTTTGTCTAAATATTTCGATGAAGTAGATCATAATTGATTGGGCCAAAATACGGCAAATATGCGATAAAACTCTTAGTTTCGTCACTGAAATGTGATATTTTGCCGCATTTTTATGCGAAAATATCGAATAAAGATCTCTAAATCAAAGAAAGAGAAAGCACATATGAGACAATCTTCGCGCACGTATGCACCTATTCACGATGCCATCATGACATTCGTTGCTGAAGGAAAAGCACATACTCGCGCAGATCTCGCACGCTTACTTTCCTTAGCGCCTTCAACAATTTCACTCTATGTAGAAGAACTCATCCACAAAGGAGATCTTGAAGAAGCCGGTGAAGTCCCCTCAACCGGCGGACGCAAAGGACGCCGACTACGTATCAAAAACGACACTCATATTTATCTTGTTGCTGATCTTGGAACAACACATACACGTTATGGTCTGGCAGGTACCAACGGAAATCTTCAAGAAAAAAGAACTGAGTCACTTCCCCTACGATCCGGCCCCGAATCAACACTGCCCAGACTCGTTCAACTTTTCACAGAAATACTGACACAAACACATAATCAAGAAAAACTCGCCGGCATTGTTATCGGCCTACCGGCACCTATCGACCACTCAGGCGGCTGCGTACACTCAGCTTCACGAATCCCCCAATGGAATGGTTTCCCACTGGCCTCATGGTTATCAGAATGTTTCAGCGTGCCCACCTTCATTGAAAATGACGCAAATATCATCGCATTGGGTGAACACACCTCTCATACTCAGCTACACCACTCTTTCACAGTCAAAGCAGGAAGCGCCCTTGGAGTTGGAATCGTCGTTGATGGACGTATCTATCGTGGCGGAACAGGGGCCGCAGGCGATATTTCCCATGTGCGCCACGAAGAATACGGAAATACGCTTTGCCTCTGCGGAAACTATGGCTGTTTAGAAACAGTGGTCACAGCAGAAGCTTTAGGTGAAAAATGGCACCAGATGGGCGGTAAAAATTCCCAAGCAGATTCGCTCATACAAGCAGCGCAAGATAGTGACCCACTAGCCACCCACCTTCTACGTGAAGCAGGTGAGCACCTTGGTAACGCAGTATGCAGCCTCGCTTCTTTCTTTAATCCTGAAGGTATCTTTCTTGCAGGAAAACTTTCACGAGTAGATGTCTTTGTCGCTGCTGTACGTTCATGTTTATACGGAGGCTGTCACCCGCTCGTGACCAAAAACCTCATGATTGATCGCAGCGCTTCCGGTTTTGATGCCGGCATCCGTGGCGCAGCAGCACTTGCCTGCACAATGTTCAACCACACACCCTACCTCAGCTCTCATCTGACATACTGAAGGGCTCGACTACGATCGTAGTCGAGCCCCAAAACCACGGATTAGCGCATTATCATACGCAATCCATCAGTATCAGTTAGAAGTAAGCTTCTCACGCAAAGCAGCAAGAGCCTCATCTGAAGCCAAAGTACCGCTGTTATCAACAGGAGTAGAGTAGGATGCCTGTTCTTCAACAGAAACCGCAGCCTCAGAATCTTCTTCCTGTGCGCGCACTACCTGAGCCTTATGAGCTTCCCAACGAGCTTGGGCTTCAGCGTACTGAGTTTCCCATGCCTCGCGCTGAGCCTCGAAGCCTTCCATCCATTCCTGAGTCTCAGGATCGAAGCCCTCGGGGTACTTGTAGTTGCCTTCTTCATCGTACTCAGCAGCCATGCCGTACAAAGACGGATCAAAGTCATCAGCAACAGGGTCAACACCCTCATTCGCTTGCTTGAGAGACAAAGAAATACGGCGACGTTCCAGATCAATGTCGATGACCTTAACGAATACGTCATCACCGACCTTCACAACCTGATCAGGCAGTTCCACATGACGCTGAGCAAGCTCAGAAATGTGAACCAGACCCTCAATGCCATCTTCTACGCGCACGAAAGCACCGAATGGAACAAGCTTGGTGACCTTACCGGGCACAACCTGACCAATAGCATGTGTACGTGCAAATGTTTGCCATGGATCTTCTTGAGTCGCCTTCAAAGACAAAGAGACACGTTCACGATCCATGTCAACATCGAGAACCTCGACGGTAACTTCCTGACCGACCTCAACAACTTCTGAGGGGTGATCAATATGCTTCCATGAGAGTTCAGAAACATGAACGAGGCCGTCAACGCCACCCAAGTCAACGAAAGCACCGAAGTTAACGATGGAGGACACATTACCCTTACGGACCTGGCCCTTACCCAAGGTATGCAGGAAGTTCGTGCGAACCTCAGACTGGGTCTGCTCAAGCCATGCGCGGCGTGAGAGGACAACATTGTTGCGGTTCTTATCGAGCTCAATGATCTTCGCTTCAAGCTCACGGCCAATGTAGGGCTGCAAATCGCGTACGCGACGCATTTCAACCAAGGAAGCAGGCAAGAAGCCACGCAGACCGATGTCAATAATCAGGCCGCCCTTAACAACCTCGATAACGGTGCCGGTAACAACACCTTCTTCTTCCTTGACTTTTTCGATCTGGCCCCATGCACGCTCGTACTGTGCACGCTTCTTCGACAGGAGCAGGCGACCTTCTTTGTCTTCTTTCTGAAGAACAAGAGCCTCAATGTGATCGCCGACTGCAACAACGTCATCAGGGTTAACGTCATGCTTGATCGAAAGCTCGCGAGAGAGGATAACGCCCTCAGTCTTGTAGCCAATGTCGAGGAGGACCTCATCGTGGTCAACCTTGACGACAGTGCCTTCGACGATGTCACCATCGTTGAAATATTTGATGGTCTCGTCAATAGCGGCGAGCAGGTCCTCTGTGGAACCGATGTCGTTGACCGCAACCTGCGGTGTATTGGTGGTCATGTAGTTGTGTTCTCCGAAACGGAATGGATAGTAAGCGGACATGTCCGACGCATCACACAAAAACCTCATAAAGAAGTAGTCGCCCAATGCGCCTTCATTATCCTAGCAGGGAGAAGGGAAAATGTGATATTCCGGCACTGGTAGACCTGTCACATTTCACATAGCTAAGTGCACGGCAGCACACACGCCCACTCCCCCTCATTAATGAGCAGCACTACGCCAGGTTTTCCCTACCCCAACGGCCACTTCAAGTGGAACAGACATCTGAACGGGTGAAGCCATAGCTTCCCGCACTAATGCTTCAACTTCTGCTCGTTCCTCAGCAAGGATTTCAAGTAATAATTCGTCATGAATCTGCAAAAGCATACGCGAGCGCAAGTGTTTTTCAGCTAGTTTCCGTTCTACCTCGATCATCGCAATCTTAATAATGTCAGCAGCACTACCTTGGATTGGCGCGTTGAGAGCCGCACGTTCAGCCATTTCACGGCGCTGACGCTGTTGCGACATCAGATCAGGTAAATAGCGGCGACGTCCAAACATTGTTTGTGTCCACCCATCTTGACGTGCGCGTTCAACAACGCACGCAAGATAATCTCGTACCCCCCCAAAACGCTCAAAATATTTATCCTTGAGCTCTGATGCTTCAGGAACTGAAATATGCAGCTGAGCGGATAAACCATAGGAAGAAAGACCATAAGCCAAACCATAAGAAGTTGCTTTAATCCGTGAACGCTGTTCAGAGGTGACTTCTTGCAGCGGCACACCGAAAACCATAGCCGCCATTGTGCGATGAAGATCCTCACCTGAATTAAATGCTTCAATAAGGCCCGCATCTTCAGATAAGTGAGCCATAATTCGCATTTCAATTTGGCTGTAATCAACACTCATCAGCGCATCAAAACCTTCACCAGCGATAAAGGCATCACGAATACGCATACCATCTGCGCTACGGATAGGAATATTTTGCAAATTAGGTTCTGAAGAAGCTAAGCGGCCAGTAGCCGCAACAACTTGCGAAAAAGATGTGTGAATACGTGAGTCATCATCAACAGTTGCACGTAATGTATCAACCATCTGGCGCAACTTAATACGGTCCCTGTGAGCTAAAAGATGCCTGAGGAATTCATTTCCTGTCCGCGCAAGCAGATCCTGAAGGGCTTCCGCATTGGTTGTGTACCCGCGTTTTGTTCGTTTCGTTTTTGGTAGTCCCAGTTCTTCAAAAAGTACTTCTTGAAGCTGTTTCGGACTGGACAAATTCACTTCATGTCCGATCACCGCAAAGGCCGCATCACGTGCGCGTTCTTCTTCATTTTTAAGCATACGTGACTGAGAATCCAATTCAGCACTATCAGCACGAATGCCTAAATTCTCCATATGTGCAAGTACGACAGACAAGGGCTGTTCCATGGAATACAGCAAGTCCGTTGATTGAGTGTCTTTCAGTTCTTTTTCAAGAACCGTCCATACTTTCAGTAATGCCAAGCAGATACGAGCATCACTTAACTGATGTTCAGAAGGTTCTTCAGGAGATGAAGCCATACTGAAAAGCGCGTCTTCAGGACTTTCCGGGACCTCAATCGTCACACCCAATGCGCGTTCAATGACATCAACCGCTGTGTAGCTTCGTTGTTGTGGCCGCACAATATAGGCAGCAAGCCCCGTATCGAATACGTCACTACGTAAATCCATGCCGATGCTATGGAGGGCGTGCCATGTTCCTTTCCAGTCTGAGACGATCAGCTGAGGGGCTGCATTAATTGTGTCATTGAGCGCTTCCCATACATCTTTATCAATATCAGCTGGATATTCAAGGATGAGCACATGATTTGCGTAGGCTAAAACAAGTCGGTCAGCTCGACCACGTGCTGGCTCTTTTATTCCGCTGACCCACAAGGACAGAACCTGTTCACGCGCTGACATCAACCACTTTTTCACAGGGGTAGTTTCCATACCCGCATGCAGCACAGTGATTGTGAGATCATCGAATATATCTGAGGCCTCTTGGCTGTGAACAGGCTCATCTAATGACAGAGCATTGTTTGCGTGAAGTTCCTCAGCATCACGAGGCAACATATTCAAAGCAGCATATATACGTTTACGCAGTCCCCCTATGCGAAGCATGTCAAAAAGAGACTGTAAGGCTGAAGAATCGGCTGCGCCTACACGTAAATCGTCTATGTCAACACCGATATCTAAATCTGTAAGTAAGTGGTTAAGTTTGCGATTACGGCGCACATCATCAGCATGTTCCCGTAAGGCTTCACCGCGTTTGCCGCTGACAGATTCCATACGCGCGAGGAGATTATCGAGCCCGTCATATGCGTTAATCCACTGCGCTGCGGTTTTTGGTCCTACCCCAGGTACTCCGGGCAGATTATCGGATGTTTCACCGACGATTGCTGCAATTTCTGGGTAGCGATAAGGTGGTACACCGTACTTTTTTTCGACAGCCTGCGGTGTCATTTCTTGTAATTCTCCTGGGCTAGCCCCAGGATAAAGTACTGTCACCTGCTCGTTAATTGTCTGGAAGGTATCACGGTCGCCTGATACAAGATACACTCGCATTTCTTTTGCAGCTGCACGTGAAGCGAGGGTGGCAAGAATATCGTCTGCTTCATAGCCTTCTTTTGTTAAAGCGGTCATGCCCATAGCTGCGAGCACCTGTTGAATAATTTCAACTTGCCCTTTGAATTCTTCAGGGGTGGATTCTCGTGTTCCTTTGTACTGTGGGTATTCCTCTGTTCGGAAACTATGACGGGATACGTCAAAGGCCACAGCAATATGCGTAGGTTGACGACTTTCAAGTAAACGAACCAGCATGGAGAAGAATCCGTAAACCGCGTTCGTATGTTGTCCTGAGTCAGCTCGGAAATTTTCAGCAGGAAGTGCATAGAAGGCACGAAATGCCATTGAATGACCATCTATAACGAGCAAAGTGTTGTTCACACATGACACCCTAGAGGGCATGGAGCAAAAGAACACTTTGAACACACAGCCGGATCCATCTCGTGAGGGAGGTTTCGTTGGCGCACATTGGCCTGGATCTTTGATGGAACGCATGTCAATGGAGGTATTAGAACACAGTGCTTTATGCACGATTATCACAATGCCCGTGGAAGGAAATCGTCAAAGTGCTGGAATTTTGCATGGTGGAGGCACGGCTGCTTTAGTCGAATCAGCGGCTTCTTTTGCTGCGCAAATACATGCACGAGCCGTATACGGGGCAGATCAAGGCTATGCCGTAGGAATTGAGATTTCAGTCTCACACTTGCGTGTAACTACTCATGGAATGGTCACAGCCACCGCACGGGCAGTGCATTTAGGAAAGTCGCAAACCGTTCATATTGTTGATGTTCATGACGATACAGGTCACCTTATTGCGACGGGGAGGGTAACAAATCGACTATTGGAACGACGTACTCACGCTGACAAGAAAATAGGCGGCCAATAGTCTCATTATATGGACTTTTCGTAAGTTCCCTATGAACTACCTCATGGTAACAATCCGGATCTTCTGAGGAAACTTCCCAACCAGTTTAGTAAATATTTCACATTGATCTCTGAAAGCAAAAGGCAAAACTACCGGAAAAATCAGGATAAAATCAATGGAGCAACACTGCTCATGCACTGCAAAAAAGTACCTACGGTACCCCGAGTGAGATTCGAACTCACAACAAGCCGGGTTTGAGCCGACCGCCTCTGCCAATTGGGCTATCGGGGCAACGCTCAAAAGCGTCAGGAACAAGAATAGAATAAAATGCAGTGAGTCGACAAACCGAGGACAGGAAAAGATGACTACTCAACAGACAGAATCACGTAGGGTTCTCGTCGCCGAAGACGAAGGCTTAATCCGCCTCGACATCGTTGAAACCCTTACCGCAGCAGGATTTGAGGTAGTTGCTGAGGCGTCCGATGGCGAAGAGGCACTCCAGCTTGCACTAGAGCATGAACCTGATCTATGTGTGATGGATGTCAAAATGCCAAAAATGGATGGCATCACAGCTGCAGAAAAAATTCTTTCAGAGCTTTCCTGCGCAATCGTTATGCTGACAGCTTTCAGTCAAACAGAACTCGTCGAACGCGCACGCGACGCGGGAGCCATGGCTTATGTGGTTAAACCATTCAGCCCAGCTGATCTGATCCCTGCTGTTGAAATCGCTATTTCACGCCACCAAGAAATTGAATCTCTTGAGGAAGAAATTGCTGATCTTCAAGATCGTTTCGAGGTGCGTAAGCGTGTTGACCGTGCCAAGGGACTCCTACAAAAGAATATGGGAATGACAGAGCCTGAGGCATTCCGCTGGATCCAAAAAACCTCAATGGATCGTCGCTTATCAATGCGTGAAGTTGCTGACGCGGTAATCCAGCAGGTTGAAGATCACTAAACGCCTCCCGCGTACGTATATGCTCATATGAGCTACACCTTTACTTCATACATATGTGTGTGCCCGCAACAAAAGTTGCGGGCACACACATTATCCTTTGCATCATATGAACAGGCACTAGGCCACTGCAATCAATTCAAGCCCCAGAAAACGGGCTGCAGCCTCACGAGTTTCTTCATAACGTAAATCTTCAATTGCATGACGCACATGCACAGATTCTTGCCACTGACCAAACCAGGGGCGAACCGCCTCTGACAGAACTTCAACCGGCAGATTATGAGCCTGTCGATGCGATAGCCGATCGTGAACAGACACAGTTGTCATGATATTCATTTTCATTACCATTTTTCTCTCTTCATCTTCGCCGAGGTATGCACATGGGGTGTGCAGGCAGCCTCTAATTAGGCGAACTATTTCCGCGACACAGCGCCACCATGGTGCCGTGCGCTATATTCAGTCAAAAAGAACTGAAGATACGATTCTACACGAAAAAGCACGTATAAAACTTTTTTATAATGCATATCACATTAAACGGGGTAGGTCTACATCCAGACCCACCCCGCATCAGCAAAAGCACCACGCCTTATAAAGCGTTCACACCCCCGCCAATCGTGTAATCCAATTCATCGCCCACCTTGTGTACACGAATAGAATTAGAAGAACCAGCAGTCCCCGGCGGCATACCGGCAATAATGACCAGCTCATCACCAAAATCAGCAAGCTGACTGGACTGAACAACCTGATCTACCTGCCACACCATATCGTCAGTATGACGAACCTCAGGCACACGATACGTTTGAACACCCCAAGTCAACGCCAAAGCACGACGTGTTGATTCCAAAGGAGTAAAAGCAAGCATTGGAATTGGTGTACGCAGTCGTGACATACGACGAGCAGAAGAACCAGTCTGAGTAAAAGTCACCACATAACGCGCATCTAAACGTTCAGCTAAAGAAGCAGCAGCCTGACAAATCACCGCCGGACGATCCACGGCGAAAGCACCTAAACGTGCAATACGTTCACCGCCCAACTCCTCAGTTGACTCAATAATACGAGCCATCGTTCGCAGAGCCTCAATAGGATACGCACCTACAGACGTCTCCCCTGAAAGCATAACCGCATCCGCGCCATCAAGAATCGCATTCGCGCAATCCGAAGCCTCAGCACGTGTTGGACGAGGATTCTTAATCATCGAATCCATCACCTGCGTCGCCACAATCACAGGTTTAGCTGCCAGACGCGCCAATTCAATAGCACGTTTCTGAACCAACGGCACCTCTTCTAAAGGCATTTCCACACCCAAATCACCGCGTGCCACCATGATGCCATCAAAAGCATCAACGATTTCTGGCAAAGAGTCCACGGCCTGAGGCTTTTCGATCTTCGCAATCACAGGAACACGGCGACCCGCCTCATCCATAATCGCGTGCACATCTTCAATATCACGCGCATTACGAACAAAAGACAAAGCAATAAAATCTGCACCGATCTTCAATGCCCATCGCAGATCTTCACGGTCTTTCTCAGATAAAGCAGGAACAGAAACCGCAACACCCGGCAGATTCAAACCCTTATGGTCCGACACCATGCCGCCAACCTCAACGCGGGTCACTACATCCGTGTCATTAACTTCAACAACACGAACAGCCACATTCCCATCATCAATAAGCAAACGATCACCGGGCGCACAGTCACCAGGCAAACCCTTGAAAGTTGTTCCTACCAGCTCTTTCGTCCCCGGAACATCCCGTGTAGTGATAGTGAAAGTATCACCTACTTCAAGAAGCTGAGGCCCCTGCTCAAAACACTCTAAACGAATCTTAGGTCCCTGCAAATCAACCAGAATGGCAACTGCACGACCTGATGTCGCAGAAGCTCGACGAACACGTTCAATCGTGGCTTCGTGTTCCTCAGGGCTACCATGAGAACGATTAATACGGGCAACATCCATCCCCGCGTCAACGAGTGCTTGAATCTGTTCAGAAGAAGCGGTGGCTGGGCCAATGGTGCATACGATCTTTGCTCGGCGCATAAAACCATTCTACAGGGGATACTGCTTCTTCCGCTTCATTCCATGCCGCCACGGATGATTCACATAAATTCAACAGACCTCATGCAGCCCACGCAACGGATATCTTATTTATCACCTTCGACTGGCTTCACAGGCAATTCTTCCGCATGAACTAAACGATCAGCCGCATGACGAGCAGCCAGCACAATGGCAAGAACACCAATGACAAGCCCACAAAGCGAAGCCCAAATATTGAGGCGTAAACCCCAAAAAACATGCGCAGGATCTATACGCAAATACTCCACCCACATACGTCCTAACGGGTAGGCAATTAAATACATACCAAATACCTGACCAGCTTGAAGACGATCACATAAACGCCTCTCAAGCACAATCACAACCCCCGCAGCAGCAAGGTTCCACAGGCTTTCATACAAAAAAGTCGGATGAAAAAGCGTATCCACCGCATAGCCAGCAGGCATATGCTGAGCATCAATGCGCAAACCCCACGGAACAGTCGTCGGCGCACCAAAAAGTTCCTGATTAAACCAATTTCCCCAACGACCAATTGCCTGAGCAACCAACAAAGCAGGCGCAATCGAATCAGCAACCGGACCTAAACGGGCACCTGAACGCCTCAAAGCAAACCATGCGCCAGCCGCACCAAAAATCACACCGCCCCAAATACCTAATCCGCCTTCCCAAATGTAGAGAATACGCACAAGGCTCCCTTGAGAACCAAAATAGTTCTCTGGCGAAGTAATCACATGATACAAACGTGCACCAACAATGCCACACGGGATTGCCCATAAAGCTGCGTCAAAGAGCACATCAGGATCTCCTCCCCGTCGTGCATACCGCCGAGAAGACCACCACACCGCAAAAATCATGCCGCAGGCAATGAGAATACCGTAAGCACGTAAAGGAACAGGTCCCAACCACAGCACACCATACGCAGGCGAAGGAATATATGTAGGAATCATCGACGCGCTCCTCGCACACCAGAAACCAAATCAGAAGCCACATCTTTCAACTGACGTAAAGCACGCCCCTGATCCACTTCACATAACGCCCTCACAAGAGCAGACCCTACAATCACCCCATCAGCATATGTGCCAATCTCACGCGCCTGCATAGCTGAAGAAACTCCTAAGCCCACACATACACGCTGAGCCCCTGCCTGACGAGTACGCTCCACCAAAGGTTGTACCTGCAGTCCCACACTGGAACGCTCCCCTGTTACCCCCATAGATGAAGCAGCATAAACCCACCCTCGGGAATGTTCAGCGATTAAACGCAAGCGATGCTGCGGAGAGGACGGAGCCGTCAAATACACCCGCTCTAAACCATGAAGATCTGACGCAGCTTCCCATTCAGCGCCTTCTTCGGGAGGTAAATCAGGCGTGATAAGACCAGCTCCACCTGCTGCAGCAAAATCCGCAGCAAAACGTTCCACCCCATACCATTCCACAGGATTCCAGTAAGTCATCGACAAAGTAGCAATCCCGTAAGACGTAAGCTCATCAACAGCATGAAAAAGATCTTCTAAATGCGTACCACGTTCCAAAGCAACAGAAGTCGCATGCTGGATTACAGGACCATCCATAGCCGGATCAGAATAAGGAAAACCCAACTCGATCACATCAAAACCACAATCTGCAAGGACTTTCCCCGCGCAAATTGAAAGATCAACCGTTGGGAAACCCACAGGAATATAGCCAATCAAAGCAGCATCTGCGCGTTCCACGGCAGCATCAATAGCTGTCCCGCTCAATAGCTGTGTTCCCATTAAGCGCCTCTTTCCTCATTGCGACTTTCGTTGCTTTGCTGAGCAGGATCAATTACCCGTTCATCAGCCTGACCCAGGCCAAACCAGGACGAAGCAGTATCCACATCTTTATCACCACGACCAGACAAAGTCACCACAGCAATAGGCTCCTGACCGGCAGACCACGGAGCATCGTGACTACGTTGCATCGCCCACTGACGTACACCTGCTAAAGCATGAGAAGATTCAATAGCTGGAATAATGCCTTCTGTACGACACAAACGCAAGAAAGCATCCATAGCTGCCTCATCAGTCACCGGAATATACTGCGCACGTCCCGTTGAAGCCAGCCACGCATGTTCAGGCCCAACCCCCGGATAATCTAAACCCGCTGAAATCGAATGAGAAGCCTTTGTTTGCCCATCGCGTTCCTGTAAAACATACGTGCGCGCCCCATGAAGTACACCCACTTCATCAGCCGTAATAGAAGCAGCATGACGACCAGTTTCTACACCATCACCAGCAGCCTCACAACCAAGAAGTTCCACACCTTCATCATCAATAAAAGCAGCAAAACTCCCTATCGCATTAGAGCCACCACCCACACAAGCGCATACCACATCAGGAAGACGACCTGTACATTCCAAGATTTGCGCACGTGCTTCATCACTAATCACACGCTGAATATCACGCACAATTGTCGGGAAAGGATGAGGGCCGGCAGCAGTCCCAAAAATATAGTTCGTATTTTCCACATGAGTAACCCAGTCGCGGAAAGCCTCATTAATCGCATCTTTTAATGTCTGCGATCCCTGCGTCACCGCAACAACCTCTGCACCCAGCATCTGCATTCGAGCCACGTTCAACGCTTGCCTCTGCGTATCCTCACGCCCCATATATATTGTGCAATCCAAACCCAAAAGCGCAGCAGCTGTTGCCGTAGCAACTCCATGCTGACCGGCACCAGTTTCAGCAATCACACGAGTTTTGCCAAGCTCTTTTGTCAACAAAGCTTGACCCAAAACATTATTAATCTTATGAGAACCCGTGTGATTGAGATCTTCACGTTTAATAAAGACTCGGACGCCACCCAAATCCTCAGCAAAACGCGGAATTTCTGTCAATAACGAAGGACGACCCGCATAATCACGTAGCAAAGCATCTAAACGCCCACGAAAAGCAGGATCAGCCCACACTCGCCTCCACGCGGCTTCGATTTCTTCTAGCGGCCCCATTAATGACTCGGCAACAAAACGACCGCCAAAACGACCAAAATAAGGATTCAATGCCATACTCATTTCAGGTTCTCCTGTCGCGCAGCACGAATCCGTGCTTTCCTATCCGCACGTAACGCAGGATGTTGTCCCGCGCTCACCATATCAGCGACACTTTCCAAAGGATTACCGGACTTAACAAGTGCTTCACCAACAAGCACCGCATCAGCACCCACATTCGCGTACTCTAAAAGATCTTTCGTCCCGCGAACACCCGATTCAGCCACCGCAATCACATCCTGAGGAATCACATCAATGACCTGTTCAACAGTGTCACGATCAACCTCTAAAGTCTTTAAATTACGCGCATTCACACCAATAACACGCGCCCCTGCATCTAAAGCACGTAAAGCCTCTAAACGTGAATGAGTTTCTACCAGAGCAACCATTCCAAGCGAATGTACACGATCCAGCAAAGACACCAACGCAGGCTGTTCAAGGGCAGCGACAATGAGAAGGACAATATCAGCCCCATGCGCACGTGCTTCATGCACTTGATACGGGGTCACAATAAAGTCTTTTCGTAAAATAGGAATATCCACTCGGGCACGTACCGCGTCCAGATCTGCTAAAGACCCGCGAAAACACCGTTGCTCTGTTAACACAGAAATGGCAGTAGCCCCACCTTGTTCATACAACGCTGCAAGAGCAGCAGGATCAGGAATATCAGCTAACTCGCCTTTGGACGGTGAGGAACGTTTCACCTCTGCAATCAAAGAAACAGCACCCGGACGAGCATGGAAAGCCGCCAAAGCATCACGCGCATCCGGCGCACGCTGAGCACGTTCCTTAATAACGTCCATAGGGACACGAGACTCGCGTTCTTTCAGATCTTCCAAAACTCCAACGATGATGTCATCAAGAACAGTCATTGCTGAGCCTCCTCTCGTGGCCTCGTGTGCATGGTATCGCTGCGTTCTGACTTCTTTCAGTGACGACCGTCATCTGAGCGTCCAACATTTTCATATGACACAGGATGCATACGTGAAGCAGTCATCACAGCACTCACAGCAGCTGCAGCCTTATTCCGTGTTTCCTGATACTCCGTTTCAGGAACAGAATCTGCCACAATACCGGCACCTGCCTGCACGGAAGCAACCCCCTGATAAAGATGAGCAGTCCGAATTGCAATCGCAAGATCAGCTTCCCCACTTAAATCAAAGTAGCCCACCACTCCCCCATAGACACCGCGAGCAGCCGGTTCCAGCATGTCAATCAAACGTATCGCACGTGGTTTAGGCGCACCTGATAAAGTCCCCGCAGGAAAAGTAGCCACCAAAGCATCCAAAGCATCCACATCCGAGCGTAAGTACCCTGTGACAGTTGAGGAAATATGTTGAATATGCGAAAAACGTTTAATTTCCATCAACGTTTCAACTTCAACTGTCGCAGGATCACACACCTTAGATAAGTCATTACGCGCTAAGTCCACAAGCATGACATGTTCTGAAAGTTCTTTCGGATCATGTAAAAGTTCTTCTGCTAACTTCTGATCTTCACTAAAAGTAGCCCCACGAGGACGAGAACCAGCAATCGGATAAGTCCACACACGCCCTTTGCGAGTTTTCATCAGAGTTTCCGGTGAAGACCCCACAACTTCAAAAGAATCACCGCGCCCATCCGGTAAACGAAGATAATACATATACGGCGACGGATTCACCGTGCGTAAAACCCTGTACACATTCACACCATCAACATCAGTGTGTACATCTGCTCGCTGAGACAAAACAAGCTGGAATACTTCACCTTCACGAATCGCTTCTTTTGCTGCAATCACTGTTGATTCAAAATCCGCCTGACTCGTGCGATGTGCCACAACTGGGATGTTTTCTTCATTCCCGTTCGCAGGTAAAGCAAAAACAGCTGGTGTTAAAGGAGTAGTCAGGTCACGACACATCGTATCGAGACGTTCCACAGCCTGCGTATAAGCTTCATCTGCTCCCTCATCAGAACCGTTCAAATTCCACGCATTTGCGATAAGCCATACAGAACCATCATGATGATCCAGAGCAACAACCTCCGTTGCAAGACACAATACTGCGTCAGGAACTTGCCGCTCACAAGGAGCGACAGGAACTAATGTGGGTTCCCACTCGGGAATAATTCCCCATCCAAGAGCACCAACTAATGCTCCAGTGAGAGGCGGCAAACCCGGTATCTGTTCGGCTTTTAAGGTGCGTAAAGCTGAATGAACAACTTCAAGAAAAGTCCCTTCAGGCACAGCGCCCGCTGGCACAGTCCCCGTCCAGCGAGCACGCCCACCCTCAGCAATAATGGACGATCCACTACCGGCACCAATAAAAGACCAGCGTCCCCACGCGCCATCATGTTCAGCAGATTCAAGGATAAAAGTTCCCTCACGGTGAGCAGCAAGCTGACGATAAACCCCGACAGCACTTAACTCATCCGCAAGGAAACGACGTACCACAGGAATCACGCGTCGCTGCGTTGCAAGCTCATGAAATTCCTCGCGGGAAGGCCATGTTTGTCCCCACTGTACAGTCACTGACTCATGATTTTTCTGGCTCATCTGTCCTCCCGTGAAATACATTGCAAGGGTCCACCCTCATCAAAACATGACGTTTTTCCTGTATGGCAGGCTGCTCCTACCTGATCGACAGCAATCAAAAGAGCATCACCATCACAATCAATCTCAACAGATTTCACCCATTGATAATGACCTGATGTATCACCTTTACGCCAATACTCCTGGCGGGAGCGTGACCAAAACGTGACCCTGCCCTCGGTTAATGTACGAGAGAGAGCCTCGTCATCCATCCACCCCAGCATCAAAACTTTTTTCGTATCGTCATGCTGAATAATCGCAGCAACAAGACCATCTTCATTTCGTTTGAGGCGAGAAGCCACACTTGCATCTAAAGTCACGGTCCTATCCTGTCACTTCGCAGCGTCTATGGGGCAATGTGTCCGCACGATCTGGCGCAGGTCCCCTCGGTCAAAGGCACGTAAAAGAAAATCTTATGTGATACGCACCTACAACCAATCGGGAATAACACCCCACAGAAGATAGGATAACAGTGCAGAACCTATAAGCCACGGTCCCATAGGAATCCGCGTATCCGTTCCTGCTTGACCTGTGACTATATGAGTGAGAGCCGCCAAGCCTGCTGCAACAAAGGACAAAATCAAGGCTGTTAAAGCTGCTTGTATTCCAAGGATACCCAGCATCGCACCCAAAACTGGAGCAAGTTTCACATCACCTTTACCCATACCATGAGGAATACGGGAAGCACACCACAATGGCACCAACCACAAAAGTGCTCCTGTCATCACTTTCCCCAGTAAAATAAATGGTTGAGCCGCAGTGAGGCCAGCTAAAAAAATACCTGAGATCACACCACATGCCATCACTGCGGTGTAGGTATCAGGGAGCTGATGAGTTCGAGCATCAACAACTGATGACACGACCCCCACCATGGCGACTGCAACCAAAGCAGGCGAAGCAGGTCTTTGCTCAGCGGCAACAACCATCACAGCACCAATGATTGCACACATCCACCAAAGAGGAATTCGTCGGAGAGGTGTTAAAAGTGAAGCAATAAAATAACGACGTTGTACTTTCCAGCCTTTGAACCACATCCATGCGGCAATCAGCACCCACGTCATAAAACCCGACACAAGCGGAGTCTCCACGTGGGAAGCAATGAAATCACGAATGTCATTCAGCATGTGTGGCTGTTTCTCGGTGATGTTCAAGAGCGTGGCGCATCACTTCATAGTGAACGTCATAGCCAGTCATTAGGCGTACTTGCTGAATCGCTTGGAATATCAGCATATCCAGACCATGAGCAATCAGGCCACCCCCATGCCGCCATGCAGCCACAAGATCAGTTGTCATTGGCGCGTACACCACATCTAAAAGTATGCGCCCATGCGTGTCTGCCAGATGAGGAGCTAATGAATCGCATACATGCGCGGGGACAGTTGATACAACGATATCGGCCATTGAAAGGGCTCGAATCACCTGAAGATCATCATTCCATAAGATCTGATGAATAGTGATACCTAAACGTGAAGCGGCAACAACTACAGAATTGGGGCCTGCAAAACGCCGCGCCACCACATAAATATCATGTATTCCCAGAGTGCCCACTGCCGCTAAAGCAGAACATGCTGTTGCGCCAGAGCCTAAAATAACTGCTGTTCGAGGATGCGTTCCCACTGGGATCACGCTGTGCAGTGCTCTTTCAATACCAAAAACATCTGTATTAAAACCGGTCAGAACACCGCCTGAAGGAATCAGCGTATTCACAGAACCAACGGCCTGAGCAAGCGGATCAATGACATCCAAGAATGGAATAATCGCCTGCTTACACGGCATTGTCACAGACAATCCACGGCAGTGTTCATCTAATCCAGTAATCAGCGAAGCAAGCCCCTGAGCATCACATTCGATACGCCGGTAGTCCCATCCTTGTGAGCCGATAGGAGTGTGTTCCCAAGCAGCACGATGAAGCACCGGCGACAAACTGTGCTCAATAGGCGAGCCAATAACAGCAGCCCACGGCATCAGCATTTACCGCGGTGCGTACGGCAGTATTCTTTGAATATATCGACGTTTTGATTCTGTTCAGCCAAGGTTTCAGCAAAAAGCGTTTCCCCTGTTTCAAGATTCACAGTCGTAAAGTAAAGCCAGTTACCTGCAGCCGGTGACAAAACAGCTTTTATCGTTGTTAATGATGGCTGGGAAATTGGAGTCGGAGGCAATCCTGCATGCAGATACGTATTGTACGGATTGTCATTATTGAGGTCTTCAGAGGTGGGAACACCACCGGTCTTTCCGACACCGTACAGCACAGTTGAATCCATCTGCAGTCTCCCGCGAGTTTCGGCTTCTGGATTATTCAGGCGGTTTTCAATCACACGTGCCACTTTTGACATGTATTCTTTTAGATTCACTTCTCTTTCAAGAATAGATGCCTTGATAAGAACAGTTTCTCTGTCAGCAGGCGGGACAGATAAAGAATCTAGCTGTGTAATGGTTGCAGAAATCATCTTTGCGAAAATCGTGGCAGGAGTATCACTTGTTGCCAGCTCATATGCTCCTGGTGCTAACCATCCTTCAACATTTCCTTTTGCTTCAACAGGCAAGCCCAAAGCGGCTGTATCTTGTAAAGCTGCATTTACTTCCTCAACGGAGAATTTACTCACTGAAGTAAAACGATCAACAATTTGTTTCAGAGTTTCACCAGAATTTACAGTCACTGTGTTATCTGTACGATTCGCACTATCTAATAAGTCAGCAACCGCTTGAGAAGCATTCATCTTTTGCTTCAATGTGTAAGTTCCCGGCCTAATAGAAGACGCTGCTTTATTTGATTCCCATGCCCGAATAAAAGCAGCAAGAGATTTCACCACATCGGCTTGGACGAGTTTATTTCCGATATCTGTACCTGTTTCACCGGATTCAACGACAACTTCGACGCTTCCCGTTCCTGGACCAGGGTAATCATCAGCAACTGTTAATTTTTGGGCATCGTTTGTAAGCGCATACCACGCATAGTTCAAAGCCACACCGATAAGAGCTAAAACACATACAAGCACAATGAAAGACCTGATACGACGATTACGGCGACGCCTACGTGCCCGACGGCGTTCATGTTCAAGACGACGAGAACGCATACCTGTCGTTTCAATACTCACAGGAGGAGCGCTCATAGGGGTAGGCACAGAAGATTCAGAGGTATATCCTCGTTCTGCTGGACTCATATCTCGACGAGAACGCATTGGCGGCCTACGTAAAGGTTCGTTATCAGTCACAGGGTTCCTTTTCCCTTCTGTTCGGGACTTTCAAGTACGTCACCGGGTGGATTTCCACTCATACGTTCTATTTCAAGTGCGTGTTCAAGAATAATTTGTGCCGCAACTTGATCGACTATTTCACGGTGGCTACGTTCACAACGACCAGCCGCACGTAAACGCTGATGAGCCTGATGTGATGTGAGACGTTCATCAACAAAAGCAACACGAATATGAGGGAGACTTTTTTTAATGCGCCGCGCGTAACGGCGTGCACCTTTAGCTGAAATCCCTTCACCGCCTGCTAAATGCCGAGGAAGTCCCACAATAATTTCCATAACATCGTATTCTTCAACGAGGGAAATCAGGCGCTCAAATTCACTTCCATCATCAGCTCTATGCAATGTTTCCAGAGGAAAAGTCATGATAGCTTCAGGGTCTGTGCGGGCCAGCCCAATACGGACTGTCCCCACATCAACCCCTAGACGTGTTCCTCGTCGAAAAGCCACTACGCTAACAACTCCGCTTCCACAGCTGATAACGCAGTATCAATAGCGGAGATATCCTGTCCCCCACCTTGAGCGATATCATCACGACCGCCGCCGCCGCCGCCAAGAATCTTAGAGGCAAGGCGCACAAGCGAACCAGCTTTCAGTGCACGATCACGGGCAAGCGCATTTGTCACCGCAATCACAGATGGTTTGCCCGACACAATACCAATAAGAATCACAACAGCTGCACGCTGTTCCCCTAAACGGTCACGTACATCTAGCGCCAAACTACGTAACGCATCAGCCGAAGGCATTTCACCAACGGTCGCTCGAACAAAATTCACCTGCCCTAAAGAAACCGCGCTCGCTGCCAATTCAGCACCCCGAGCTAAAGCCTGTGCGGTGCGTACACGATCCAGTTCTTTTTCTGCCTCACGCAGTTTCGCAACCAAAGATTCCACACGAGCCGGTAAATCTTCAGCTTTCCCACCTAAAATGCTGCTGATCTGGGAAACTAAGGCATGTTCTTTCGCTTGGTACTTATATGCACCATCAGCAACTAAAGCATCAATACGACGCACACCTGAACCGATGGAACCTTCACCTACCACGGCAACACGGCCAATAAGACCGGTGGCAGACACGTGCGTACCTGCACATAATTCCTTTGACCAGTCACCGCCGATAGAAACCACACGAACATGAGAACCGTATTTTTCACCAAATAATGCCATCGCGCCCATAGCACGCGCCTGTTCAATAGGCATGACTTCATCTGTCACCAGCATATTTTCGGTAAGTTTTTCATTAAGTAAGGACTCAATATCCGACATCTGTGAAGACGTCAGTGCGGCAGAATGACGGAAGTCAAAACGCAAGCGTGAGGGTGAATTTTCTGAACCTGCCTGATTCGCATCTGCGGAAACTACCTCATGTAATGCCTTGTGCACCATATGTGTCGCAGTATGCGCCCGAGCAATAGCCATACGACGTTCAGTATCAATTTCAGCCCACGCATTCATCCCCTGCACCACAGTTCCCTCGGTGACAGTACCACGGTGAACCGATAGGCCTTTGAGGGGGGCTTGTACATCATGCACTTCAATGACCGCGCCGTTTTCTAAGCGAATTGTCCCTTGGTCGGCAAGCTGACCACCCATTTCTGCCCAGAAAGGTGTGCGATCCAAAACTATTTCAACTTCTGCCGGTGCTTCCACAGCAGATGTCGGCACTCCCTCAACAAGAACAGCTTCCACACGCGCTGACGCGGCTGTTTCCGTGTAGCCAAGGAACTGCGATCCGCCGCCCATAGCTTTTTCAATGTCATGGAACACTCGCACATCTGTGTGACCACTCTTTTTAGCGCGAGCATCAGCACGAGCACGTTCTTTCTGTTCCTGCATGAGGCTACGGAAACCCTCTTCATCAACGCTGAGCCCTTGCTCCGCAGCCATTTCAAGAGTCAAGTCAATGGGGAAACCGTATGTATCATGCAAGGAGAAAGCGCTATCGCCTGACAGTACAGTTGAGCCAGCAGCTTTCGCTTGACTCACAGCCGTATCAAGGATCGTTGTTCCTGCGCTTAAAGTCCGGCGGAAAGCATCTTCTTCAGCGTATGCTACATCTTGAATTGTCTGCCATTGTGTTTCCAGTTCAGGATACGAGGCTTTCATTGCTTCTTTTGAAGCTGTCAGCAGGGTCGGCAAAGTTGCTTCATCTACGCCAAGCAGACGCATAGACCGTACCGCGCGACGAATAAGACGACGCAGAACATAGCCACGCCCATCATTACCTGGACGCACACCATCACTAATCAGCATTAAAGCGGAGCGCACATGGTCAGCAACTACACGCATCCGTACATCATCTTCGTATGCGGCGCCAGCTTGTGGGCCAGCAGCTCCACGCCCGTAGGTTTTCCCTGTCATTTCTTGCGCCGCCACAATCACGGGGAAAACTTCATCAATTTCGTACATATTCGGTTTGTCTTGAAGAACAAAAGACAAACGTTCCAAACCTGCACCTGTATCGATTGCTTTCGATTCCAGTTCACCCAGCAACGGGTAGTCTTTACCTTGGCCTTCACCACGTAAGAACTGATCGAATACGAGGTTCCACACTTCAAGGTAACGGTCGCCACCTGGGTCAACGGTTCCACCAACGGCCTCTGGACCATAAGCAGGACCACGATCGTAGTGCCATTCTGCGCATGGACCAGCAGGACCAGGCTGTCCTGTATCCCAGAAGATATCATGACGAGGGAGGCGCACAATATGGTGCGGATCCATACCGATCACGCGGGTAAGGTGATCGTAGGACACGTCATCTTGGTCCCAGATCGTTACCCAAAAACGATCCCCGTCAAGTCCGTAGCGCCCCTCATCCACGCTGCCAGTTAAAAGCTCCCACGCGAAATCAATGGCACCTTCTTTGAAATAATCGCCGAAAGAAAAATTGCCATTCATCTGGAAGAACGTGCCGTGGCGCGTAGTTTTACCTACGTTATCAATGTCATTCGTGCGAATACATTTTTGAACAGAGGCAGCCCGCGGCCACGGTGCTGGCTCAGTTCCCACAATGTAGGGAATAAAAGGCACCATACCGGCAATTGTGAAAAGAATTGACGGGTCAGGCGAAATCAACGGAACCGACGGAGCAATGTGATGATCTTTGGAAGCAAAGTAGTCCAGCCAGCGGCTGCGAATTTCAGAGGTGCGCATAAGTCCTCATCGTAGTGGGATAAAAGGCCTGTGAATAGGTGAAAGGGCCTGTGTAAGGAAAACTGTAAGGACGAAACCCCGGAAGCCATAGACTCCCGGGGCTACACGTGATATGTCAGCGTGAGTAGTGTTCGACGACCATCTGCACATCACAGGTGACCGGAACTTCAGCACGCTTGGGACGGCGAACGAGAACTGCTTTGAGGCGTTCAAGTTCCACATTCAGATATTCGGGAACAGCAGGCAAAACATCACGGTGGATACCTTGAGCAGCAATTTCAAAAGGAACCGTGGTTTGTGACTTCGGTTTTACCTGAATGACTTGACCTGGCTTTACGCGGAAGGAAGGACGGTCAACGATCTTGCCATCAACAAGGATGTGACGGTGAACAACGACCTGACGAGCTTGCTGAATGGTGCGTGCAAAGCCAGAGCGCAATACCAGTGCATCCAGACGCATTTCAAGCAGCTCAACAAGGTTTTCACCAGTCAGGCCAGTGGTACGACGTGCTTCTTCGAAAAGATGACGCATCTGAGCTTCACGAATACCATACTGAGCGCGCAGACGCTGCTTTTCCTTCAGACGAACCGCGTAATCGGATTCTTGACGACGGCGGCTACGACCATGTTCACCGGGACCGTAGGGACGCTTTTCAAAATAGCGAACGGCCTTCGGAGTAAGAGCAATACCCAGAGCGCGGGATTCACGCACTTGCTTGCGAGAACGCTGATTAGCCATAGTAATGGCACCTTTCCTGTTCCTTATGTCATGTCAGCAGCCTTGTGCCACTGACACGGAGCCAACTCCCAGATTTCTCTTTCGGCTACGGCCCCAGGGAAGGCAACACACATAGCGACGCTATGTACATTGCAACCCGAGTAGTCTAACGCATATCAAGTAAGTCTCTCAGCATCTGCACACGCTTAGTGAGCATTGCCTCATTACCATTTGCTGTAGGTTCGTAATACCGGCGTCCTAAGAGGTCATCAGGTAAATACTGTTGTGCCGCCACGTGATGAGGAGCATCATGCGCATACACGTATTCTTGACCATGACCCAATTGACGGGCACCACTGTAATGGGCATCACGTAAATGTAAAGGAACTGGACCGCCTTTTCCTTCACGAATATCTGCGAGCGCACGATCAATCGCTTGGTAGGCGGCATTTGATTTAGGTGCAGTAGCAACAGCAATAACTGCCTCAGAAAGTAAAATCCGAGCCTCCGGCATACCGATCATAGCGACCGCTTGAGCCGCAGCAACAGTCAGCGATAAAACCTCGGGAGCCGCCATCCCCACATCCTCTGCCGCACAAATCATCACGCGTCGAGCAATAAAACGCGGATCCTCCCCTGCTTCAATCATCCGCGCTAAATAATGTACAGCCGCATCCACATCAGAACCACGCATTGATTTAATAAAAGCCGATGCCACATCGTAGTGCTGGTCTTTATCCCACCGTACAAGCGCATGATTAGCTGCAGCTTCCACATGTTCCACATCAACTGTTGTTGCATCCATTTCACTGGCAGCAGCGACAGCAGCTTCCAACAAAGTCAGCGATTTACGCCCATCAGCTCCTGAAAGACGAATAAGTGCTTCACGTGCCACTTCAGTTAAAGACCATTTTCCTTGCAAACCACGCTCATCAACTAAAGCACGTTCTAAAAGCACTTCAATATCATGCGCACCTAAAGGGTGGAGTGTAAGCAATAAAGAACGTGAAAGCAAAGGTGAAATAACGGAAAATGAGGGGTTTTCCGTTGTAGCTGCGATGAGTGTTACCCACCTGTTTTCTACCGACGGCAGTAAAGCATCCTGTTGTGACTTAGAGAAACGATGTACTTCATCAACGAAAAGGACAGTTTCTTGTCCTGTCGCGGCGATACGACGTTTCGCCGCAGCAACTACGTCGCGTATATCTTTAACCCCTGCGCTGACTGCCGACAGCTCCACAAAGAAACGTTGCCCTGCACGGGCCACCAAATAGGCAAGCGTTGTTTTTCCTGTCCCTGGAGGACCCCACAAAATCACGGATGAAAGCGCTGCACTACTTGTTCCTTGAGGTTGTAAAAGGCGACGTAAAGGTGCTCCTTGTTCCAAAAGATGCTGTTGCCCCTCAACTTCATCTACTGTTCGTGGACGCATACGCACCGCTAAGGGAGCCTGCGAAGAAAAAGCAGGAATACCAGATTCATTTACTCCCTGGCTTTCAAAAAGATCCACTTAATCTCCTACTCGCGCTGTACTCACAAACTATTTCCATCTATCAATGGAACATCCTCATGCCACTTCACCATATATTGCTTGAGGCTATTTATGCAGTATCTACGTTATCTGCGTTGCAGACCTTTAATAATGTGTCACCACTGAAGTATCGTCATCGCTCCATCAGTAAAGCTATTTCGCATGTTTTTCTAACACATTCACGCAACCATGTGAGGCTCCTGGATCTGAACACCCACATCAGACACTACTTTTCAACCAAGATTTTCGTTACGTGAATTCACAATAATGTCGTAGATTTCATCACTGAGTATTCTCATGGGGGGAACATGCTCTATCAGGTGAAATTCCTCCCCTACGGGCGCAGCGAGTACATAAAACACCTCATATGCAAGAAAGATACTCCCCTCCCACACCTGATTCCTTTTTAGGAAAATAAAGAAATATCTCCCGCACCAACACGGACAATTTCAACACTCCCCGAAGTAAAATCCACCACTGTTGTCGGCTCGCTACTTCCAACAGGCGCAGAAATCACAAGATCTACCTGATGCCCAATGCGGTCTTCCACCTCATAGCCATCACACAGCGGCTCTGTTTCTTCGGGCATAATGAGGGTTGAGCTTACCAGTGGGGCCCCATATGCGCGAAGAATTTCTTGCGTAATCACATGCTCAGGTAAACGTATCCCGACTGTGTGTTTCTTTTTATTGAGGGTCATACGAGGAACTTCTTTAGTGCCACGAACAATAAAAGTATATGGTCCTGGTGTTAATGCCTTAATTGTTCGAAATTCAGAATTATCAAGGATGACAAGTTCACCAATCTGAGCAAATGAATGACACAAAAGTGAAAAATTATGTTTATCGTCAAGACGACGAATCTGACGAATCAGATCCATACCGCTTTTATTTCCCAAAGCACAGGCAATCGCATATCCCGAATCTGTGGGTAAAGCGATTGTCCCAGAATTTTTGAGTATTTCCACGGTCTGAGAAATAAAACGAGTCTGAGGATTTACTGGATGCATCTCAACGTACGACATATATCCAGTGTGCCTCAGCTCTCTTCGTTTTGTTTGTTTTTCGCATACACATATCTGTTTCAGCTATCAATAAGGGCGTTCAAAAACACCTTCACTGGCGCGTCAGGAATCGCATCCACGAAGGACTTGAGGGCATGACCCCGATCCACTATCGAAATCACGCCCTCACAGCCTAAAACACAGACATGAGTAACAGCGTCCACATTCTAAGGGAGCACCTAGAACCGTGAAACCCTCCCATATTCATCTTTTACAGCTACGCGATGCCGGACAGATGAAAAATGTGTCTGTCATATATCTGCACCGTTACTCGGCAGATTCGTTAGGTGAGTTTTCCTGATTCTTTTCGCTTTCCTCACCGCGTTTCTTTGGTTTTGCATCCACACCTGCTTCTTTACGCTGTTGAGGCGTAATAGGGGCCGGTGCCTCTGTCAATGGGTCATACCCACCACCAGACTTGGGGAATGCGATCACATCACGAATTGAATCCGACTTTGTCAGCAAGGAAACAATACGATCCCAACCAAAAGCAATGCCACCATGAGGCGGTGCGCCATACTTGAAAGCATTCAAAAGGAAGCCGAATTGTTCTTGCGCTTCCTCAGCTCCAATACCCATCACATCAAAGACACGTTCTTGCACATCACGACGATGGATACGGATAGAACCGCCACCAATTTCATTGCCATTACACACAATGTCGTAAGCGTAAGCCAAGGCATTACCGGGGTCTTGATCGAAAGTATCCAACCATTCAGGTTTCGGTGATGTGAAAGCATGGTGTACTGCTGTCCATGCAGAGTGTCCCAAGGCAACATCACCTTCGGCTTCAGCATCACCTGTGGGCTTAAAGAGCGGTGCATCAACAACCCATGTGAAAGCCCAAGCATCCGGGTCAATCAGGTGGCATCGCTTACCGATTTCAAGTCGAGCAGCACCTAAAAGTTCCCGTGCAGGTGTAGGTGCTCCCGCAGCAAAGAAAATACAGTCTCCTGGCTGCGCGCCTGTCGCAGCTGCCAGACCTTCACGTTCGTTTTCTGTAATGTTCTTCGCAACAGGACCACCGAGAGTACCATCTTCGGCCACAGTGACATATGCCAGTCCTTTAGCGCCACGAGCTTTCGCCCATTCCTGCCACTTATCGAAAGTACGACGAGGCTGCGAGCCGCCTCCTGGCATGACAACTGCACCGACATATGGGGCTTGGAATACACGGAAAGACGTGTCGCGGAAATACTCGGTCAGTTCTACAAGCTCATAACCAAAACGCAAATCAGGTTTATCTGAGCCATATTTTTCCATAGCCTCTGCGTAGGTTATACGCGGCAATGGTGTCGGTAAATCATAACCAATTAGTGCCCACACATTCTTCAGGACATCTTCAGCAACAGCAATGACATCATCTTGGTCAACGAAACTCATTTCAATGTCTAGCTGGGTAAATTCCGGCTGACGATCTGCACGAAAATCCTCATCACGATAACAACGGGCGATTTGGAAGTAGCGTTCCATACCGGCCACCATCAGCATTTGTTTGAACAACTGCGGGGACTGCGGCAAAGCGTACCAAGAACCTGGAGATAGTCGCGCAGGAACAATAAAGTCACGAGCACCTTCAGGAGTAGAACGAGTCAGTGTCGGAGTCTCAATTTCAATAAATTTATGCTCATAAAGAGTATCTCGGGCAGCTCGTGATACCTGTGAACGTAAACGTATGGCACGCTGCGCGCTTTCACGGCGCAAATCAAGATAGCGGTAACGTAAACGTGTTTCTTCACCAACATTCGTATCTTCTGCATGTGCAGAAATTTGGAAAGGTAACGGTGCGCATGTATTGAGGATTTCAATGTCATCACCCATGATTTCAATGGCACCCGTTGAGATTTTTGTATTCTCATTTCCCTCAGGACGGGCCATTACTTCGCCAGTTACTTTCAGAACAAATTCTGTACGCAATTCGTGTGCAACTGACTCATCACGAACAACAACTTGAACAATACCTGATGCATCACGCAAATCAACGAAAGCAACTCCTCCGTGATCGCGACGACGATCAACCCAACCGGTAAGGGTGACGGTCTGTCCAACAGATTCCAGTCCAAGTGAACCGATCTCATGTGTACGTAGCACAGTTTTTCCTTTCTTCATTACCATCCGCGAGACAGGCGGCGGCAGCACATATATTACGTTGCTTCAGGCTCATATCGCTAGGAGGACAGTATCTATGAACTTTCACATGCGCCTATCCTCTGCTTTGCCTGCATGTATCTTCTATTTTTTGTGCACAGCATGCACAGCATCAAGGAAATCTTTTTACCCGTCCGCCTTCACATGAGGATCTTTTTCACGTTTCTCAGCAGAATATGCATTTTTTTACAGTAAATGAAACAATCAACTCATGCCTTTTTCTTCACATGATGATTCAGCGCGCCCATTAAACCCTCGGCACAATGACTCCTCACAAACAGAAAACAGGCAAAAAAACCTCAAAAATACAGAAATACATGCTTCTGAGCATCAAACACAGAAAGTTGCATGGAATCGCCTAGAAATCATGCTGCTCGTTGGCTCTGTCATCCTCATTACTTTGAATGCTTTCGAAGTATTAGCAACAACCACCGCTATGCCAACGGTTGTTCAAGAGCTTGGAGCACACACATGGTTTTCCGTTGCGACAGGTTCTGCTTTAGCTGCGCAGCTGTCAGCAACTGTCCTCGCCGGCGCGCTGAGTGACTCTCGTGGTCCTCGTTTTGTTCTCATACTCGGTATGGGCTTATTCGTCCTCGGTCTTACCTTATGCGCGTTATCTGGGCATATTCTGCTTTTTGTCATCGGGCGGATTATTCAGGGCTGCGGCGGAGGTTTCGTTATTGTCCCCCTTTACGTCCTTATCGGCGCTCTCGTTCAGGACGTGCATCGACCTACCGTATTTGCAGGTTTTTCCTTAGCTTGGGTTTTACCTTCCCTTATCGGGCCAGGAATTGCCGGATGGGTAACAGGACATATCGGATGGCGGCCTGTATTTGGCGCAGTTCCTTTCTTGTGTTTGCTCGCTCTTTTTCCTCTTATTCAGGTTCTTCGTCATCTGAACACAGGTGAAAAACAGAAAAACCCTCTGCTTTTTTCCCTCACCCTCATGTCTTGTGGATGCGGGATAGGTGTTCTCGCCTTACAACTTTCGGGGGCCACCTCTGGTTTACTTTCTTACTTGCTTACCGTATTCGGTTTAGCGCTCACAATCGGTGTTCTCCCCCGTTTACTTCCCCGCGGCACATGTCGCGCACGCTCAGGACTTCCTTCTTTAATTTTGACCCGTCTGCTCGCTATGGGAGCTGAAATGGGGGCAACAGCTTTCCTGCCGCTCTTGCTCCAGCATGTTCACGCTTGGTCAGCTGATGCCGCTTCCATCGCTGTTACTATTGGCGCAGTCTCCTGGGCAGCAGGATCCACCATTCAGTCACGTATCCGAAACCCGCGTTGGCGTGCTCGTTTACCTTTCATCGGTACTCTTTTACTCAGTATCGGAGTTATCCCTTTCCTTGTTTTAGCGTGGCCAGACGCTCCAATCTGGCCAGCGCTAGTGAGTTGGCTTTTTGCAGGGGCAGGTGTTGGCCTGATGCATTCAACTATTTCTGTCCTTGCTCTTGCTGTCACTCCACCTGAAAAACACGGAAAAGTCTCATCATGGCTTCAAGTTGCTGATTCTGCTGGCGCAGCCGTTTTCATGGCAATTGCGTCATTAATTCTGGCACTATGGGGCACCCATATTCCCGTAGGTGGACCTGAGTATTTACCTGCATGCGTTTTACTGTTCGTTGTCAGTGTCAGTGCCACATGCGTAGCGTATCGTTTCCGAGCAGATACAGTTTCTGCTCTCCACCGCGCATAGCGGCGTATCCCTACCCTCACCCTCAACACGAAAGTGCCGCATAGCGCTGATACGCGAAGCGACACTTCCGTTCCCATCCTCACAAAGGCGAGAGATGATTTTTAAGGTAGAGAGGTATATCTGTCAGCGTGAACGACCGCGCGAAGAACCAAAACGACGATCTCCACGAGATGAATACTTCTCGCCCGCTAAGCGATCACGCCGCTCAGACCTGTCGTAACGCCCATCACGCCGATCAAAATTTGATCCTTTTTCACCACGATACCCACGCTCAGACCTATCATGGCGACCACGCTCTGAGTACTCTCGACTTTCACCGCGGCGCCCACGTTCGCCTCGTGAAGAATGACGTTCTGTATCAAAATGACGAGCAGATTGCGGACCTTCATCCTCACGGATACGCAAAGCACGACCTGACACACGGGCTTTTGCAATTCGCCCCAAGGCGGATGATGAAACGTCGCCAGCAATCTCAACCAAAGAGAAAGTCGGGTAGATTTCAATGTTACCGATATCAGAACCTGCTAAACCGCCTTCACCTGTAATAGCACCCACAATAGCGCCTGGTTTTACGCGGTCTTTTTTGCCTACTTCTACGCGGTAGCGTCGCCCTGTCCCAGATAGCGCACGAGCGCCACCGCGACGGCGTGCTCCATCTTTGCCACCTTTAAGGGGACGATCTTTATCGCGTCCCACTTCAAAAACAGCTCCAACAAATTCGCCGGCTTCATCTACTTCTTCTTCACGGCGAATACGACCATCACCGCGACGGTCTTTACGCACACGAGGTTCTGGCCCTTCATCGCCTACTGCTTGAGCTAACAAAACCGCTGCAATATCAGAGACATCCAATTCAGTAGCGTCATGTATTTCATCCAGTAAGGAGTAGTACAAATCTAAACGTCCACGTTCAATACGTGTATTCACGGTATCGAGGATGCGGCGGGCACGAAATTCTGATACAGCCACTGGCGAAGGTATCTGCACTTCCTGCATCGGGGTCCCTGTTAGCCGTTCAATACGACGCAAACGCCCGTGCTCACGCGGAGTAAAAAATGTCAGGGAACGACCTTCACGCCCTGCTCGACCTGTACGACCAATACGGTGTACATAGGCCTCAGGTTCACGTGGCACATCAAAGTTCACCACGAGTCCGATACGTTCCACATCGAGGCCGCGTGCAGCAACATCGGTGGCAACAAGAACGTCAAGGGAACCATTTTTTAATCGCTCAACCATGCGTTCACGCTCAGTTTGCGCTACATCGCCACTAATCCCTGCTGCACGGAAACCGCGTCCAGAAAGCTCTAAAGAGATTTCTTCTACGTCCATACGAGTACGCACAAATACAATGGCAGCATCGGCGTCTTCATGAGCCAAATTCTGCGTGCGGGTCGCAAGAACACGAGCCAATGCGCCGATCTTATGTTTGTAGGGAACGACCGCGTAGGTCTGTTCAATGGTGTCCACTGTGGATGATTCTTCTGACACAGCGATACGCAAAGGATTATTGAGGTGCGTCTGTGCGACTCGCTCAATAGCTGCGGGCATTGTGGCGGAAAATAAGGCTGTTAATCGTTCGTCGGGAACAGATTCCGCGATGGTTTCTACATCTTCTGCAAAACCCATGCGCAGCATTTCATCAGCTTCATCAAGCACGAGCATACGAACGAAAGATAGGTCTAAAGCACCTTTTTCAATCAGATCAATGACACGTCCCGGAGTGCCCACAACAACTTGCGCACCGCGTTTTAATGCGCCAATTTGTGGCCCATAAGCAGATCCACCGTACACGGGAACAATATCTAAACCACGTGTCATTGAAGCAAAGGATTCAATGGCTTGCGCTGATTGCATGGCAAGTTCACGTGTCGGCGCAAGGACAAGTGCTTGAACAGCTTTCTCGTCAGCGTCTACTACTGAAAGTAAAGGCAAACCGAAGGCAGCAGTTTTTCCCGTACCGGTTTGCGCGATTCCAACAACATCGCGCATACGCATAAGGGCTGGAATAGCTTCAGCCTGGATTGGTGTCGGGGTCACATATCCCATACGTGTGATTGCTGAAAGGAGTTCATCCGGTAAGCCGAGATCAGCAAAAGCTGGGCCTGCTTGATTTTGTGTTTCTTCTTCTGTGAGGTCGTTTTCGTCCTCATCTTCATCGAAAAGTTCTTCATCAATGACTGTATCGTCAATTTCATACTCGTGGAATTCAGTATTTTCGAGGTGTTCCTCGTCAGCGGATTCCATCATTTCATCCATATCGACAGTATTTTTTTCGTCGAATAGTTCCAGATCTTGATCTGTAGTAGGCACAAATATCCTCTGTATGTGTCAGTATTTTTTCGAAGTCCAGCAAAAGCAAGACCGGGTCAATAGGTAACCTTCAGCGCGGCCTTCACTCCTTGCACAACAACACTGGCTTTGCCAGATACCATCACAAAAGGCTGCGCCTCATCGCCATATAAGCCTAGCCTCTGCTCACCGTAAAGCTGTCACAAAATGCGGTGAATTGCCTCACCGTCATTGATATAGCTCATATTTTCCCGTTTTTACGGGTGAAAAATTATCTGCATAAAGTTGACTTATCACGTATGTGGGAAGTCTTTTTCCTGTGTTTTCCCTTGTCGTGATGTGAGGGCTAGCGTTATATGCAGTGCCACGATGAAAAGACCTGCTGCGCATGCAATTGCGGGGGCACGGTATAAGGTTTTGGCGATATACCCTGTTGCGGCGCTTCCTGCAGATACTCCAAGGACCACACACGTTGCTCCTATGGTCATTGCACTTGTGACCCACCCGCGTGTTGATAAGCGTTCAACACTGGCATATGCGCTGACAAGAACTGTGCCGACTCCCATACCGATACATAAAATGAGCAGCAGGATAATGCTGTCTGCAGGAAGGAACGCTATAGAGGCCTCTCCCAGAGCGATTATGAGGCCTCCTGCAATAAATTTTGTGCGTGAGCGTATTCCCAGGGCTGGAATTAAAAAACCTGCACATGCTGATGTCAGTCCCATAGCACCGTAGATAGGTCCAGTAAGAACCTGTGTATCACGTGCGGTATGAATCGCTGTCAAAGCTGTTTGTGTGCTACCAAAAACCATGCCGACGCATATGATGCTGGCAAAATAAGGGGTAAGTTGCAGCCACGGCATAGGTGCTTTTAATCCATTGGTTACAGGAAGGTCAGCGGAAGTGATGCTGGTACTTTGTGAATCGTATTGAGGATTTCCCGTGGTTTTATTCGCATGTTTTGTTGAGTATCCATTAGGAGCCCACATTGATCGATGGATCGCAAGCCAGAAAATGAAAAAACCTTCACCGATTAGTGTCATCACTGCAAGGACGGCAACTGTGTGTAGCGGACCGCATAAGGTCACAAGCAGGCCCGATACTGCGGGGCCAAAAACGAAAGATAACTCGTCAATAGCTGTTTCATATCCCATTGCTGTGCGGATTAAACGAGGATGCTCAACCGTTTCAGCGCGTGTATGTGCAAGATCAGACCATAATGCGCGAGCAATAGAACCAATTTGCGGATTCGCCATGCCGACAAGAGCGGCTGCGCATAAAAGAAGAACGTCTGACATATGCCAGCCGATAGCACACCATAGAAGCATTAAAGCCAGAAGTTGAATGATTAAAGCAGCCGATATGACTCGTAAAGGGCCTTTCTGATCCGCAAGTCGCCCAATAATTGGAGCTCCGCAGGCTGTACCAATACCGATCATTGCAACGGTCATTCCAGCTAACCCTAAATTGTGTACCGCTGTTGTTACGACCAGTAAGATTCCCAGTTGAATCATCGCTGCAGGTAAACGGCCGATAGCGGCACTCAAGAGAAAAGATGGACCGCTCGCGCGTATGAGAATAGCAAGACCAGATGAACGTGTGTGGGATTTTTCGGGCATTGGCTACGCCTTTCATATATGCCGCTGGCGGAGTGCACGCCCGACCTCACATGCACTCTTTTTTCCCACTGATTTGAGCTTTACATCGCAAAATATCTGCAGATACATATGCTCCGTTTGTCTCACGCACCTGTCACTTCACTGGTAATACGCGAGGCTGGAGGTCGCAAGGCTGCGGCTCCCACTGTTCAATGTCAGCAGCACTTTGTTCGCCCGTACGAATATCTTTCACCGTATCAGGTTCACCGTCGTTACCTGGGAACCACACAAATGGTATCCCCCGTTTATCAGCATACTTAATTTGCTTACCAAATTTTGCTGCCTGCGGTGCAACATCCGCGCTGATTCCTCGTTCACGCAAGGCAGATGCAATAGCGTCACTACGGAAACGATCAGTTTCATCATTGACTGCAACAAGAACAACAGTAGGCACTCGACGTGTTGCACGGACCATCGGAGCTGACAGCATACGCGAGACTAAACGCGACACTCCAACTGACATTCCCACGCCCGGGTACACACGTTTCCCGTCTTTAGCCAAGGAATCGTAGCGACCGCCTGAACAAATTGAACCTAAATCTTCGTGCCCGACCACAACGGTTTCATAAACACTACCCGTGTAATAATCCAAACCGCGTGCAATTTTCAGATTCGCTTCAATGACCCCAGGTAAACGCTGCCCAGCAATTTCCAGTAGTTCACACAGCTGTGTTAAACCTTCGTCAAGTAAATCATTGGAAAGACACAATTCATTGACTTGCTGACGTACAGATTGAGGATCTTCGCCTGTAATAGAAGCCATGCGCAATAAAACATCAGTCTGCTCGGAAGTGATACCAACTTTGACGAGTTCCTCACGCACTCCTTCAGAACCAATTTTGTCTAATTTATCGAGGCCACGTAAGGCAGCTTCAATATCTGTCACGCCTAAAGATTCACATACGCCTTGAACGATTTTACGATTATTCACCATCATGCGAACAGGCGGAATTGGCAATGAAGAAAGCGCCTGACCCATTATCAGTGGCGCTTCCACCTCAAAATGAAAAGGCAGCTCCCCTAGTCCCACGATATCTATATCTGCTTGCGTGAACTCACGGAATCGTCCTTCTTGAGGGCGTTCGCCTCGCCACACTTTCTGAATTTGGTACCGCTTAAAAGGAAAATCTAATTCATTAGCATTTTCAACGACATACCGAGCAAAAGGAACTGTCAAGTCAAAGTGCAATCCCATACGTCGCTCACGTGAGGAGACCCGTTCACCGTTTTCAGCAGCTTTCAGAGCTTGCAGTCGCTCTAAAACATAAATTTCTTTTGAGGTTTCGCCTTTTGCTTCCAGTTGCTCAAGGGTTTCAACGGCACGAGTTTCAATCCCCGCAAAACCATGTAGTTCAAAAACACGGCGAAGGTGATCGAGGACGTATTGTTCAACGATGCGTCCTTCGGGGAGCCATTCGGGAAAACCTGAAAGAGAAGTACGTGCCATTTTCCTATTGTTTCACGAGATACAGGTGCTTTTCCATTCCAATGCGCATATCAACACACACAGAAAAGCACGACGAATAAATATTTACCCGATACGCCGGGCGCGCGTTACATATGGGTTCGTGTCAATTTCGGCTTGCAAGGTTGTTGCAGGTCCATGTCCGGGGAATAAAAGGGTTCGAGGATCAACAGCATGGGAAATTGTACGCAGTGAATGTCGCATCTGAGTTTCGTCACCACCAGGTAAATCAGTACGACCCACAGAACCCGAGAAAATCACGTCGCCGCTTAAAGCCCACGGAATAGGCAATTCACTGGAAGCTATGAGCTGCCCGTCAGCATATACGTCCAGATCACTGTGCGCGAGGAATAGTGCCGATCCTTCGGTATGCCCTGGAGCAGGTAACATTTTCATCCATAAACTTGGAATCAGTTCACATGACCCTGCGGGGAAATCACGCAGGTCATCAGGACAAACCCACTCATCTAATTCAATTCGCGCAGGCATATTGTTCACATATGCTGCCGGGTCAACCAGACGATAACGATCAGGCCCTGGAATCCATACAGGAACTTGTTTTTCTGCGGGCCCCCAGGAAGCAACACGCGCACAATCCCACACATGATCGGGATGCCCATGCGTCAGTAAAACAGCCGCCAGAACAGCACCCTCACGCTCCAGTGTGGCTTTCAGTTGAGGAAGAATTCCTGCTGATGGGTCCACAACAACAGCATGAGGGGCTGTTCCCTCTAATGGCTGCGGAATAATCACCAACGAGTTTGCCGCATAGTACGGCGAAGTGATGATATGCAGACGCATGTCAGTCCATTGATGAACGAATCTGGTCAAGCCACGCTTTCTTCGTAGCTAAAGCTTCAGATAATTCTTTTTCTTTTGAGGAATTACCTGCAACACGCGCGGCTTCGCAATCTTTTTCCAGACGAGCAATTTGTTCTTCTAGCTGTCCGAGCATACCTTCTGCACGCGCACGTGTTTCAGGATTTGTTCGACGCCATTCGTGTTCTTCAGCAGCGCGCACAGCATCTTCGACTGCACGTAAACGATGGTCAATACGTGAGTGATCGGCTGCAGGAACACGACCCACACTATCCCACCGTTCTTGAATTTGACGAAGCTGTTCTTTTGTCTTTTCAAGATCATTGATAGGTAGTAGTGCTTCTGCTTCAATCAAAAGAGCTTCTTTTGCAGCAAGATTTTCACGATATTCAGAATCTGTCGCTAAATCTTTTGCCCGACGAGCATCAAAAAATACCTGCTGAGCTGCACGGAAACGAGTCCATAATGCGTCATCTTCTTTACGAGAAGCACGAGGAGCTGTTTTCCAGCGATCCATCAATGTACGATAGGCAGCAGTTGTTGCTCCCCAATCTGTTGACGTTTGAAGGGCTTCAGCTTCAGCAATCAACTGTTCTTTCACACGTTTCGCATCCGTCTGAGCTTGGTCCAAAGCAGAGAAGAACTGACGACGTTGGCGATCAAACTGTGTTCGCGCACCCGAGAAACGTTTCCACAGCGCATCTTCTGTTGCTTTATCTAAACGTGGGCCACGACGTTGCAGATTCTTCCATTCGTCTAAGAGCTCACGCAGGGTTTGGCCGCATTGCTTCCAATGCATACGGTGAGGATCTTGGGTGAGAATAGCTTCTGCACGTTCCACTAATTCGGTACGTTCACGCAATGCGGCTTCTTTGGCTAAGCGGCGTTCTTCACGTGCTTGTTCTTTACGTACCTGTGCGCGCTCAGCAGCTGCTTCCACACGGGCACGCAAAGCAACGAGATCACCGATAGCAGCAGGCTCAATAACGGATTCACGTAACGTTGCCAGCGTTTGATCTATTTCTTTAGGCGCAAGTGTGGCAAGACGATCTTCAAACAACTTAACTGTTGCTTCAAGTGACTCAAAACGACGCAAGTACAGCCCTAACGGGTTCTCAGGCAGACCGTCAGGGTATGCTCCAATCTGGCGTTCAGCATCCCCATCACGAACAAAAACATTTCCTGCTTCATCCACCCGACCAAATTCTGAGGTTTCCGCAGCAGATAAGTGTGGTGCAGCACTTTCAGTAGCAGGTTGCGAGACGGGAGAATTCGCTGATGAAGCAGCCTGTGTAGGCTCAGAAGTATTTTCAGCGTGGAGCTCATTGGTCGAGTCAGTCACGATGTTCCTTTGATCGATAGAACCTCGAAAGGTTCGGCGCGGTGCGCACCTTATGTGTACGCTCATGCCACCTACGGCACAGGACTATCCTACGGCTTTATTCATGCTGCAGAAAACAGATAACACCTAGTGGACGAAATCGTCATATGTTTGAGATCTGATGACGACGTGTGGCAGGACTTGTTAAACGTTGAGCTTCAAACACACCATCAACGCGACGCAATGCTGCAAGGACGGCTTTCAGATGAGCCATATCAGCTAATTCAAAAGCAAAACGCGCACTCGCCACCTGATCGGGTGAAGTAACTGTACTTGCTGTCAGAATATTTACCCGATGATCTGACAGTACTTTCGTCAAATCAGAAAGCAAACCTGGACGATCTAATGCCCGAGTTTCAATCTGCACAAGATACTGCACTCCTTGACGTTCCGTATCCCAAGCAACATCTGTAAAACGCTCCGGCTGATTTTTCATGAGCTGTACAGAATTCACACAGCTGGCACAATGCACAGATACACCCTGACCACGAGTAACGAATCCCACAATTTCATCACCGGGTACTGGAGTACAACACTTCGCTAATTTCACCCAAATTTCATTTGAGTTCATTCCGCGCACGCTCACCCCTGATGTGGAGGATATATGCGCACGTACTTTCGCTGCACTCGGAATAACAGCCTCAGCAAGTGTTTCCTCTGTCCCGTCATCTCCGCCAAGGTTATCCACCAATTTCGATACCACATTTTGAGCCGAAATATGGTTCTCCCCAATTGATGCATATAGCGCAGTAATATCGAGCAATCCCAGAGCATTAGCAACGGAAAGTAAAGATTCATGATTCATGAGACGCTGTAAAGGTAAATTCTGTTTACGCATCGCACGAGCCAAGTGCTCTTTACCTGTTTCCACTGCTTCTTCACGACGTTCTTTTGAGAACCATGCTTTGATTTTTGAGCGCGCGCGCGGTGAAGCGACAAAAACTAACCAGTCCCGTGAAGGGCCTACTTTGTCAGATTTTGATGTCACTACTTCAACGGTTTCGCCTGACTGCAGGCGCGATTCTAAAGGAACTAGTCGCCCATTCACTTTTGCTCCGACAGTGTGGTGTCCTACCTCAGTGTGAACTGCATAGGCGAAATCAATAGGTGTTGCCCCTGCCGGCAGAACAATCACCTCACCCTTAGGCGTGAAAACATATACTTCATCACCAGCAATTTCATAACGTAATGCGTCAAGAAATTCTTCCGGATCGCCAGTTTCCCGTTCCATTTCAACGAGTGCCCGCATCCAGTTCATCTGTTCAGTAGCACTCATTCGGTCAGTATCGCCCGAAGTAGCATTCGGATTTTGCTTGTATTTCCAGTGTGCAGCAACGCCATGTTCGGCGCGTTCATGCATTTCATATGTACGAATCTGGATTTCAACAGGTTTACCGCCAGGACCGACCACAGTCGTATGTAAAGACTGGTACAAATTAAATTTCGGCATGGCGATATAGTCTTTGAAACGCCCTGGAATAGGATTCCAATGACCGTGAAGTGCTCCAAGAAGCGCGTAACAATCTTTTACAGAATGTACAAGAACACGCACTGCCACAAGGTCGTAGATTTCATCGAAAGCTTTACCTCGAACAATCATTTTCTGATAAATCGAGTAATGATTCTTTGGACGGCCAGTTACAGTTCCTTGTGTTCCTGAGTGCCGTAAATCCCCTTCAATCTGGGTAATTACCTCTCGTAAATATATTTCACGCTGTGGCGTACGCTCATGAACAAGTCGATCAATTTCCTCGTAAATTTCAGGATAGAGGGTTTTGAATGAAAGTTCTTCAAGCTCCCACTTAATCATATTCATACCGAGGCGGTGAGCCAGTGGAGCATATATTTCTAAAGTTTCTTGAGCTTTACGTTTTGCTGAATCAGCAGAAACAAAACGCCAGGTGCGAGCGTTATGTAAACGATCACCTAATTTGATGAGGAGAACACGTATGTCATGACTCATCGCCACAACCATTTTACGTAAAGTCTCCGACTGAGCAGCGCTACCGTAACGTACTTTATCGAGTTTGGTCACTCCATCAACAAGCTGCGCGATTACCTCGCCAAAATCTGCTGTCAGTTCTTCCACCGTGTAATCGGTGTCTTCAACTGTATCGTGTAATAAGGCGGCAACAAGTGTAGGAGTCGTCATTCCCATTTCAGCAAGAATTGTTGCCACAGCAACGGGATGAGTAATGTAGGGTTCCCCTGATTTACGCATCTGCCCACGATGATGCAACTCCGCTGTTGCATAGGCGCGTTCAATGAGTCCTACATCAGCTTTCGGGTGGTTTGCCCGTAAAGCACGAACTAAAGGTTCAATTTCTGGAGCTGTTGTACGGGATCGATTACCAAACCACATCAGCCCAGAACGCACAAGCGACCCAGCCGCAGGAGGACGGGTCGCTTGTGTCGTTGGTTGCATATGAGGATCAGTCATTACCTCATTTTAGACTTTCGCAGTCATTTTGTGTGCCATGTGCCATTATTCAGGTCAGAGCACAACAACTGATTCAACATTTTCGCCTTCAAGCCGTTGCCGACCTCCAAGACCAGCTAGCTCCAAAAGGACGGTAATACCCACAACTTCAGCACCGGCCTCACGGATAAGCTGAGCTGAAGCCGCGGCAGTTCCCCCGGTTGCTAAAACGTCATCAAGGATAAGAACACGATGCCCAGGAGTGACTGAATCCGGTCGCAATTCCATACGAGCAGAACCATATTCCAAATCGTAGTCCACACCAATAACAGGACCAGGAAGTTTCCCTGCTTTACGGATGGTCAGCATACCGATCCCTAAGCGTGTTGCCAAAGGCGCTGCCAAAATGAATCCTCGGGATTCAAGGCCCGCAACTGCATCAATACGACCACGGTAATAGTCAGCGAATTGCTCAATGAGTTCACAAAAAGCCGGACCATTAGCTAGCAGAGGTGTAATGTCGCGGAAAAGTACACCCGGTTCAGGAAAATCCTGAATTTCACGTAAATTATCGGTGAGGATTTTTCCTACTTTTTCGCTCAGAACACTGCTCATCGTTTCCGCTTCTTCCTTTGAGGCTGCGCTGAACGTCCCAAGTGGTGTCCTGGTTGCAGTGGTGCGACGCGCACGGATGGATCTGACTCCGTTCCTTCCTCAGTATGGGCATGACGAACGCGTTCTTTTTCAACAACGGCAGTGTGTTCTTTGGTCCGGGTACGGCGTTCTTCAAAGGTCACCAGAAGTGGCGAAGCAATGAAAATTGACGAGTAGGTACCTGCGATCATACCGACGAATAAAGCCAAAGAAATATCTGTCAAAGTTCCTGCACCCAAAAGCAGTGAACCAATCAGCAAAATTGAACCGACGGGAAGTAAAGCAACAACAGAGGTGTTAATTGAACGCACCATTGTCTGATTGACTGCCAAGTTCACTAGTTCAGCGAAAGTGAAACGCTTTTGGTCGGTCAGTCCTTGTGTGAGTTCACGAACCTTGTCGAAAACAACCACCGTGTCATACAGCGAGTAGCCCAAAATCGTGAGGAAACCAATCACTGTTGCAGGAGAAACCTCGACACGAACCACAGCAAAGAAAGCAATAGTAAGCACCACGTCATGCAGCAATGCCACAATCGCAGAAAGCGACATCGTCCATGACCTGAAGTACACAGCCATCAACAAAGCAACCAAAGCAAGGAAGATCACAAGCGATTTCAGTGCTTTTGCAGTCACGTCATGACCCCAGGAAGGACCAATCGAGCTGGACTGCACTTCTGAACTCTCAATACCGTATGCCTGCGCCAAAGCATCACGTACGGCAGCGGTTTGAACCGAATCTAAAGAGTCTGTCTGCACGCGGATACCGTCACTACCTACGCTTGAGACACGCGCATTTGAGTCGTGACCGGTTGCTTCTAAAGCTGTGTAAGCCTTTTGCTGGCTGATATCAGCAACACCTGTCAAAGTGAACTGGGAACCACCGGTAAATTCAATGGATCCTTTGATACCTAAAACAGCCGTGAAGATCAAAGCAAGGAGGAGAACAATACCGGAAACCCCCAGGAAGGCTTTGCGGTTAGCGACAATTCGGTAGGATTTCTTTCCCGAGTACAGGGCATTACCCCATTGAGCGAAACTCATCATCGGTTCTGCTCCTTTTCCTCGACTGAACCATCATCTGTTTGAGTAGCACCCTCAGTGGTCGAAGTTTCAGACGTTTGTTCTGCTTCTTTTTCTAAAGCTTCTTGTCGTTTTTCCTCTGCATATCGGCGTTCTGCAATGGACAGAGGACGTTCCTGAGCATCTTCAACGGCCATCCGTTGTTCCTGTGCGCCCCGATTTACACGAATACGGCCTCGACCAGCATAGATAGCTGCAGATGTCGCACCTAAGTGCTCTGGGTCCAAACCTGAAAGCTTATGGCCTGAGCCAAAGAATCGGGTACGAATCAAAAGCTCCATCATCGGGTGTGTGAATAGGAAGATCACGATTAAGTCAACAATAGTTGTCACACCCAAGGTGAATGCGAAACCTTGAACGCCACCGACAGCCAAAACGTACAAGACAACGGCTGCCACAAGGTTAACCGCATCCGAAACAATAATGGTGTGTTTCGCGCGTTGCCATCCTTCATCAACAGCAGCAACAAGAGGACGACCATCACGAACTTCATCTCGGATACGCTCAAAGTAAACGATGAACGAGTCTGCTGTCACGCCCACAGCAACGATCAAACCAGCAATACCAGCCAAAGATAAACGGTAACCCATAGTCCACGACAGCAAAGTAATGACAAGATAGGTTAATCCGCCCGCCACCAGCAATGAGCCTGCTGAAACCACTGACAAACCACGGTATTGCCATACCATGTACGCAACCACCAACAGCAAACCAATCAGACCCGCCCAAATACCTTTTTGCAGGTGTTCAGAACCCAATGTTGCTGAAATCTGCTGCTCGGATTGGACTTCAAAGTTCAATGGCAATGAACCAAAGTTCAGCTGATTAGCAAGGGACTTCGCTGATGTTGCGGTAAAAGATCCACTGATTTGTGCTCGACCATTGTTGATGACCGCATTCATACTTGGTGCGGTAATGATTTTACCGTCAAGAACGACAGCAAAATGGTTGCGGTCAGGTTTTACGTAAGCTGCGCCTCCCTGAGAATCAGCGGAAGCAAAACCGTATAAGCGTTCAGATGCCTCGGCAAAACTTGTTGTGCCTTCAGCATTGAATTGCAGATCAACGCCCCATTCACCTGTACTGCGACCCTGATTATTTGTAATCATTGCAGCCGCAGCAGTTGTCAGTTGCGAACCGCTCACATCCACAGGACCCAAAATGTACTTTAAGGTGCCTTCTGCGTTACAGGCCGCGTAAGGCTTATCTGCCGCTGCCTCTGTACGTGTCCCTTTTGCGCCGCAATCTAAAGTGAGATAGTCATAGGTAACTTTTTCTGTCATCCATGCTAGATCTGAGTTATTTTCAGGAGTCGTCGCAGGTTCATCTGACAGTTCACCGTCTTTATTTGCATCAGCTAAAGTTTTCGCTTCTTCTTCGCTGAGAACATTGGGCTGTATCTGAGGAGCAGATTGGCTGTTGTCAGCTTCTGCTGACTGAGCAGTTTCACCCGAAGCCGCAGACTCGCCGGACTGTGTTTCCTGCGCAGACTGGTCGCTTCCTTCTGAAGCACTCAGATCACCAGATTGCTCATCTGTCGCAGACTGTGCGGCTTCAGATGATTGAGCCGATTGTGCAGAAGAATCCGACTGCCCGGCTTCAGCAGAAGGCGTTGTCGGTCGTTGAACTGACACGGCCTGACCGATTTTCAAAACTGGACGGAAATTCATCTGTGAAGATGAACGAATAAGGTCAAGAGTTTCTTGCGAAGGAGTACCCGGAATGGCAACAACAATGTTGTCAGAACCCATCGAGGTAATTTCAGCCTCCGCTACGCCGGAAGCATCCACACGCGAACGAATAATGTTAATGGCCTCAGCAATATCATCTTCAGTTACCTGACGTGACGAGTTATCTGTTGATACCGGAGTCAGGATCAGCTGGGTACCGCCCTCAAGGTCAAGGGCAAGAGAAGGGACAAAAGATGCCCCATGATTGGTCACGTTCCCCACAATAAGCGAGCCCATACTTACACCAGCAAGTAAGGCAAGCGCCAGCAAAGAACGGAGCGGACGGCGTTTCTTAATAGCCACTTGTCATTCTGCTTTCAGATGTTCCCACGCAGGGACACGTATAACTACTTCTCAATTCCGGTCGATGAATCATTATCGAGGCCGAGGACTTGTTCGTCTTCTTCTTGGGTTTCAGGTTCTTCTGTTTCTTCAACTTCTTGAACCGAAGCGAATGGAGGATTACCTATTTCCCGTACAACCGCGCGATCCCAGTAAGTCTCTGTCCCGTCAGCAGTTTCAAGAACAACAACGTCGCCGTCAAAATCAACGAAACGACCCCAAAAACCGAATGCGGTTTTCACCCACATTCCAGGGACAAGGTCTTCCCGAAGTTTACGATCACGTTCAGCTTGCTGGGCAAGCATTTTCTTGCGGGAACGACTAGAGAAAAACAACATGAAGATGAGCAAAACACCCAACATCAAAGGGAAAGCGTATTGCTGTACAAGCTGGTCCACGAATAGCCCTTTCATTACTCACGTGCGAATAGACGCACACTTGTTGCAGTCTAGTGCCCTTGAGTGCTTTTAGGCCACGTGATAGATGAAAATGAGCGCAATTGCGCAAAAGTAAAGCTCAGTTTTCCCACAAAAGAATGTCATAAAGATACAAATGCGTCCTAAGTCACAGGATGGGTAGGATTTATCCTGTCATTTTATTGAAAAAGAACAGCCTCAGGCGGGGGCGTAAGCCCTAAATGCTCCCACGCAGCACGTGTTGCTGCTCGTCCACGCGTCGTACGGATCAAGAAACCTTCACGCACTAAATACGGCTCAGCAACAGTTTCCACAGTCTCCGCTTCTTCACCAACAGTCACGGCAAGAGTTGTGAGGCCAACTGGCCCCCCACCGAAACGTCGACATATAGCTTCAAGGACTGCCCGGTCCAAACGATCAAGCCCATGACGGTCCACTTCAAAAAGAGTAAGTGCCCCCTGAGCTGCCTCCAAAGTTAGATTGCCATCACCACGCACTTGCGCATAATCCACGACGCGACGAAGCAATCTATTCGCAATACGAGGAGTCCCACGCGAACGTGAAGCTATTTCATAAGCAGCATCTTCACTGAGTTCCACACCAAGCAAATGAGCAGAACGCGCAACAACATGACGAAGCTGCTCCACCTCATAGAATTCAAGATGCGCAGTGAAACCAAAACGATCACGCAAAGGCGCAGGTAACAGACCGGAACGTGTGGTTGCGCCTACAACTGTGAAAGGCGGCAAAGCCAAAGGAATAGATGTCGCACCTGGACCTTTACCTACAACAACATCAACACGGAAATCCTCCATTGCAAGGTAAAGCATTTCTTCAGCTGTACGGGCAAGGCGATGTATTTCGTCGATAAATAGCACATCATTTTCTTGTAGACCTGACAAAATTGCCGCCAAATCACCGGCATGTTGAATCGCAGGTCCTGATGTTAAACGTAAAGATGTCCCCATCTCTGCGGCAATAATCATCGCTAAAGTAGTTTTACCTAATCCTGGTGGACCAGCAAGGAGCACATGATCTGAAGGCGCTCCACGACCGCGTGCAGCATCTAAAAGAAGCTGCAGCTGATCGCATACCTTTGTTTGCCCAACAAATTCACTAAGGCGTTTCGGTCGAAGTGCAGCCTCTGCTGCACGTTCTAGGTCACCGGCATCAGGTGCCACAATGCGTGAAAAATCAGGTTCAGTGGCCACGGTTACCTCCTAAACTCAGTAAAGCAGCGCGAAGCATATCGGAAACACTCATGCCATGACCGGCAAACTTTTCCACCGTCTGAGCAGCAACACTTTCACTCCAGCCCAGTTGAACCAAAGCAGCACGTACCTGCATTTCATCCTCTGTAGGTGCTGTTTCTGAAATAGCGCCTTCAGGTAAAGCAGCTACCGTACCTAATTTGTCACCAATTTCCAGTAGCATACGCTGAGCAGATTTTTTCCCGACACCCGGTATTTTCTGCAAAGTAGCAGTATCACCTGAGCTAACCGCACGCCGCAGATCATCAGGTGACAGCACGGTAAGAGCAGCTAAAGCTGTTCGCGGGCCTATGCCACTCACTGATTGAAGTTTCTCAAAAATAATGCGTTCATCTGTATCACGGAAACCATATAAGGTCATTGAATCTTCACGTACCACCATAGAGGTATGGATCGTTGCATCAAGACCCACATGAAGTTCCTGAGCGAAAGGCGGAGCCACAACCACACGCCATCCAATACCTCCAACCAAGAGTATGACCTCATCAATGCCTGCGTATGTAACAGTCCCCGCGAGCTGCGCGATCATATGTACCTCCGCTGTTTCTTTCGGTCACCGCTTGTATCGTACGTACGCAAAGATTCCTGTCATCAGAACTCGGTTTTGACGACTAACATATTTCTCTTTCAGATCACAGGAGAGACAAAGCGAACATATGTACGATAGATACTATCGTTGCCGTAGCCGCGGGTCTACTGCACCAGTTCGGCGTTGCGCTGCTTGTGCTTGCGCCCACAGTTGTTGCGCAGGTGTCATTTCACCGCGCGCACGTACACGACCAGAGATTGACACAGAAACAGCCGAATCATCACCTGCACCCAATAGGCCAGTTCCACGCCACCCCTGACAAATAGCAATCGCTAAAGCATCTGCAGCATCAGCAGGTTTTGGAACAGCAGACAAACCTAAAATACGAGCAACCATATGCTGCACCTGAGCTTTACTTGCTGTCCCATTACCTGTCACTGCTGACTTTACTTCGGAAGGCGTATGCATAGCCATAGGCAAACCTGCGCGAGCAACACAGGTCATCGCAGCACCCATCACCTGCATAGTTGTTGCAACAGATTGCAAGTTATCTTGTACGAAAACTCGTTCAATTGCTACGATCTCAGGTTCATACTCGTGGATCAGACGATCAATCGCGTCAGCTACTGTACGTAAACGAAAATGAGTAGCAAGATCTTTGTGAGTACGTGCAACTTCAACATGAACGAGGCCAGCTCGTTTCCCCTGATCCATATCTATGATTCCAAGGCCACACCGTGTAAGACCTGGATCAATCCCCATCACACGCACATTGTTCCTTACGTGAGGAAAGGCAATCTTTCACCATGCGCACAAAAAGATCATGCATACGGTTATCGCCTCCCACTTCAGGGTGAAAAGACGTAGCCATCACAGCTCCATGCCGCACAGCCACTATAGGACCGTTTTGAGCATTACCAGCACGAGCTAAAACATCAACGTCATCTGCAACTGATTCAACCCAAGGCGCGCGAATAAAGAGGGCACGGAAAGGTCCCCCATCAAGTCCTGCAATGTGCAGATCCTCTTCATAGGAATCTACCTGACGTCCAAAGGCATTACGGCGCACTGTCATAGTGATTGCTCCGAAAGAACGTTGGTCAGGACGACCATCAAGTACCGTATCTGCCAGCATAATCATGCCAGCACATGTTCCCCACACGGGCATACCTGAACGAATTCTGGCAGCAATCGGTTCAAAAAAATCAAAAGCACACAAAAGCTTTGACATTGTTGTGGATTCCCCACCAGGAATCACTAATGCGTCTACCTCAGCTAGTTCTGTCAGGCGACGAACAGCACAGGTGCGGGCACCAGATTCCTCCAGTGCCCGCATATGCTCAGCAACATCACCTTGCACAGCAAGGACGCCGATTGTTACCATCCGCGCTCCGCTAAACGGTGCGACACAGGCACATCGTCCACATTAATTCCCACCATAGCTTCACCTAAACCACGTGAAACTTCAGCAATCACTGAAGGATCATCGTAGAAAGTTGTCGCTTTAACGATTGCTGCGGCACGACGCGCAGGATCACCGGACTTGAAAATACCTGAACCAACGAATACCCCTTCTGCGCCCAGTTGCATCATCATAGCTGCATCAGCGGGAGTAGCTATGCCCCCGGCGGTGAAAAGCACAACCGGTAAACGGCCTTCACGTGCTACTTCTGCCACCAGTTCGTAAGGAGCTTGCAGTTCTTTAGCCGCCACATACAGTTCATCTTCTGGCAATGAAGTCAGATGACGAATTTCATCACGAATTTTGCGCATATGCGTAGTCGCATTAGACACATCACCCGTACCTGCTTCACCTTTTGAACGAATCATTGCTGCGCCTTCGTTAATACGACGCAAAGCCTCACCCAGATTCGTTGCACCGCAGACAAAAGGAACCGTGAAATTCCACTTATCAATGTGATGCTCATAGTCGGCAGGTGTCAGAACCTCTGATTCATCAATGTAATCGACACCAAGAGATTGCAAAACCTGCGCTTCAACAAAATGTCCAATACGCGCCTTCGCCATCACAGGAATTGAGACAGCATTAATGATTCCATCAATGAGGTCAGGATCCGACATGCGCGCCACTCCGCCTTGAGCGCGAATATCAGCTGGCACGCGTTCAAGAGCCATGACTGCCACTGCGCCAGCGTCTTCTGCAATTTTAGCTTGCTCAGGTGTCACAACATCCATGATGACGCCGCCTTTGAGCATATGCGCCATACCTCGTTTGACCTGTGGAGTACCTACCTGGCGCTCTGCGGTGACATTTTCAGACATGAACTCAGTCCTCTTCTTCAAAGTGCGCACGCACTTCATCTGACATTGTCATATTGTGATAGACGTTCTGGACATCATCAGAGTCTTCTAAAGCGTCAATCAGTTTATTCACTTTCGTGACACCTTCAACGTCAAGATCAACCTCAGTTGAGGCAACAAATTGAACCTCAGCAGAGTCATAGTCAATTCCGGCTTCCTGTAAAGCTGAACGCACAGGAATCAGGTCTGACGGGTCCGTTTCAATAATAAAACCGTCACCTGTGTCAATGACTTCTTCTGCTCCTGCATCCAAGACAACTTCCATGATGCTGTCTTCGGTTACGTTTTCTGCCGCTGGAACTTCAATAATGCCGCGACGTGTAAATAGATACGACACTGAACCCGGATCAGCTAAAGAACCTCCTGAGCGGCTAAAGCCTAAGCGGACATCCGATGCTGCGCGATTACGGTTATCTGTCAGACATTCCACAAGGAAAGCTACGCCATTAGGACCGTAGCCCTCATACATGATGGTTTCATAATTTGCGCCACCAGCTTCAGCGCCGGAACCACGTTTAACAGCACGATCAATATTGTCCGAAGGAACAGAGTTTTTCTTTGCCTTTTGGATAGCGTCAAACAAGGTGGGATTACCTGCAGGATCGCCACCACCTGTACGTGCTGCAACCTCGATATTCTTAATCAAACGAGCAAATAATTTGCCTCGTTTAGCGTCAATAGCGGCCTTCTTATGCTTGGTGGTCGCCCATTTAGAGTGTCCCGACATTAGTTCTCCCTCTTGCGGGGGTGGATCTGTACTCCCCCAGTTTAACGCCCTCACACCAAAGAACTCACAGGAAGTCATTACCCGTGGGACGAAGAAAGATCGCAATAGGTCACAATTTCGAGTTCACATATGCCTTTGCGCAAGTCTTTCCATTCTCCTCCAAAACGAAGAATCATTGCCTGAGCCAAGTCTGCACCGTATCGTGATAAGGCTTTTATCCGGCGCATATTCAATGAATGTGTCCGTATTTCTTCACTCGCATATTTTTGGAAGGACGCAACACTTTCATTATGTTCCTCAACAAGAGCGTCAGGAAAAGTCAAATAAAGAGCCACATCTGAAATCGTTGGATTGTGGCCAATAATAAATGCTGTCTGTCCTGTAAAACTTCGGGCAATATGGAGTATTTCCTCAATGTCACCGCTGTATAAACTGCGATCCGAAAAAGAATGTGCAATATCGAATTGAGGTGCAAGTCCACGAAAAGTTTCACGTGTACGTTGAGCATCCGAAAGCGCGACCCAATCTACTTGAGGTTTTTCTCCCTCTTTCTTTGCCTCATCTTGTTTCATTTCTTGTAAAGCATGAGCAAGTGAAAAACCAAGCATCCTGCTTTGCTGGTGCCCATAAGAGGTAAGTACGCGCCCGTGATCTCCATTTAATGAAAAAGGCTCTGCCTGCGCATGACGAATAAGGACAAGCGTTCTTTTCATTGTCACAAGCACACATTCTACGCGAAGGAACAGAGTATGAATCTACGTGAGGCTTCTCAGTAAACCTGCACAGATTCCCTTGCCTCTCACATACACTCGCGCCCTTCCCGAAAGCACAGCCGCACTTGCCCGAAAGCACAGATCTTCCCTTTAGCTTTCCTCAAGTAATACAGCGATAATTTGTATAAACACAAGAAAGGCGGCTTTTATGCTTTCACGTGGACCACAAGATCATGTGTGCACAGCTCGACACTGCGAAAAACACGCACTCTGGCGTCTCACATGGACAAATCCTGCTGTACGCACAGGGCGCAAAAAAATATGGCTCAGCTGCGAACAGCACCGTCATGAACTTGAACAATACCTTGCTTATCGTCGTTTCCCTGTAGAGGTGGAGGAATACACTGAACCTACACATTCAGATGAGCAATAAAACAACGCCATTCAAGCACAAATATCTGATACACAAGGGGCTGGCGCATCATTCCAGGTCAGCAACGGAAGTGATTCCAACAGGTCATGAGGATGGAAAGTCCCATCTGCGCATGAGGAAGCAACACTATGAGGGACTTCAAAAATCGTGGTCCCTGTATTTGTCATGAAACAATTGGTCAGCAGAGCACTCATATCATTTCTGCTCAAAGCAGAGGTCAGAAAGCGTGTGAGTGCCCCGTGAATAACAAGAACAAGAACACCTTTATCGCCAACTGACTGATACACCTGACTAATCCCCTGATATACCTCAGGTAAAGCTCGCCCTAAGACTTCCCAACCAGTTTCTGCTTCAGGCATACGCAATTCACGGTTCTTTGAAATCCACTGGTGAACAGTTCCGTGATAGTACATATTCTGCGCATCAGATGTACCCATTTCACAGCTACCTGCACGTATCTCACGCAGACCCCAAGCGATACGCGGCGACATGCCATAACGTTCACACAAGGGTGCCGCTGTCATTCGCGTGCGCAACAGACCTGATACGAGTACAAGGTTCGGCTTTGAGGTCACTTCTTTTTCCCAGCGCTGCGCCAATGCCTCAGCTTGTTTACAGCCCGTGGCATCTAAAGGTAATCCCGGCCAGCCAGTATCCAAAGCACCACTGACATTCGCAGCGGTACGTCCGTGCCTCACAAGAACAAGTTTCATTCTCACTCAACTTCCCTGTAGTCGGTGCACATATCACACCCAAAAAACACTATCCATCACGTCACGACAACGTCGACTGGCTCGAAGCCATTGTTCTTCAAGCATTTTTTCTTGACCGGCCCCCCAACCTAACAAACGAGCCAGGGGAACCAATTCTTTTACCCCATGAGGTAACACATCAAGTTTGACACCACTCATACGACCTGTAGCAAGCACATTACCTGCACGTATGCGTGAAGCCAAAGACCATGATTCACACATGATCTGCGCATGCTCTGGATCAATGATTCCTTCATCTCGCAGGGCATTCAGAGCTGGAATCGTGGAGGTTAGGCGCACAGCAGGACATTCGTGCGCATATCGCATTTGTGCCAGCTGAACCATCCACTCCACATCTGATAATCCGCCGGGCCCTAGTTTGACGTGCCGTGACGGTTCAATACCACGAGGAAGACGTTCATTCTCCATACGTGCTTTCAATAAACGAATATCACGCAGATCTTGCTGGGAAGGAGCCATGTGGTAACGGATTGGGTTAATAACCTCAAAAAACTCCTGTAACAGATCAGGGTTGCCAGCCAGTGGTCGAGCACGAAGCAATGCCTGTCGTTCCCACACGCAGGCCCATCGCTGGTAGTACTCCCTGTAAGAATCCACTGTCCTACTCATCACGCCAGAACGTCCCTCAGGACGTAAATCTAAATCAACATTGACGGGATAGCCGACACCAGTTTGCCCAAGGTATGAGCGCACACGTTGAATCAGTGATACTGCACATGATGTCGCTTGTTCTTCAGTGGCTCCAGAACATGATTTGTGGACCGCAAGAATATCTGCATCTGAGGCATAGGAAGATTCGGCTCCGCCATAGCGTCCCATCGCTACCAAAGCAACCCGCGCGTGAAGGACACCTTTAGCTTGTTTTTCTTCACGTTCAGCAACGGCGAGCGCGCCTGCGATTAAAGCATCACATGCGTCAGCAATTGACGATCGGTGTGCTTCTATTGTGTCCAGTGCATCAGCTAAAGCTGCACGAGTTACTTCACGATTTCGTACAGAACGAATACGCGTTATCGCTTTTTCAGGATTCTCATGGCGGGTAAGTACAGCCTGTATTTCAGTGTCGAGTTGCTGACGTGTGCGCGGAAGCAGCAAAGTATCGTCGTCAAGCATTTGTACGGCTTCAGGTAAAACGCATAGCGCATCAGCAACCCACCGTGAGTTGGGTAAAAGTGAGCATAAGCGTGAAGCTGCCACACCGGAATCGCGTAAAAATGCCAGATACCAGTGTGAATCACCGATATGTTCAGAAAGGGTTCGGAAATGAAGGAGACCCATATCTGGGTCAGCGCCTGCAGCAAGCCATGAAATAAAAACCGGTAAGAGATGTCGTTGAATTGTTGCTCTGCGACTTGTTCCGCGTGTCAAGGCGCTGATATGCGCGAGTGCGCCTTCAGTGTCACGGTAGCCAATGGCAGATAAACGATCTTTTGCCGCATCACGATCAAGGGCTGCTTCATCGGGACTTAAACGGGCGATAGCTGCCACGATGGGCCTGTAGAAAATATTTTCATGGAGGGAACGCACACGTGCGCGGACGCGTTCAAGTTCGCGTGTGAATTCTTGTGTATGTGGCAGGCCTAGGCTTCGGCTCAGTGCACGAAGCTCATCCTCGCGGGAAGGAACTGTATGTGTACGACGCATCCGTGTCAACTGTGCGCGGTGTTCAATGACACGAAGATAGCTGTAGCATCGTTTAAGTTCGGTCGCGTCAAGCCGTGAAATATATCCGCCGTGAGCGAGGGCAGTAATTGCTTCATGCGTTTCGCGGACCCGTAGTGTTTCGTCTGTTCGCCCATGAACAAGTTGCAGTAGTTGAACAGTAAATTCCACATCGCGTAAACCGCCTGGTCCCAGTTTCAGTTCACGTCCTGCCATATGACGCGAAATATTTTCTTCAACACGGGTACGCATGGCTCGGACATCATCAACAAATTTTTCTCTGCTTGCAACATTCCATACGTAGGAGGCAGCAAGGTTGATAAATCGTTCGCCTAGTTCATAGTCGCCCGCGCAGGGACGTGCTTTCATGAGAGCTTGAAATTCCCAGGATTGTGCCCATTTATCCCAGTATTGACGGTATGAATCTAAGGTTCGCACAAGAGCACCTTGACGGCCTTCAGGACGTAGGTTCGGATCTACTGTCCATAGGGGTGGTTCGTTGCCGGCTCCTGAACATCCTTGAGCGGTCATTGCAGCAAGACGGGTTGCTATTTCAATGACATCGTGTTTATCGTGATCTGGCTGGACAGTGGCATCGTAATTTACCGGTTGTGATGTTTTGCTGCTATTGAGGGCCTTGTTTTCCTCAGTTGTGTTTTTTTCGGATCCAACAAGGTAGAGCACATCAACATCAGAAATATAGTTCAGTTCTTGTGCTCCTGTTTTTCCCATAGCGATGATGGCAAAAGGAATCCTTCCATCTGGATCGATGTCTCGACGCGCCAGCGCAAGTGATGCTTCAAGTGCTGCATCTGCAAGAGTCGCCATCCGTTGCCCTACTATCGGCATATGCTGCACCGGATCATTACTTGTGAGATCGTCAGCGACAATGTCGAGGAGTACTTTCCTGTAGGCCACACGCATGTCATCACTGGTTTTACCCTGCTTAGCAATTGGCACGTGGGCGTTTGTGTTTGCTCCGACCGCTGTGAGGAGGACTTCTCGTGCAGAAGGAGGCTGCGTCCACACGTCATGCGCACGCTGTGGGTTCGCAATCAGGTAGTCACCCCACCAACGTGATCCGCCAAGGACAGCAATGAGTCGCTGCGCTGGGCGTTCATGGGGAGAACCTAGTGTCTGAATGAGCTCAGGAGCAGCTTCGTGGAGGCGTCGAAGTTGAAGAATCGCAAGATCAGGGTCATCTGTTGCGGCAGCTACGCTGAGCCACACATGGCCTTCAGGGAGCGTTTCTACGTGTTTCAGAGCTTGCTCGGGAGCAATAAAGCCCATCGCACGCAAGTCCTTCACAGCAAAAATCATCAGTGCATCCTGATAAATTGCGCAATTTCTTTTGCTGTGATTTGTTCACGGTAATCACGCCATTCACGTTCTTTATCACGTAAGAGGTAAAGGAACATTTCTTCACCTAGCGCATCTGCGACAAGTTCTGAGGTACGCATTCGTCGAAGGGCATCGTGTAATGATGATGGAAGTGGTTCAATACCAAGGACTTGACGTTCTTTATCGGTTAATGCCCACACATTATCTTCAGCTTCAGGCATGAGTTCCATCTGTTTTTCTATACCATCTAAACCGGCGGTAATGAGGACAGCAAGCGCAAGGTAAGGATTCGCCGCAGGGTCAAGTGCCCGATATTCCACACGTGTAGTATTTCGACGGCTGGGACGTACCTGAGGAACTCGGATCAAAGCGGAAGAATTGTTATGCCCCCAGCACACATATGAAGGAGCTTCCCCTCCACCCCATAGTCGTTTATACGAGTTCACGTGTTGGTTTGTGACGGCGCAAATCGTTCCGGCATGAGCCAGCATGCCGGCAATAAATTGGCGAGCAGTGAGCGAAAGGTCGTGTTCGCCTGCAGGGTCATAGAAAGCATTGTGTTCGCCTTCCATGAGGAAAATATGCGTGTGCATACCCGAACCTGGGTGATCGATAAATGGTCGCGGCATGAAAGTGGCAACCATATCTTCGCGCAGCGCTATTTCTTCGATAACGACGCGAGCAGTCATGATGTTATCTGCGGCCGTTACTGCGTCCACAGCTCTCAGGTCGATTTCATTTTGTCCAGGCCCGCCTTCATGATGGGAAAATTGCACTGAAATTCCCATGCTTTCCAGCATAAGCACTAATTTGCGGCGGAAATCATTATCCCCGTCTCTGGCTACATGATCAAAGTAACCACCGTCATCTATTGGAACTAAGCGTTCTGGTGTGACTGGACGTGACAGCAAGTAGAACTCGATTTCAGGGTTCACCATCACTGTGAAACCCATATCGCGTGCACGTTCAACAGCGCGTTCAAGCGTTCCACGAGGATCAGAGCGTGACTGCAAACCATCGGGCGTCAGTACATCACAAAACATGCGGGCAGCAGGAGTAGCATTGCCTTGCCACGGCAGGACACTAAAAGTAGAGGCATCAGGACGCAGCAACATATCTGATTCGTGTACGCGAGTCAGACCTTCAATAGCTGAACCATCAAAACCTACGCCTTCCGTGAAGGCTTCTTCTAGTTCTCCCGGGTCCATCGCTACCGATTTCAGTTGTCCTGCAACATCGGTAAACCATAAGCGAATGAAACGTATGCCTTGATCTGCTACTTCACGTAAAACACGTTCTTGCTGCCGATCCATGATGCGCCTTTCCACAATGTTTTACTTCTGAGAACCAAATCCTCGTGACACAGCATCTAAAGCCGCTGTGAGTTCTGTAGGAACCACCCAAATCTTTGAGGATTCACCTTGCGCGATTTCTGGAAGCATCTGTAAATACTGATAGCTCAGTAGCTCAGGTGTGGGATTTCCTGAGTGGATTGCTTCAAATACGGTATGAATTGCACGAGCTTCACCGTCGGCTCGCGTCACGGCTGCTTGCGCTTCACCTTCAGCACGCAAAATAGCGGATTGTTTTTCACCTTCTGCCTGCAAAATCTCTGATTGACGCACGCCCTCTGCGGTAAGAATTGCTGCTCGTTTGTCGCGTTCAGCACGCAGTTGCTGTTCCATGGCTTGCTGGATTGAGGGAGGAGGGTCAATAGCTTTCAGTTCGACACGATTCACACGAATACCCCAGCGACCTGTGGCATCATCAAGTACTCCACGTAGTTGACCGTTGATTTGGTCGCGTGAAGTCAAAGTAGCTTCAAGGTCAAGAGATCCGATCACATTGCGTAGTGTTGTGACTGTTAATTGTTCAATAGCTTGAATGTAGTTCGCGATCTCATAGGTGGCATGCATTGGGTCATTTACTTGGTAGTAGATAACCGAGTCAATAGAAACCACGACGTTATCAGCAGTAATCACGGGTTGAGGTGGGAAGCTGGTGACTTGTTCACGCAGGTCTACCCTACTTGCAATACGGTCAATAAATGGAACGACCACATGTAGACCTGCAAATCGCACGGAATGAAATTTCCCCAGTCGTTCCACAACAAGTGCGCGGGATTGTGGGACTACTTGGATTGCTCGCGCAACTACAAGACACACCATGAAAGCAAGCAGAATAAAGACAATAATAGGCCCGCCCGAGGATGTAAAAAGGTGTGTGAGCATCTGAAATATCTCCATTATCAGTCCTTTATCAGTCCTTCCCTAACAGCACGTTGCCTTGCAGCACCATCGGTCGGCTCACGTGCAGCACCTACCCACAATAGCGATTTTCTACGGCAGTGTCTGCATAAACGTGTAGGTGTGGATTATTCCCTTGACACGTACAGATATCTTCACGGCGTATTTGCAATATTTCGTTTCTCATAAATACGAGTGAGCACCGGGGATACAGCCACACTTTCATTCCAAGGAAAGTCCTACTTACGCACGGACGGCAGAAACTACTGCTGTCGCCCCCTCAATACTGACAACATAGGCGACGGTATCTGGCATAAGAGGTATATCGTCATTGGTGCGAGCGCTCCATATACTTCCTGCAAGGAATACACGCCCATTGCTATGGTCAACGCGCTCATGAACACGTACCTCTTGTCCTACAAGCCCGTGGACATTCATACGTACCCGCGGCGTATGACGATCAAGGTATTTGCGTGCCCACGGGCGAATGAGCACAAGTAAAAGAGTTGAAGCAGCACAAAAAATCAGGATCTGTCCCCACACGGGTGCGCCAAGAAAAGCAGCACTAGCCGTCGCACAAGCGGCAACAGCAAGCATCAGGCATGTGAAGTCAAGAGTAAGTAGCTCAATAATGCCTAAGATAAGCGCTCCGAGTGACCACAAGAGCCATTCCATATTTGCCTCCTCAACGCACGTTCACAGAATTTGAGGAAGTGCCCGCGCCCACCAGCGTCCTTCGGTACATCCAACACTCAACGGCAAAGAATAGGCGTGAGATAAAGTCACACCATTCAGCACATCGCCTATAGGACCTGCAGCAAGGATCTTTCCTTCCGCCATCACCAGTGCGTGAGTCATAGCTGCAGGTATTTCCTCTACCTGGTGGGTAATCATCAAGATTTGAGGCGCGTGTTCTCCTTCGATGATTTCTGTCAAGGCGTTCACAAGGATTTCACGTCCTCCTAAATCCAACCCCGCTCCAGGCTCATCAAGAATTAAGACCTCCGGATCTGTCATAAGTGAGCGGGCTAAAAGGCAGCGCTGACGCTCTCCTTCAGAAAGAGTACCGAAAGGCTGATCTGCGACATGGCTTATGACGAAAGCATTCAGCAGGAGATCTGCACGTTCGTTGTCGCATTCTTCGTATGTATTTTTCCAGCTTTCATGTAGTCCCCACGCTGCAGCGCGTACGACATCGCGCGTACTCACAGTAGGACGAATACGTTGAGCTACTGTTTGAGAGGAAAATCCAAGAGAAGCTGATAAAAGTGCGTGTTCTGTTGTCGCACAATCCATGCCGCATGCTGTCACTTGCCCTGCTTGTGGTATTTCCCGACCGGTCACGGTACGTACAAGAGAGGTTTTCCCCGCACCATTGGGACCAAGGATCACCCAATGTTCGCCGGCGTGGGTTTGCCACGTTACAGAGTCAAGAATAGTTTTTCCTGCGTATGTTAATGTCACGTCACGGACATCAAGTAAGGTCTGCATGTGCCCAGCCTATCGGTTTCTTGGGACGTTAGCCCTGTCTTTCATACGAGTGTGCGATACAGTTCCGCCGTGCGTTGGCCAATTGCTTCCCAAGCAAAGAAATCACGTACACGTTGGTGCCCAGCTTGTCCCATGCGACGCGCTAGTTCCGGATCTTCCAGTAGATACGTGAGGCGTTCAGCCATATCCGCTTCAAAGGTTTCAGGTTGCAGTGGAGTTCCTGTGCCGTCTTGCATTTGTTCGATAGGAATCAGATAGCCTGTTTCCCCATCAACGATGACATCTGGGATACCGCCTGTGCATGTTCCGACAACTGGAAGTCCCAAAGCCATCGCTTCAAGGTTAACAATCCCTAGTGGCTCGTACACAGATGGTGTGATAAAGACATCTGCCGCATCGAGGACACACGCTAATTCTTTTTGAGGGAGCATCCGTGTAATAAGTACGACACCGCTTCTTTCAGACTGTAATTGCGCCACAAGCGCATCAACTTCTGCTGCGATTTCAGGGGTGTCAGGCGCTCCCGCACACAGGATAATTTGCGTATCTGGTGGTAGTAGTCGTGCCGCACGTAAGAAATACGGTAGGCCTTTTTGACGGGTAATACGACCAACAAAAACTACCGTCGGCCGGCTCGGATCAATACCGTTGTCTTTGAGGACTCGTTCTTGTAATTCTTTTCCTTCCTCACCTTGAGGAGTATGCCAAACAGCTAGGTCAATGCCGTTATGAATGACATGCACTTTTTGTGGGTCGATAGTGGGATAGCAGCGCAGAATATCCTTTTTCATTCCATGGGATACGGCAACGATGGCCTGAGCTGTTTCGTAGGCGCCCCGCTCAATCCACGACGATAAACGGTACCCGCCTCCCAGTTGTTCAGCTTTCCATGGTCGTAGGGGTTCTAATGAGTGAGCGGAAATCACGTGCGGCACGTCATGAAGTAAAGCTGACATATGGCCTGCATGATTGGCGTACCAAGTATGTGAATGAACGAGGTCTGTCCCTGCGGTGTGCTCTGCCATTGCAAGGTTGATCCCCATAGTACTTAAAGCAGGGTTAGCTTGACTTAATTCAGCAATCGCATCGTAGCCGCTCACACCCGTTTCGCTGCCGTCTTTTCCGGGCAGACGTGGACCGTCAAAGCAATGTACTCTCAGGTCCTCTATATGTGCGCGTAAAACTTTCGAAAGCTCATATACGTGTACACCAGCACCGCCATAAATATGCGGTGGGTACTCACGAGTCAGTAGATCAACACGCATAATGAACTTTCCTTTCTCTGTATAACCAACTCTCAGCCTATCGGGTGAATGATATTTTTGTGGGCAAGCCGACTCACTACTTCTTTCTTTGATGCTGATATTGAGGTCTTTTAAGGACGAAAGGACTAAGTATTTCTTTTGCTGCTCAAACGCGCGCGCGTTTGTCTTTCCATTAATAAAGCCAGATCACGCGGGAAGCAGATAGTGAAGGCGGATCATTTGATGTGCCGCTATTTTTATTTTTATCGGTCATTCGCCCCCAAAATTTTCTTTTGCCCCATACGCTAGAGGTATGGCGAAAAAACATGTACTTGCTATTGTCCTTGCTGGTGGTGAAGGAAAGCGGCTTATGCCGTTAACTGAGGATCGCGCAAAACCCGCAGTTCCTTTCGGTGGACACTACCGGCTCATTGATTTTGCTTTATCGAATATGGTCAATTCGGGCTACATGAAAGTGGTCGTTTTAACCCAATATAAATCCCACTCTTTAGACCGTCATGTTACAAAGACATGGTACATGTCGCCTCTGTTGGGAAATTTCGTTGCTCCTGTTCCTGCTCAGCAACGTCGCGGCCCGCACTGGTATCTTGGCAGCGCAGACGCAATTTACCAGTCCCTCAATATTGTTGAGGATGAACGCCCTGATTACATTGTCATCATCGGAGCGGACAATATTTACCGCATGGATTTTTCGCAAATGGTGGAGCATCATATTGCTTCAGGTCTGCCGTGCACTGTTGCCGGTATTCGCCAGCCCATCGAGCTTGCCCCTGCGTTAGGTGTTATTGATGCGCAGGACGGCGTTGTACGGAATTTTTTTGAAAAACCTGCACATGCTGAAGGCTTAGCTGACGATCCAACGAAGGTTCTTGCCTCTATGGGAAATTATGTTTTCACTACGCAAGACCTTGTGGCTGCTTTACGTGAAGATGCCGCAGATCCGGCCTCAAAACATGATATGGGCGGAAATATTGTCCCTTGGTTCGTTGAGCGCGGTGCATGCGGTGTGTACGACTTCATTGACAATGATGTTCCCGGCTCCACTGACCGTGATCGTAACTATTGGCGTGATGTTGGTACTCTTGACGCTTATTATGAGGCAAATATGGACCTCATTAGTGTCCATCCTGTCTTTAACTTGTATAACACGGACTGGCCGACGATGACTCAGCTAGAGGGTTCCCTTCCTCCAGCAAAATTCGTCTATGGTGAAGAGCATTCACGTATGGGTCATGCTGTTGATTCTTTCGTCTCCCCTGGGGCAATTATTTCCGGGGGCGAGGTTTATCATTCCATCGTTTCACCGTGGGTCTACGTACATTCGTGGGCGCAGGTCACCGATTCTGTCATCATGCATCATTCGCGTATTGGCCGTCACGCCATTGTTGCTAAAGCAATTTTGGATAAGGGTGTCATTGTTGAAGAAGGCGCTGTTGTGGGCGTGGATCTTGAACATGATCGTGCTCGCGGATACACGGTCACCGAGTCAGGTATCACTGTTGTCCCTAAAGGAACTATTGTCACTCGGTGATGAGTCAACGTTTTCTGTATATTTCACGCAAACCTACGCATATCCACCCCCCTCAGGGGTGGATTGTGCGTCCGGTGGCCGGAGTTAATTTACCTGGCTCCGATACGTGGTATGGCCTTATCTGCGAGTCGCCTATTTTAGAAGGTGCGCTACCTGCCAAGTCCATGTTTTCTTGGATGCAGGCGCATAGTGATGAGCCACTTGATCCTCAATCGAGTGTTTTCATGGTTCCCGAGACTTTACATAAGGGTCCTGATTTTATTGTCACGGATGTGGATTCCACACTGATTTGTGAAGAAGTCATTGAAGAACTTGCTCGTTGGGCAGGAACGTATGAGGAAGTGGCACGTATTACCGCAGAAGCGATGAATGGTGAACGTGATTTCGCCCAGTCTTTGCGTGCCCGTGTGGCTACACTTGCTGGCATTTCACATTCTGTTTTTCATGATGTCCTTGAGCATATTCATCCGAGGCCTGGGGCGCAGCTTCTCATTGATGAAGCCCATCATCATGGCGCGTCTTTCGCTGTTGTTTCGGGTGGTTTTACCGAAGTTGTTGCTCCCTTGTGTGAACGTATGGGTATTGACTATTGGATTGCCAATCGTTTAGAGGTTGCAAATGGATACCTTACGGGACGTGTTGTAGGCGAAATTGTTACTGCAGATGTCAAGGTACGTATGATGCAGCAGTGGGCCGCACAGCAGGGAATCCCCATAAATCACGTTCTTGCTGTGGGCGATGGCGCAAATGACATTCCCATGTTGTCACATGCAGGTTTAGGTGTGGCTTTTTGCGCTAAGCCAACAGTTCAGGACCAAGTCCATGCGCATATTAATTATCCTCGTCTGGATATTTTGACAGCTTTGTGGGCTTAGCCTCCGGTCTGCGTTCCTGTTTCGTATGTCTTTTCTCGGATGAGGCACTCAAATATTCACACCTACATCCACACCTATGTGCCCCCGTATGTGACATAGATAAAATTCCCACGCCATTACTGAAAATACACGGTAAAAAATCTGGAAATTTCCTGCATTTTCATACCTAAAGACACGCGAGGGAATAATGTTTTTCTGCTCACTTTCTTCACATATGGTACATAAAAATTTCAACAGAAATAAAGGAAAAATAAAAGATATCGCCCCTTTTATTCGGCCTATCAGGTCCTCATCACACATACTTGGTCATGCAGCCTGTGATTGAGCACGTACCCTAGAGGGAGAAAGACCGTTACATGCTGAACGCACTCATGCGCGAAAGAGAGAGAAATGCGCATCAAGTACACGAACGATCATTTGGAGGCAGGGAATGGCTCCCCCGCACACACACGTTGATCGTATTTTCGGACTTGATGGCCTGCGCGCATGTGCAGTCATCGCTGTTTTGGTCTATCACGTTATTCCCACCAAAGCTCCTGGCGGATTTGTTGGAGTGGATTTATTCTTTGTTATCAGTGGATTTCTTATTACGTATCTTCTGCTCAAAGAAAAAAAACACACAGGTCGTATAGATTTCGCTGGTTTTTACCTTCGACGTATCCGCAGACTTTTACCTGCCGCTTTCCTTGTTATCACTTGTGCGGGTCTACTTGCCACTTGCATTGGTGGGGATATCACTGTTGGTGCTTTGCGTTCAATGATTTCCGTTTTCACTCTGTCAGCGAACTGGGTGATGTTGATATCAGGCAGTGATTATTTCGCTCATACTCAAACGGGACTTTTTGATCATTTTTGGTCCCTTGCAATAGAAGAACAGTTCTACCTCATATGGCCATTTATTCTGTTTTTCCTTGTCAAAAGACGCCCAAACACGCAGCTATTCATTGTGAGCATACTTGCAGCACTCAGTGCATCTAGCGCTTTATTTCTTGAAAAATATGGCGTGAGTTCTCAGGCTTATCTTGCGACACCTTCACATTCGACCGGTCTTTTGCTGGGATCTTTGCTTAGTATCGGATATTTTCACTATGCACCCAAACGCAACCTTACGACGTCTTTTTTCTCTTGTATTTCTCTGATCTTAGGAATACTTGGTTTCGCTTTTTCTTTGACTACGAGCCTGACACTCCATGCTGGACATCAAATGCTTGTCACACTTTTCGGCTCAGTATCAGGTCTTTTCCTTATTCTTGGATGTCTGCTCGCACCCTCATGGATTCCCCGTGTCATTGATATCGCTCCCCTGCGCTGGATCGGTGAACGTTCATATGGGTTATATCTTTGGCATTTGCCTTTTATTGTGATTGCCGATGCCACCTATAGCGCTATTCCTGGTTTCACACGTTTTTATGGTCGCATCTGCGCCATCATATGCGTCTTGTGTGCAACTGTCCTCAGTTATCGCTACGTTGAACAACCCATTAGAAAAAAAGGGTTCACAGCTTTCTTTTCGCACTCATTACGCGCACGACTCAGTGCAGGCATGGGTTTACTTTTAGTTGCCGTTGCGACCATACTGTTTTACATTGCGCCAGAGTCAACATCGGTTGAACGTATGCTTACCTCCGCTCAATCATGTAATTCTTGCGAAGGGGACTCACAATCCCAAGAGCAAGAAAGCGAGCCGTCAACAGAAAATTCATCTGTCACTATGGGACAGCCACCTGTCAATGAACCTGTTGAAGTACCACACCTGCCTGAGTTACAAGATAAAACTCAATCTGAACCCGAAAAGCCACTGATACCGGATGATTACCAAAATGCATCAATCTATGCTGTTGGCGATTCTGTCATGTTGGCTTCAATTTCTGCTCTGTATGAAACATTTCCACATATCACAGTTGATGCACTCACCAGTCGCCAGCTTGTTGACGGGCCGGCTTTGGTTACTGATTTTCTGTCCGCACATCCTGAAACACAAATTGTCATTGTGGGGCTTGGAGTAAATGGTGTGGGTGACGCTCAGACTTTACGTGAAGTTGTTGAAGCGTGTGCGCAGCGTACTGTTGTTATCATGTCAGTGTCGGCACCAGTAGCATGGGAAGAACGTGTAAATTCTGAGATCCGTCAAGTTGTCTCAGAGTTCCCCAATGCCTTGCTTGCAGATTGGCAATCCGCTGCCATTGCTCATCCGGAACAGATCGCAGCAGATGGGATTCATCCAAGCCCTGCAGGTGGACAGTATTATGCGCAGGCAATTATTGACGCTTTAGAAGCGTATAAAAATAACAGCTAAGAGCAACAGTGTAAGGCAGGCATCTATGCCTGAAATTTTTATGGAAAAATTTTTCTGTTTATCTCTGAGTCACCACATTTACCTGCCTTACTTTTCACCCGAGATTCACATAATTGCTTCATCAGACATAAAATAGGAAAGTAAACAGAAGATCGGGTTGATACCTCATGATTCGTTCTGCTGATTTATGAGGCCGTATATCCTAGGAGATTGATGAATATGACGCTCACTTCACCCGTAGTATCCAAAGCCCTCCAACAAGCACTTGTGGATCTGACTGATCTTTCTTTGCTTGGTAAGCAGGCTCATTGGAACATCATTGGCTCTCATTTCCGTTCTCTGCACCTTGCTCTGGATGAAATCGTTGACGAAGTTCGTAATGCGGCTGATGAAGTAGCAGAACGAATGGCCGCTCTTGACGAGGCCCCTGATGCTCGTGCAGCGACTGTGGCTCAGCAGTCTGGGTTGAAGCAATTTGAAGCTGGTAAGCTTCAGGTTGCTGATGTGTATGCACAGTTTGAAGAACTTTTAATGGGAGTTTCAGATCGTATCAAAGCAACTCTTGATGCAGTTGACGAAGAAGATCATTTGAGCGCTGACCTGCTGATCGGTATTGCATCCGGCTTAGAAAAGCAGGCATGGATGCTCCGCATGGCTGCTCAGGAGAGCTGATTTACTGCCGCTATTATCTAGCTGGGAGGTGCACATGTGCACCTCCCACTTTTTGTATATTGATAGGACAAATGTGAGAATAAATATCAAATAATGAAACAATCTCTTGTAACGCGGATCACTTCATAGTATCTTTGTCCTAGAGGGGTTTTTCTTTACGTATTCCCTCTATTTTCTCCCACATGACAGGATTCAATGATGAAGAAAAAACTACTGGCACGATAACAATCCGCATTTACAGAAAAAATACGGACAGTGGAAAAGCTCTGAAAACTCGTACATAGAACGCCCTAAAAATACCTTTGATGGAGGCGGTGGCGCTCAAGAACGTTAGTTCACCCCTCAATCATCCGTAAAGGAAATTTACATGCGTCGGGAAATACCTGTATTGTCTGCTGTTTTACTGTCATTCATTCTGTTGACAGGGTGCTCAAACCCTCAAGAATCCCCATACCGCACCGATTTTGAACGCGCTCGGGATGTCAATGAAAGCCAGTACGTCAAACAGGTGTTTTCCCACGCGATTGATAATGGCACAATCTCCACTACCGACTATAAAGAATCACGACAAAAACTTGCATCCTGCTATAAGGCCGCCGGTATTGAGTTTTCTGAATATATGGATGACCTTGGCCTCGGTCTGATACAGTTTGGTTTCTCTGAAATGAGTGCCGAAAAAGAAGATGCACTTGAGCACTGCGATCAGCAATTTGACGGTAAAACGACCGGAATCAGTGAAGCATATCGAAATCAAATCATCAATCCACGTAAAGAAGACATGGATAAACTCATTGCCGAATGTTTCGTCCGCAAAGGACTGGTCAGCGCAGGATTTAGCGCACAAGACTACCGAGACTTCATTGCCGCTAATTCAGCACAATGTCTTAACGGTGTATGCACCCTCCCTGATGGCACCACATACAATTCTTCAGATAACCCACCAACCCCCAACCACCTGACAGGTGATTTCATACTTCCAGGCGGCAAAAGTAGCCAGACACCAGAAGGTCAAGCCTGCACAAGTGCACCTCTCTTAGGAATTGACAACCCTCAAAAATAATTCACCCACCGCTTATTTGATTCACACACGAAGGAACGTCAATTGTTTGGCAAGCAACTACATAAAAACACCTATTGGCGTCTATTCCTTATTCTCGCTATAGTGACATTTGCATTAGGGAGCACTATCGGTGCAGGTATCATGACATACAGTACGCGAACTGCTCTCACTCCCCCATCTACACAGGAACAATCAATACCCGTAAGCGCTGAAACATTTGATGACCAACGCTCATTCCCCCTCCAAGTCCCAGAACGGACAAAGTGGATAGCAACCTCACCCATTGAAGGCATCATACGTTCCAGTTCATGCCTTCCCGCTAGCCCGCTTCATTCAGGACAGGTCGCATTTACCATTGATGATTCACCTGTGATTGCCCTGCACCTTGAACAGCCACCCTACCGTGATTTCACGCCAGGGATGAAAGGCGACGATGTACAGCAACTTCAAAGCGAACTTGCACGTTTAGGCTTCTTTTCAGAGTCACCAAATGGAATATTTGGTCCCGCCACCGTTCAAGCGCTGAACTCTTTGAAGAAAAAAGCTGGGCTTGATCCCCGCTCCTCTGAGCTGAGTTTGAGTGAAATTATTTGGATTCCTTCCACAGAAGTCACGCCTGAGTCATGTGACGTACACATAGGAACAAAAGTAACGACCGATCAAGCACTCTTTACCCTCTTAACCCTACCCGCAAGCGTCACCGTGTCGCTCCCTCACGATATTCTCGCAGGAGAACGGGAAGCCCTCGCAGGTGATACCGCAACAATTATTCCCTCCGATGGTGTTATCAGCGATCAGACTTTCATTCAGGCTTTATATAAACTCTCCCAGTTTTCCCAAACATTGCCTGAAGGCAAACAAATTTCAATTCCCACACGCCTAGTCACTCCGATTTCTTCATACCGTGTACCTCCCAGTGCGCTCTACGAGATAACAGGTGAAAAAGCCTGCCTTATATCTGATCAGATACCCACCCAAGTCCAAATCATTGGCTCATCCTACGGAAATACGATAGTCGTATCTGATAATCCTCTGGGGAGTATTACTCTTTCACCTGACTCTAAGGCCGCCTCATGCTCCTAGAAGCACACGCCCTTGGACATTCCTTTGACGGACAGCATGAACTTTTTTCCGACCTGTCATTCAGATTCACTGCAGGTGACATGGTCGCCGTTATTGGCCCTTCCGGTAGTGGAAAATCCACATTACTCAGCATATTAGCGGGATGGTTATCCCCAACGCGCGGTCACATCACCCGCGAAGGCATCGACTCGATTTCCTGGGTATTCCAAAATCCACTCGGAATCAAGAATCGCAGCGCCATTGACCATGTCTGCCTCCCGTTATTAGCGAAAGGCTTTACTCGACGCGAAGCCTATCCGCGCGCTTTAGAAACACTCGCCATCTTTGGCTTAGAGCACTTAGCGGATAAACGATTTTCAGAATTATCTGGTGGAGAAGCACAACGCCTCATGCTCGCCAAAGCGCATATGAAAGCACCCGATCTCCTCCTCGTTGATGAGCCGACCGCTCAATTAGACCGAACGTTAGCTGCCTCAGTAAATAAAGTCTTATCGCATATTGCATCAACACACACCATTGTGATCGTCGCTACCCATGATAGCGACACGCACAAAGCATGCCATTCGGTTCTTGACCTCGGAAAATTCGCATCACCACAGCAAAAAATTTCATCTTCCGCTCAGACTATTCACGATGCTCATGACCAAATAGCACCCACGTTTTCCCTTCAATCTCAAGGAAAGCAGGACACAGCTACAACAACTGATCGGCAGGAATACCTATGATGCGTTTTTCCTCCATTATCTCTGAAGCATGGCGTAATACAATCAGCGGAACATCTCGCCTTCTCATGACCGCTAGCATATTGACTGTCTTAATTGGCGGATTAGCATTAGTACACGTTATTACTATCGGAAATGTTTTACGCGATACGTACCAGTGGAGAAACGCTGGAGCCTCAATCCATATTCTGAATGTCCCCGGAGGCATCAATGGAAAACTGTGCGAGTCACTATCCCGCATTGAAGGTATTCATGCTTCTGGAGCGCTTCGTTCAGGTCCTACACTCACACTGGCACAGCTTCCACAAAACCCCATGTCCTCGCTCGAAGTATCACCAGGGATGGAAAAAGTACTGCACGTAGAAGCGCCTCACCCACAAACCCGTGGCGGCGGCATGTGGGTGTCAAGCGATCTTGCCGCGCTACTTTCTGACGATGCCTCCCCTTCATCGCTTATCTTGCATACTGATTCAGATACGTCAGCTCCTAATATTGTGCCTGTCTCAGGAATATTCCCACAGGTAGAAGACGGGCGCGCACCTATATTTGCCCGTAACATCGTGATACCAGTGGCAGCTCATGGATTATTTGATGCCTGCTGGGCTGAAATCTGGCCAGAATCCTCCGCTTTAGAACAGTTATTGACTTATGCAGTGGTAAACGGACAAGAGGATTCAGCTCAAGCAGAAACTCAACTTTTTAATACATCACAGGGTCAGCATTTCGATGTCACCAAGCGGCTTGGCCCCTTACCTTTCTGGTTCTACACCGCCGCTGCGATATGTTTTGCTCAGATCATTGGGATAGCTTTTTCGTGGAGCCGCAGACTAGAGGGAGCTTCAGCTTTACATGCTGGTGTTGATCGTTTGTCGTTTGTCATCCAATTGACCGTGGAATATGGGTTCGCAGCCCTACTGTCGTGGACAGTACTGTTACCGATCTTGTTCTTCACGTCAACGGTTTTAGGAATTATCCAATGGAACCTATGGGGCAGCGGCATACTGATTGTGAGCGCCAGTTACCTGTGTGGGGCGTTAGGCGTTATTTTAGGGGCATTGCGTATTCAAGAAAACCAACTTTTCGCCCTTTTTAAAGCGCGATAATATCGACTACTCACGTACAGGATTCGCAGGTAATCACTTTCTACTCAGTTAGCATTTACTGCGGGTGGATGAGCATATCCTGGGGTTCCTTTACGAGGTTCCCATGAGGGCACGCTCAGCGGCTGTTCATGTGAGGTGGCAGGAAAAGCGCACAAAGCACGCAGTTCATTCACATCAAATGTGGCATATACGATCCGCTGATAGTTGTCCGCTTCCCACACCATAGCGCATGTATCTGAATCAAGTGCTGTCATTACAGAATATGCCGTCGCACCGCAATCAACGAGGATAGGAAGGCTCCACGTCTGACCTTCGTCTTCCGAAAGATGTAAGGATAAGCGTGCGCGCCCTCCACTATCAGCGCATATGGATGCAATGAGCGTATTTCCCACACAAATCAATCCCCCATTACATCCAGGTTCAATCAGCGCAGGAACAGGATGAGGCTGAGTAAATGTGCGGCCGTTATCCTCTGAAATAGCTTGACGACGATAAGGCGTATCTCGCGCATGCAGGAGGAGTTTTCCAGAGGGAGTGACCACTACTTTGTTTTCATCACAGCAAGGACCAATCGGCTCTCCCATATGCCATGTCTGCCCGTGGTCAGATGAATGTGCGCAGATTGCATAGTTTTCGCCGTCTATACGAGCAACAAAAGTTTGAAAAATCGTGCCATCTGGAGCAACTGCACCGTTTCCGGATGAGCAAAACATGCCAGCAACATATTCGGGACGTAGGTAGCTCATATCCCGATGGTTCCATGTATTCCCGTGATCTGTTGAGGAGGCCAGCCATAGTTCAAGGCCTTCTCCCCCTTTTTCTGCGGTAAAGTACGATTTTCCTTGTGAACCTACATACCAGCACATCACAGTATCTGTATGCGGGTCATATATAAGCGAGGCGTCACCAAAACCGTGTCCTGGCGTATGTGCACGTAAAGGACGTGCAGGTGACCAGGTCTGTCCGCGGTCATCAGATGTACGCAACGCGATATCAAAATCTGCAGGTAAATCTCGCCAATCAGAACGCACATCATAGGCAACAAGGATACGTCCCGTATTGGTCACTGTCAGAGCAGGTATGCGGTACAGAGGCTGAGGGAAAGCGGAAAGAGGGAAAGGATCTGAAAATTGAGCAAGCGTTGTCCATTGCATGTTTTTATTCTCCATAACTGCGTGATCGCGCTGAGTGATGCCACACGGGGAAAGTAGGTAAAACATTCACCACAGTAGCTTCAGAGTTTTGATTTATTTCCTGCTGATTGACATGAGTAGCAAATTCATGGGTCGCTGTTTCTTTTGGTGATTCTGCAGCAATAATTATTCAGAATAGAGCCAACAGAGCGAGGCCCTGACGTTGTTTCGCAAATAACACCGGCTAACTGGATATCACTGATGACTGCGCGAATAAAATCAGTGTCTTCATCTTCTGCACCAGTCTGGAAAATAGGGATTAACAAATAGTCACATTTATCCGCTTCGATTATGGCTGTGGTCGGTACGGTATATACAGCAGGCACGAAAGGATCTTGAGGTAATTGCGCCATACTGAGGGCGATGGCCCGCGATCTTTCTTCTTTTAATGAACTAGTAGCAGCATTGGGAATGTAGTTGAGGTGGCGGGCCGCTTCTTGTACCCGTTCAATCGTTGCTGGAGCGACCTTTACTTCAGGACCACGAGCATTCACAATGAGGGAAACAGTCGATGGTGCCACACCGGCGATACGTACACCATCGGCACGAGTAGCACGGGGCATAAAGGCTCCTCGAACTTATTCACAAACACGGATTACCTTCACCATAGTTTGTATAAAAGACTTTTGCAGTAAGTTCATAAACTATATCGTGTGACTTCATAAGACTGTGAACCATGAAGTTGTCCCGCCCCTATGATGAGAAAAACTCTCATCTTTTATCACCTGCCCCATAGGTGCGGTATTTTCAACTATTCGTACACAGATATTTATTCACGTATGTATCCCTCACGGCAAGAGATTGACACGGTATTACACAGCTCAGATCCTCGGGCGTTTCCTTCTATTTCCTCACATTCGGCCTTGCATATCACCCCTAAAAGTTGTGAACGCATATGAAAATCACCTTTCGTGCCATGCGAGTACTTACATGCCATGTTGAGGAGGAAAAAAGATCTGCAGTTTTCTTCCTCAACATGGCATGATGCATCTCAGTGTTTTATTGAGCGGTTTTACCGCGGCATTGTGCGAGAAAGACAAGTCCTCCACCACATATAAGCAACGCGATTGTACTCACCTGATAAAAGAGAATACCCGTACCCGTTTGAGCAAGATAAGTATGTGAATGGGCATGTTCTTGAGTAGTGTGGGTCGCTTTTTCGTTTGCTTTTCTTTGTTCCTCAGCTACAGATTCGCCCTCAGGCTTTTCTTGTGTGCCTATAACTGTTGGCGTATATATTGAAGTTGCCTCTGTAGCGAACATATCTGTGAAAACCACGCGGGCAGGTTCTGGTGTACCTGTAAAGTCATAATGAGGGATAAAAGTGACTTTCCCACGTACCGGATCAAATAAATATGTCCCTATTTCTTTATCGTGACGCTTTGCTGGCACAGTGAGCGCAAATGAGCCATCAGCCTGCTTGAAACCTGATTTTTTAGGGTCGAGTTTTTGTCCTGGTCGCAAATTCACAGGATTTAAGGATTTACTTTCTTGTGTTTCACCTTGTTTACCTGAACTTTGATTTTCTACACCTGTTAAAGGTAATTTCCCTACGGTAACTGTAGCCGTTGATCGTAGTTCAGCTCCCATCGAGTCCTCATACATATAAGGAGCGACAGCTCCCCCGTCCTCCATCGTCACATAGCCTTCAGCAGGGGTGAAAATAATTTTCTTTTTCTGGGGATCGTAAACAAAAGTTCCTTTCCCAGGGACATCGAATGTATTCCCTAAGTGTCGGCCTTCTTTGCTCACAAAAGTAAAATGCGGGTCATCTGGAATATGTGTTTTCAGTTCATCGGGTAAGTGCTCAGAGGGCTGAAAATTCACGAAAGGATCAATGGTCTTTGGTGTTACATATTCTGTTCTGTCCACCTCTGGTTCATCAGTCGGCGCAAATGCGCGCACGTTACTACTTTCGTGTTTTTCTTTTTCGAGAGGTGTCACAAGGTTATCAACGCCGTTCGTATGATCGCCTGTAGTTGTTATATGCACTTTGAAAGCAATAGTGCATGATTTCATTCCTTGAGCAAGATCAGCTGTCAAACGTGGGGAACTCTCAGAAATTGTTGTTTCACCTAGCGCGGCATCTGGAGTTCCTGTTGTTGTGACAGCAATATTGCGACAGGTACTGGATGATTCAATAGGATTTTCGGGCACAATTTTCATTCCCGAGGCAAGCATGTCAATGACTGATATTCCCTCTTTACTTTCCATGTCTGCTGTATTTGTGATTGTCAGAGTCACAACTGCTTGCCCACCTACAGGAATGAGAGCAGGTGACATAGTTTTTTTGATAGAGGGAGTTGTGTCGTATACGTAGATATCATCAAATGCTGAATCGTTACCTGCAACAGTGAGAGTATGATTCAAAACTCCGAAATGGTAGGTTCCTTCGGGCATATCACGTGTGTGGAAACCAATTTCAGCACGTCCCAGTTTAGCCTGAAGCGTTCTCGATACCTTGTAGTCGGTTATTTCTTGCTCGGTCATTACATCCATAGGCCGCATTTCTTTTATAGCAGTTAATGAGCACAGATCAACCGATCTGGTTGTTTTCCCTATTCGACCGTCACTGCTTTCAACGCGCAGAGCAACATGTGGATGGTATTGTGCTTGGCAGCTACTGACCGCATAGTTCAATACGCCTTTGTAGTAGCGTCCTTTTGTGAAGGGCATACCTTGTTTGAGTCGTACCATGAAAGGGGGTTTTCCATTACTTGGCAGCCAAAAAGAACCTCGATCTTTTTCAGTTGGACGACGTGTGAGCCTACCATGCTCATCAAGCGCATTGTCGTAGAAAGCTGCTGTATAACCGGTATCTGTAAGAGATGACAAGGAAAAGTTTGCGGTCCCATCTGCGTGACTTGATGTTTTTCCTGTGAGTTCAACAGCAAATTTTCCCAGAGCACGGGTCATAAATTGCACCTGAGCTGCAGAACCCGTAATAAGACATTCTTTAGTTGCCCATCCAAGTGGTGCTCGTGGAGGGAGGCCAATATATCCAGACCATCCTTCTTCTTTGACGGGAATTTGAGAACCAGAGACAATAATTCCGTCACAGTTTCCCCTCCATTGATCCCATGCTTGAGCTGCCGTATATGGAGAGTCTGGAGAATTTATTAAATAGGGGGCCGTATTATTCGGATTCGGAGGAGTAAAATCTGTTCCTCCAATCAGTCGTGGTTGCAAAAGATCATGGTCCTCGTCTGCTGCATAACTTGAAGCTGGGCACAAGGCCACCGCTCCAATACTCGCAGCGAAAGCCACTATTATCACTTGATGAAATCTAAAAGACATGAAACCTCAGATCCTTAAAATGTAAAATGCCTCAGATTTATAAACCTTTTATCTAGCAAAAGATTTAATTGCACATTACATCAGATTTATCGCAATAAATAGGGGGAAAATTAATATTCCACTTTAATTTTTAGATAAAATAAATATCATCACAGATCATGAATATAAACAATATATAAATTACATATTGGTCACAATATTTTTATATCAGCACGCCACACTATAAAGAGTTACATGTTATTATTCAGTCATTTAACGAGCACTCTAGTTTTTAGTGTTAATTGCACAGAATTCAATATAAACAATATTTATAACTATTAATTTAAGCTCAAATGAAAATTACATTTCACAACATATACCACACATAATAATGCGTAGATATTCAAAATTTCCAAACCTGCACCAAAACTTAAATAAATATTCAGGAATCAAAAGGTATATTGCGAATTTTCAGAAGATTTCCTAATGAAGATTATTAAAAATCAGATTCATTAATCTATGGGACACGGAGTTCACACAGCGGATCGCGATTAGCCGCCCACAGCGCGGGAATAATAGCAAGTACCGTGCTAGCGACAGCTATCAAAATGATGACTGCGCTCATAAAGTCAATGGGCGGACTCAGATGTTCAAAGAAAGCCATTGCCATCATGCTGACAATTGCTCCTACGCCTGCCCCCAGACTGGTAAGAAGGCCAACTTGTCCCAACATAAGCCCCAGAATCATCAAACGACTTGCTCCCAACGCTCGACGACGCCCCAAGTCTTTACGTCGCAAAAGAACAAGCGCCCCGATCATAAGCATGGTCGCTCCAGCTCCTGCACCAAGAACACTGATAATAAGGATACGGTGCGATGCAGCGAGTTTCCCATCAATGGCAGCACGCAAATCCACATAGGCTTGAGATGTTTCGATTGCATATTCTTCGTTACTGAGATCCCGCAGTTCACCACGTACAAGATCTGTCAGCAAAGGAACCTGGTCAGGACTATATGTTGACAGGTAAATAACCGACAAAGTATCAACGTGATCTATTGGAACAAGAATAGTGGGAGTAAGTTTTTCTAAGTGTTCAGGCAAAACGACGCTGCCGATGATATTAACATCAATACCGTCATTAACCACACGCGCTCCCCCACCTTGAGGCGGCAAAGCAAGCACATCGTAAGCGTCTTGAGTGGCAAAACCTACCAAAGAATCTGCTAGTTGAGTATTTTGTGAATCAATACCCATAATGTTGTGTGCGCGTTCCATAAGTTCACGCCCAAGCTGCCCATAGACCAAGCGCAATGCAGCACGCTTACCACCATTGAAAGATACATTGGCAACATCTACAGTTTGACTAAAACCCACTGCGCTTTCCACAATGTCTACACGTTCTAATGAATCGAGGATACGGCTTGGTATGCCTCCATTCATTTGCGTGGAATACACCGACACCGATCGTGTACCTACCTGATCTACAGTGGACAAAACTGCGGACTGCGCAGCAGCAGATACTCCAGCCGTTCCCAATACCACACCCACCGACACAGCTGAAATAATCGCCACCACAGCAGAGATTAATCCTTGGGAACGACATGTCACCAGTACTTCACGAATAAATATCCAGACACCCATGCACCTGCTCCTCAAGTGAAGGGAAGATTATTTTCCTCATTCACAGTTCTCACTGCCACCGTCAGATTCACAGCTTGTATCCCATTCGACACCTTCTTCACTGCTGTGCGGGTATGCGTATTCCACACTGAGCCTCCCCAAAAAAAATGCCGTGATTATTTCTCAGATTGGGAACTCAAATCCTCTGATTGGGCTTCCTCTCCAAGTCCACTCTGCGGATTGAACTGTGTTCCATTTTGTTGAGGATCACCCCACAGGCGTATTTTCATTCCCACATCAATGCCATCAACAATTGCTTGTCCACCCACACTGGTCCGCACCGACACCGGATATTGTGTACCAGCCACATCGACAACAACAGTCCTGCCCTGCGCGTCAACACGTATTGCAGTAAGAGGAATTTGAGCGCCTTCTTCCTCAGGAACTAATATAACGTTCGCTGAGATTCCTTTTAGCCCTGCAACGGGAATACTTTCACACGTATCTGCACAAATACTGTCCTGCCCCAAAACAGGAGCAAGCTGCGCAAGTAATGTGTGTTCTTCAGAATTCTCAATAATCGTATCAATCACCGCATGCCACGTGTGCCCTTCATATTCCAACAGCACTTCTTGCCCCTCATGAGTAGCACGCAGCTGCCCCTCAGGTAAAGGAATCATGAAAGTCGGTGTTGAATCAAAAATTTTCACCAGTTTTGTTCCCGATTGAACTTCTGAACCCACATGCACGTCATCTTCCCAGGCAATATTCACAGGCAAAGATGGAATAAATACAACCTGCCCGACAGGAATCACACCTGTCACTTCAAGGTCATGATCCTTTTGCCATTTCTTTACGAGACCCTCAGTGATGTCACCAAACTTTCCATTAGGAACCATATCCCGCCCATACACTTCAAATAAGTAGGCCTGAAGTTGAGCGACATCCGTACCCTCAACTCCCATTCCCATGTCACGAAAAGCAGGAACTTGGCCCGGCAGGACAAAAATAGGACGCAAATCAACCGTACACAACACGTCACCTGCAGATACACTCCCCTGACGACCAGTAGGAATCGACGTCAACGTACCAGCAAACTTACCTGATACAGATGACTGGACAACCCATTCAGCTTTTGCCGCCAAACTCAGATTACGTCCCAAATGACCCTGCACGACCTGACCGATAGCATACTGGGCAGTAGGTTCCACTTTTTTGGAAGGTAGCAGCAAGGCATGAGCAGCCCACCCTACAGCAGCACATAACGCCGCAAGCACGAATAGCAGAAGCAAAAAACCCGGTGAAACTTTAGCCCGCATACGCTGATAATCCTCTCGTAACGGTCACTTATAGGGGGAAAAGCAGCGACTTTCACATATAGTCAATTATTGAGGCAGCCCTCAGATAGTTACCACGGGCAAATTTTATAAATCTCGCTTTGGGGCTTCCCTGCCCAAAAACCACTCTTGAGCAATTCAGGTATAGGAAACCACGAAACATCACCAGATATCATGTCTGCAATGTATTTTTCCCGACTGGGAAGTTCGGAAATAGTACCCCCATGCTCTGTTATGCACTGGCGAAAATTCACCAGTCTGTCATATTGAGCACTGACATACTCAGTGGTCAGCGTTGGTTTTTGCGGCCACGGTGCTGCCAAGTCTAAACATACTTTCTCATCTTTAAACTTCGCAGCTTCTTGTCCAACAGGAGGCACGTCCTCAGCAAGACTACTAAAGGGCGTATGCGGATTATCCAGCCTAGGACGAGGCCAGCCGTGCCCCTCCATGCAGTCAGCATACTTTCCAACAGCCTCTGCGAATAGTTCCTCGTATTCTTCATCAGAAGCAGCGGGAGGTAAATGTTCAGCTTTATCCCAATAGGAAACAAAATCCTGCGCCTCGCCGCTTTCTGATTGAACAGCTTCCGGCTTAAAAGCACTGAGCTCAGCAGATTCCTTGCTTTGGTGCACTTCTGAAGCACAAGCCGTGAGCGCAATAGTCGAAAGAAATACAATCCCGCACCATATAAGCTGCTTATAATTCCCCATAATTTTTCCGTGACTCATGTGTGCGACAGAAGAAGTATGCCTGATGTGACTAATCAATATCGTGAGTTCTCCTTCCGTCTCATACGATAAATTCATCACAGCATCATTACTGTGATAGCAAAACATTAAGCGACAACACAATCTTTATCAAGAGATTTTAATTAAATCCCTTTACTGTCTTAAATCGTGAGATATACGAAATATTTACCTATACTAAAACTTTATTTCACATAATTCCCTCATTGAACAACAGCATAAAATAATCTTTTGAATCACAGAGGAACGTAAGCGGAACTGCACAATCTCCATCAGTGCCGACATAATCTCATATAAGCATAAAATGGCACGAATTTTTTTCAAACTCTTGACTTTACAAAGTATTGGTCTTATGCTCAAGAAGTCGGATATCCGATTGTGCGCTACTCATCATGACTGATACATGCATCAAGTCATCTCTTTTTACTCATCCATCACAAAGGAGCGATGGCATGGAAACATCCATCAATTATTACCAACCGATAAGCATTACCAGGAACAAGCACATATTTCTTGCTTCAGTGCTGATAACACTATTTATGCTCATCACCCCAAGCATCTCACATGCTGCCAGCGAAGATACAAGCGCAACATATTATAAATCACTGACTATTTTTACAAAGGTTCGACATCATAACGTTGGTTCAATGTCTTGGGAAAATCAAGGAGGAAATACCGGATGGAGCGACGGTAGTGTCACTAATACTTACTGCGGAGGTGCTAGAGGTGATGCGGTCGCCCTACGGTGGCCAGGAGCAAATGGAAGCCAATTCGCTGTAACTTACTTTAAACCAGTCGCTTATTCATGGAAAATGTTCCCTCTGGCTTCATACGGACCCCGCGATTTTGTCATGTCTTTCAAAATGGAAGGCACATGTGGCGCTCCTCCATATGAGCGATATCGGAGTGTATGGGGAAGGATTCAATTCTGATGCAAACGAAAACACTCAAAAACAAGGTACTTTTCACTGTTATTCTGCTGACTTTAGCGATTTTCGGAGCAAAATTTGCCGCTCAACCCATCGCCCAAGCAACTACGGGAACGCCCCTAGCGAAAAATCAGCTTATTCCTGAAACATTACGCGACATTGCACAAGATGAACTCACTGAGTTTGGCGACCAACCTTATCCAAACACCGTTGCACCAACTCGCATAGAGGATCTTCTTCCCTATGCGCACGGTGCCAAAATCTTGAGCAGTGAAGGGGAATCTGTAGTGTACAGTTCCCCCGACTCCAATCCATATACCGCTTCACTCATGCGTAGTGCAGGTATGAACCCGCAGGACGGCTCCACTGATGTCACCGTGGTCACCGAAAGTGGCGATATCGCAGTGCAAGCAGCGTTACGTTGGGAATGTGCCTGGATTTCAGAATATGTTCGAGCAGGACGAGCTGGAAACGATCAGGCTGTGCAAGAAGCACTGACACAACTAGAGCGCTTTCCCTCACTTGAGGCAATTCGTAAATACAATCCAGAGTTAGGTGCTGGTCACGCGGCTGATGTTCTTCCAAGGCTTCGTCAAGGCGATCAGGATTTTGCTCAATATTGGCTTAACGGCAGCTGCAGCGGCCTACTCCACTAAACGCAACTAAATATTCAGCAATGAATAAGTCGTGTTGCTGTGCTCCACAAAAACACACCTGCTTCTGTGGAGCACATATAAAAATCACATGTGGAATCTTTTCATCCCTCCTGCGAGTATTACGAAGGGGAAAGTCCGAGCATATGCGAGGTGCGACGGGCTGTAGGATAAGCCTGCACCTGTGCCTCTATAGAGATTTTATATGGGAGTAGCACCCTCCCAGCCTTACCATTCGATTCAATAGATGTGGTGCCCTACATACTGTGCCGATTTGTCAGGCCACTAGGTTGACCGTTATCCTTAATAGGTCGTTGCGTCAAAGTATGCAACACTTTCCCGATCGGGGCATTGGCGCAGTTGGTAGCGCGCTTCCATGGCATGGAAGAGGTCACGGGTTCGAATCCCGTATGCTCCACACATATCCCGTAATTTTGTTACAATCACGGGATTTTACGTTAGAAATTCCGTATGGCTTGCTTGAACGCCACTACAACAGAACTAAGCAACCCAAAACAAGGAAAAACTGACGCATAGCCGACATACGCACTCAACAAGCCCCCATCACTGTCTGGCCAACGCCATGCACACCTAAACGCCACGACAATCCGCCACTGGCACCTGAACCACCGCCGCCAGTCAACACAATTTCAGACCAGTGACAGTTCTCCAAACCGCGTAACCCATCAAATTCCAACGGAGATAAACCAAGGGCCACAATCAATGCGCGCACAATAGCGCTTCCATGTGATACGACAATCAAAGTTCCACCATCGGCCACGCCCCGCGCATAAGATAAAGCAGCCTGCATCATCCGCTGCCCTACACGATCTGACGCTTCAACACCCGCTTCGATACTCTCCCCTGTTTCCCGCCACTGTGCAACATATTCTGGATATTTACTCATTGCTTCTTCAAGCGTTTGCCCCTCAAATACCCCGTACGAACGTTCAATGAAGGCAGAATCTTCCAGCACATCACCTTCTAAAAGACCTTGTTCAGCAAAAACTCCAGAAATAATCTGTGCGGTTTGCGCCGCACGCAGCAACGGAGAACACACGATACGCACAGCAGGATTTCCCTCATCTGTTTCAGTGAAATTACGTTGCTTTTGACGCAGAGCTAACCATCCCGCTAATAAAGCAGAGGCAGTCTGGGCCTGCTGACATCCCACCTCATTCAAAGGCTGATTAACAATACCTTGAAAACGCCTCTGAACATTGAAATCCGTCTGCCCATGACGCAAGAAAACAATACGTTTCGCACCCACAACAGTACAAGTATCTTGTTGAATTATTCGGTGATCTGAAGATAGGTTTTTCATTTGGGTATGCGTACTCACGTTATCACTTTCTTTTGCGCACTCACATATCTGATACAAGCCATTAGCTCACATATGAAGGGCACATGTCATGCCCTTAGGGGAATAACTCGGCAAGGAAATAACGTCCCCTCGGCTCGGATCTTGCATTGAATACACCGGGCAATCTCCCCAAAGTTTTTCAAGTGCGTAGTATTCTCGTTCCTCGTCTTTCAGCACGTGAATAACAATTTCGCCATAGTCCAGCAAAACCCACGTACCTTCTGCACGCCCCTCAATATGAACGGGACGTAGATGCTCTTTTTCTGCAATAACGTCCATGATTTCTTCTGCAATTGCTTTGACTTGCCGTACAGTAGGTGCCGAAGCCACAATAAAGCCTTCTGTTAAACCTAAACGCTCAGATACATCCACCAGAACAGGATTGGTTGCAAGTTTATCGTGTGCAGCACATGCCACATGATGAGCAAGTTGAGTGGTAAAAGCAGAACAAACCATATACATCCTCTGACTAGTTGATGCACTCCTTTACGGATACTACCGGAGTACGTTAAATCAAGCAGGTTTTCCCCTCCTGCAAACGCACAGGACCTTCCTTTTACAAGGCTTCCACAATGCCTTTCTTTTACATGCAAGCAAATGTGCATAAAAATCACAAAGACATCCGCGCGCCACTTATTTCTTCATATCGCTAGAAGAATCTACCTCTGTGCTATACGTGATACATAGTTAATATACGCAATCAAATAGCAAGCAATTATCCCAGTATTCCTGTGCTATTTATTGACGTTTCGATACAAATTATACTTATTGATATATTGAACAACTCCATCAGGAACAAGGTACCACACAGGTTTACCTTGTTCTACCCGCAGCCGACAATCACTGGAAGAAATAGCCATTGCCGGCACTTCCAGCAAAGATACCGCAGAACGCGGCAACCCCGAAGCATCCAGCGTATGCCCCGGCCGTGTCACACCAACAAAATGCGCCGACTCAAATAAAGTATCCGCTTCTTTCCATTGGACTATCTGCGCCAAAGCATCAGCACCCGTAATGAAATAAAAATCAGCATCAGGATACTGCTCACGCAAATCCGTCAAAGTATCAATAGTGTATGTGGTTCCCCCACGCTCAATATCAACACGCGACACACTAAAACGAGGATTAGAAGCTGTTGCAATAACCGTCATAAGGTAGCGATGTTCAGGAGGTGTCACACGTCGGCCAGCCTTGAAAGGCTGCATAGCCGTCGGCACAAAAACAACCTCATCCAAACCGAAAACATCCATCACCTCACTCGCTGCAACTAAGTGACCATGATGAATCGGATCAAAAGTTCCACCCATGATTCCAATAGCAGGGCGCGCAGAACTTTTCTTTTGCTCACGAGGCACTGATTTCATCCCCGTAACAATACCTTGATTTACTACACGCATTTTAAGGCCGTACCGTTCCTTGGCCTTCAAAAATCCATGTACTTGTTGTGAGTTCTTCCAAACCCATCGGCCCACGCGCATGAAGTTTCTGTGTGGAAATACCTATTTCCGCACCAAGTCCTAGCTGCCCACCATCCGTAAAACGTGTTGACGCATTAATTGCAATGGCCGCTGCATCAATTTCCGTACGAAAACGCTGTGCCGATCGCAGACTCGATGTACAGATCGCTTCAGTGTGACCTGATGAGTATGTACGAATATGTTCGATCGCCTCATCAATACTCTTCACAATCTTCACAGCAATATCTAAAGATAAATACTCAGTCGCCCAATCCACTTCTTGCGCAGGAAGAACACCATGCCACTGATCTCGATCAGATTCACGCAAAATACGACGAGTATTTTCACACGCATGGATACTCACCCCAGCTTTGGTCAGCTCCTCTACGATCACAGGAAGGAAAAGCGGAGCAACAGCGGAATGCACAAGTAAAGTCTCCGCCGCATTACATACACCTACTCGCTGCGTTTTTGAGTTCATAACGATTTTTTCAGCAGCATCCAAATCTGCTTCCGCATCCACATATACGTGACAATTCCCCACTCCTGTTTCAATCACAGGAACGCATGATTCCTGAACCACTGCACGGATTAAGCTAGCTCCACCCCTGGGAATAAGTACATCAATGTCACCATGAGCACGCATCATTGCTTTTGCCCCCGCACGCCCCCACGGGTCAACAGTAGAAATCACATCAGGATGTAAACCCACGGCCGTAACCGCTTCACGCATAACGGTGATGATCGTATGATTTGTTATTTCGGCGGCACTGCCCCCACGCAAAATCACGGCATTTCCTGCTTTTAAGGCAAGGCTTGCCGCATCAATAGTGACATTTGGACGCGCCTCATAAATCATGCCGATAACACCTATAGGCACACTGATTTGCTGCACACTTAAGCCTGCCTCTGTGGTGTATCCACGCAAAATACGACCAACCGGGTCAGCAAGTCCGATAATATGGCGAACAGCCTCAGCAATATTGCACAGACGAGGTGCTGTCAACATGAGACGGTCAATAAGTCCTTCTGACATTCCACTCAAACGAGCTTTAGCTACATCTTGCGCGTTTGCCTCTAAAATTTCGTCGCTATGTTGCAGGATTGCTTGCGCAATCGCTTCTAGAGCAGCATTTTTAGTCCGCGTACTCGCCCCTGCCAGATGACGCGCAGCTTGACGCGCAGCCCGCGTAAGAGCCGAAATGTCCACAGTTTCTTGAATCATCGGACTATGCTCCCCTCGTTTCCTTCATATACGCATCGACAAATGTCAATAGCATATACGTTCTTACCCTCCATATGAGATGCCAAGAAACACAGGGAAACGAAACACGTCACTTATTTGCAGGAATGAACGTGCAAGTTTTGATCTATGCCGTATCAAAAAGCTCGTATTTACACGATGATTGCTAAATCATCACGATGAATCACAGGGCGCGGATTTTCCCAGCCTTGAGCCACTAAATCTTCGCGGCTACCCCCAAGAATTGCTTCGACCGTTTCCCAATCATAAGCGGTAAGACCGCGCGCTACGAGCCCTTTTTCACCAACAATATCAACGACATCTCCTGAAATGAAATTTCCATGCACCCCGCGTATGCCTGCTGCAAGCAACGATTTCTTCCCAACGGTGATCGCGTGTACAGCGCCTTCATCAATGAAAAGTTCGCCTTGAGATTGTGCGGCGTAAGCAATCCACAAAGTACGTGATGCAGGTCGTGACGAAGTGGGATGGAACCATGTGCCTACACGATGACCAGTCAAAACATCAGCTATCTGATCTGCATTAGCCAAAATGACACCGATCCCCGCGCAGGTTGCCATAGAAGCGGCCTGCACTTTCGTTACCATTCCTCCTGAACCAACCGCAGAACCAGCCCCTGTAATCAGTAAATCCGCTATATCATCACTTGTTTTCACTTCAGAGATAAACTGCGCCCCCTCATGTGTTGGAGGAGCCGTGTACAAGCCGTCCACGTCTGTTAACAACACGAGGACATCAGCCCCTACAAGCTGCGCCACATGAGCTGCTAAACGGTCATTATCCCCAAAACGCACTTCCCGTGTAGTCACCGCATCATTTTCATTAATGATCGGTACAACACCGTATGCCAGCAAACGTTCAAGAGCTTGCCGAGCATTCGTGTAATGGTCACGACGCATAATATCGGCTGTTGTCAAAAGAACTTGAGCCGCATGACGATGATGTGATTGAAAAGCAGTTGACCAGTGAGCGATTAAAAGTCCCTGTCCCATTGCTGCGGCAGCTTGAACATGAGCAAGGTCTTTCGGGCGACGTTCCAATCCTAAAGGCGCAAGACCTGCAGCTACCGCACCTGATGACACAATAACGATTTCACGTCCACTGCCCTGCCATTGAGCAGCCAACCGTGCAACCGTGTCGATACGATTCAGATTTAAGCCACCATCTGCACGAGTTAACGATGATGAGCCAATTTTGACAACAATTCTTCGCGCCTTCGCTAACGCTTCCGTCATCATCACAATTCATCCTCATCGGGACCAGCCCATTTTCCTGCTAAACGATCCATCCACAGTTCTTCACGGGCAGCAGTTTTCGCGTCCATGACTTCATGGAAATGCTGACGGCGTTCTCGACGTGTCGGACGAGAGCTTTGGTCAATACGCATATCTGTTCCACGACTACCTAGAAGTTCAGGACCTGTAGTTAATGTCGGCTCCCAGTCAAATAGGACACCTTCATGCAAGTCACCAATGACAACAGTATCCCCCGCGATTGCTCCGGCTTTCATAAGGAGATCCTCCACACCGGCAGCTGCCAAACGATCCGCAAGGTAGCCAACAGCCTCATCATTAGTGAAATCAGTTTGTTTCACCCAGCGTTCCGGTTGAGAACCACGCACTTGATACACTGTTTCACCAGCATGTTGAACAGCATTCACAGTAATGGTACGACGAGTTCCCACAGGGGCAGGCCGCAGGATCTGACGAGTTTTTTCCTGAGGTAATTGCACTCGATGTTCTTCAACCATAGTGGCTAAAACAAATGACAAAGCGCGTAGGCCCTCATGCGATACCGCTGAAACTTCATGTATTGGCCATCCGAAAGATTCAAGGTCCGCACGAGTAATCTGCGCAAGGTCACGCCCATCGGGGATATCAATTTTATTCAACACAATAATGCGTGGACGCTGCATTAACGGGACGTAGCCTTCAACAACTCCGAGATCACTTTCATACGCTGCAAGCTCTGCTTCAATGGTACGTAAATCGCTCACAGGGTCACGATCAGTTTCGTAAGCCGCAGTATCTAAAACATGGGCAATCACACCACAACGTTCAATATGACGTAGGAAATCTAATCCCAATCCCTTACCAGCTGAAGCACCGGGGATAAGACCCGGAACATCCGCCATTGTGAAACGAGAATCTCCCGCTTGCACAACACCAAGATTGGGCACAAGCGTGGTGAAAGGATAATCAGCAATCTTCGGTCGAGCAGCCGACATCGCGGCAATAAGTGAGGATTTTCCTGCCGAAGGGAATCCAACAAGAGCCACATCTGCAACGGATTTAAGTTCAAGAATTATTTGGCGTTCCTCACCAGGTTCACCAAGGAGAGCGAAACCCGGGGCTTTCCGAGCTTTCGAGGCGAGAGCGGCATTACCTAAGCCCCCTCGTCCACCTTCTGCAATCACACAGCGTGTGCCCGCCCCTGTCATATCAGCGAGGAGTTCACCTGAAGCAGTTTTTACAACTGTTCCATCCGGAACAGGAAGAATAATATCCTCGCCATTTTTTCCTTGACGAAAATCTCCCATCCCTTGCGTACCGTTATGGGCGCGTTGATGCGGGCTACGGTGGTAGGTCAGCAAGGTGGTGACTTGAGGATCCACTTCCAAAATAACGGATCCACCATTTCCTCCGTCACCACCATCTGGGCCGCCTAGAGGCTTAAACTTTTCACGTTTCACAGAGGCAACTCCGTGCCCACCATTACCACCTGCAGCGTAAATGGTGACCCGATCAACGAAACTCGTCATTTTTCCTCCTAGTTGCGACCCTAATACATATAAACCCTACCTGTACGTACCATCAAGATCAGATATTTATTTACGTTCCTTCAGGCATCAGATATGTGGTAGTCACTATGTCAGGTACGCGGGGTATAAATGCAGGCTGAATTCATATCACAACTGCAACATCAGCATGCAAGCTGCTCTGGTCAAACAGTGTTTTACAGAGCGCGTATGTGTAAAGAGGCGTCCGGCTAAGCCGAACGCCTCTTAAGTATGAGATGTCTCAGGCTGAGACAGACTCGACGATGTTGACAACCTTGCGGTCACGACGAGTAGCAAATTCTACTTCGCCAGCACGCAAAGCAAAGAGCGTATCGTCTTTACCGCGTCCTACGCCTTCACCTGGGTGAAAGTGCGTGCCACGCTGACGAACAAGGATTTCGCCGGCTTTAACAAACTGGCCACCATAACGCTTCACGCCCAAGCGCTGAGCATTCGAGTCACGGCCGTTACGGGAAGAACCCAAGCCCTTCTTATGTGCCATCAGAGCACCTACTTTCTGCTTGTACTCCAGCTAATGTCAGGCGATCTCAGTGATCTTGACGACCGACATCTTCTGACGGTGACCTTGGCGCTTACGGTAGCCGGTCTTGTTCTTGTACTTGATGATGGAGATCTTCGGGCCTTTTGCACGGTCCACGACCTCAGCTTTGACGGTGACCTTCTCCAAGGAAGCAGAATCAACAGTGACGTTGTCACCATCAACCAGCATCAGAGGCTGGAGTTCAATGCTGGAACCGATTTCCTCAGCCAACTTATCGACGACAACGACGTCACCGACGGACACTTTTTCCTGTCGGCCGCCGGCCTTGACGATCGCGTAGACCACGTTAAAGCTCATCTCTTTTGGTATGTGGGACGGAATACATATCTTACGTCAAACGTAAACAGACAATAGTTATTCCGTTGGCACTCGTTGTGCCGACGTATAAATTTAGCTGAAAACATTCGTCACAGCAAGCTGACAGGGACATTTATTACTCATTTTGATTGTGCGATTCCACACCTCTTATGCGTATGCCCTATCAAAGCTCTTTCTATGCCTCCCCCGTAGATTCTGGTGAGACTATCCCTGTGCTCACAGCTCGACGGCGACGTTTAGTCTGTTGAGCCGCTTGTGTGCGCTCGGGCAAGATAATGTCATTGAGTGCTACCGTCGCGCGCGCACTCGTACCTGTGCGGACCGGTGGCAATTCCAGCGTCACCGGATTCTCTGATGTTTCCGGCTCAATCGACTGAGCCGTTACACTCCGACGGCGACGAGTGGTGGATTTCACCTGACCAGATTTTTCGCTACCTCGTGACGTTTTTCGCCCCGTCGAGGTAGTCGCAGATCGTTTCCGCTGGGATACTGTTTCACTGCTACCTGAAAGGTCGCTTATGACAACCTCCGCATATTCACCCAGACTCACTTCATCTTTTTCCTGCGACGCCCCTGTCACGGCAGTATCCGTATCAGTGAACTGTTTTTTTACAGTTCGACGAGCAGCTTGACGTGTTTTCTTTTGTTGCGCGTGATTGCGCGAGGTTTCGTCATGCGATTGTCCGCGACGAGTTGTATGAGCTCGCCCTCGCACCTCCCCCTGTGCAGATGAGGATGTTACGGAAGCTTCTTTTACTTCCTCAGATTGCAACATATCCGAAACGGACTGTTCCTGAGTATTTTCTTGAGTCGTCTCAGACACAGGTTGTGTAATCGGAGGTTCTAGCACGGGCGCTGTCACCATGTGTCGAACACGACGAGTTTTTGAAGTAACAGGCGTCTGTGCGATTTCTTCAGTACTTTCAACGCCCGTCTCACGGTCAGCGAGTTGCCTTGTCGCTTTTTCAGCTTCATGCATATCAGCTATAAGCTGTTTTCGCTTTCCGCGCGAACGTGCCGATCGCGGTGCTTCCGACAAACCATCTGCCGTTTTTTCTGGCTCTGGCGTTCCTTCCTCAGTTGCGTTAAACGTTGCATCATCTTTTTGTGATGTTGCCGCTGCGATAGCGCTCAAAGCTTCACGGGCACGTTCACGCTCAGGCCCTTCTTCAATGCGACGCGGCTCTGCCATGTTTTTCTTTTTACGAGTGCTCTTTGCACCACCGGCATGGCTTCCATCAGCTTCCACGGGGTGTTGATGCACGATAAAGCCGCGTCCTTCACAGGACTGGCAGGTTGTTGAAAAAGCTTCAACAAGACCTTCACCAGCACGTTTACGTGTCATTTGGACTAAGCCTAAAGAAGTAATTTCTGTGACTTGATGCCGTGTACGATCACGACCCAAACATTCAACAAGACGGCGTAACACAAGATCTCGATTCGATTCAAGAACCATGTCAACAAAGTCAATAATGACAATCCCACCGATATCGCGTAGGCGCAGTTGCCTCACAATTTCTTCAGCGGCTTCAAGATTGTTACGCGTTACCGTTTCTTCAAGGGTGCCACCAGCTCCGATAAATTTACCGGTATTTACGTCAATGACCGTCATTGCTTCCGTGCGATCAATGATGAGAGTACCGCCGCTGGGCAGCCAAACCTTTCTGTCCATTCCTTTCGATAGCTGCTCATCTATGCGGTGAGCGGCAAAAATATCTTCGTGCGAGGTCCACAGTTGAACGCGCTCAGACAGTTCAGGAGATAATTCTTCGACATACTCTTTGACCCGCTGATAGGTTTCTTTCCCTTGAATAATCAGCGAAGCAAAATCCTCGTTAAACAGATCCCGCACTACACGGACAGCAAGATCTGGCTCGCCGCGCAGAAGAACAGGGGCTGACTTTCCATTATTCTTTTTTGACTCAATATCCGCCCACTGTTTTGTCAGGCGCGACACATCATCACGTATTTGTTCTTCCGTTGCACCTTCAGCTGCGGTACGAACAATCACACCGGTATTGTCAGGGACTATCTGTTTCAATATTCGTTTCAGACGCTGACGTTCTTTCTCAGGTAATTTACGTGAAATACCCATCATTGAACCGCCAGGAATCAACACAAGATAGCGTCCAGCAAGGGTGATCTGACTGGTCAGTCGCGCTCCCTTATGCATGATGGGATCTTTGGTTACTTGAACAAGAACAGGATCGCCACTTTTTAGGGCTGACTCAATACGCCGAGGACGGCCTTCTAAGCCAACAGCATCCCAGTTCACTTCACCTGCGTATAAAACAGCGTTACGTCCCCGTCCAATATCAACGAAAGCAGCTTCCATTGAGGGCAGCACATTTTGTACACGTCCCAAGTAAATATTGCCAACCATTGTCCCGTGAGTTCGACGGGCCACATAGTGCTCCACTAAAAGGTCGTCTTCAAGAACAGCAACCTGATCTAATCCATCCTGATGACGGATAACCATGACACGATTAACAGATTCGCGCCGCGCTAAGAACTCTGATTCTGTGATGGAATGACGACGACGATTTTCTTTGCGACCTTCACGACGACGTTGTTTTTTTGCTTCCAGACGCGTGGAGCCTTTCAACGCTTTCACTTGATCTGTGAGGTCAGTCGAGTCTATTTCTTCATCGGCGACCGCATGTGAACGGCGACGGCGACGACGACGAGTGGTCGTTACTTCCTCGTCAAAAGCATCCTCTACCTGTAATGAAGCTGCAGAAAATTCCTCAGCAGCATCCGTGCTCTGATCGTCAGATTCTGCACGCTGAGTTTCTTTTTCTGCACGCTCATCATCATTCACAGAAGAAACAGTCCGCCTGCGTCTACGACGATATGAAGGGGTCGTTTCATCATCATTGTGTAGATCCTCCGATGTAAGGACCGAACGGCGACGACGATTTTTCGTTGTCGTTTCCTCATCCGAAAACTCAGAATCTGAAAATTTTTCTTCGCCAGAAGGCGCATTCTTTGTTTTTCGTAGCTGGCGTGTACGAGTTGAGCGAGTAGGCTCATCTGCCGAATAGGTACTGACCGGTGGCGCTGCCTGAAAAGTAGGAGCTTGAAATTCGGGTGCACGAAAAAGCAATGATGCCGCTGGAGTTTCCGGCAAATTCAGATCGTTAGACACGTCTCTCCCATATGTGAAGCAGCCGTCCTGCACCAACGGTAGCTTCCTGAACTCGCCCCGCATGGGGGCGGAAAGCCTGTGGGTCCGCAGTGGCGGAGAGTACGTCCACGTGCTCATGAAGCACATATCTGGGCGACGCTTAACTCACGTCACGATGGTGCGATCGTGACTCCCATCTTCACTCTCATTCTCCCATAGTTCACTCTGGCAAGCAGTGCAGCCTCAGGTGGCTTGTACCACCTCATCAGATGAAAGCTTAGGCTGAGATATTTCCCACTTTTAATTACGTAAGGTTTATATAGTGTATTCAGTGTCAGAATCCTATTTTCCGCATAACGAAAAGGAAGCATTTCTTTTACCTGACATATTGCTAAAAACTGTCACGGAATTTAGTCCCAAAAGCAGTTGACGCACCGCAAATTGAGGGTATTTTTATGGCATGACGTTCTGTTTTTCAGGACGTTGGTCCATCAATTTTTATCCCGATCGGAAGGCATCACCATGCCCCTCGCTCAGACAGCGTTAGATGCGCTGACCCTGGGGCGCTGGCAGTTCGGTATCACTACCGTCTACCACTTCCTCCAGGTTCCACTGACAATCGGTCTTTCCCTTTTAGTTGCCATTATGCAGACTTTCTGGGTAAAAACCGGCAAAGAAGCATGGCTTCAAGCAACACGCTTCTTTGGCAAAATTCTTCTCATCAACTTCGCATTAGGCGTTGCCACAGGTATCGTGCAGGAATTCCAGTTCGGCATGAACTGGTCGGAATACTCACGTTTCGTCGGCGATATCTTCGGTGCTCCTCTTGCAGTTGAAGCTCTCCTCGCATTCTTCCTTGAATCAACATTCCTTGGACTGTGGATCTTCGGTTGGGGACGCCTCTCAAAGGGATGGCACCTCGCCACCATTTGGCTTACCGCTATCGGCACTTCAGTTTCAGCTCTATGGATTCTCGGGGCAAATTCATGGATGCAGCACCCCACAGGCGCTGTTTTCAACCCCGAAACTGGCCGAGCTGAACTCAACACCACATTCGGTTTCATTGAAGTCGTACTCAACCCCCTCTTAGTATGGGAATACACCCACGTCATCACCTCCGCTTGGCTAGTTTCAGGCACATTAGTTGCCGGCTTTGCTTTATGGTGGCTGACACGCGCAGCACGTGAAGGTGGCGAAGCAGGGCTGACTGAAGCACGCAATGTGTGGCACCCTGTCGCTCGCTTCGGCCTCATCGTCGTTATTATCGGCGGTCTTGGCACAGCAATCACCGGACACTTCCAAGGACAAGACCTCGTTAAGTATCAACCAATGAAAATGGCTGCCGCCGAAGGCGTGTGTGTCGATACTCAAGGCGCAGCATTCACCGTCGCACAATTCGGTGACTGCCCACTCAACAACGAGTCACAGCCAACAAAATTCCTTGAAATTCCTGGCGTAGCTGCTTTCATGTCGCATAACGACTTCAACGCGACAGTTGCAGGCATCGCCGATGAACAAGCTCGCATGGTCAAACTGCTCAACGCAAATAAAGATTTCACTGCGACCTACGGTGACGCTTCACAATACGACTTCCGTCCTCCACAAATGGCAACATTCTGGTCATTCCGCCTGATGATGCTCTTCGGAGCATTCTCAGCCATTTTGGCCATTTGGGGCTTGATCGCTACACGCAAAGGTAAACTCCCCACATCGAAATCCCTTGGGCGTTTTGCTTTGTGGAGTATCCCCATGCCATTTGTTGCGGCATCATTTGGTTGGATCATGACAGAAATTGGTCGCCAACCTTGGCTTGTTCACCCAAATATCGAAGGCCTCATGAATGGCGACCCCGTTGGTTCTGTCCTCATGATGACTGATTTTGGTCTTTCTTCACAGGTTCCAGCATGGCAAGTCGGTACCACAATGGTACTTTTCACCCTTCTCTACGGAGCACTCGGTGTCATTTGGATCCTGCTCATCAAGCGGTACGCGCTTGAAGGTATTCACGCAAAATCCGCATCCGATGAGGCTTCAGATCATGATGCCCTCTCCTTCGGATACTGAGGAAAAGGAGCGGAACAATGACACTTTCTATTCTCTGGTTCATCCTTATCGCTGTCCTTTGGACAATGTACTTAGTCCTCGAAGGCTTCGACTTTGGTGTTGGCGTCCTCTCAGCACTCGTTGCACGCGATGACCGCGAACGCACCCAAGTTGTCCGCACCATTGGCCCACACTGGGATGGCAATGAAGTATGGCTCTTAACCGCAGGTGGCGCCACATTCGCAGCCTTCCCAGAATGGTATGCCACAATGTTCTCCGGAATGTACCTGGCTCTTTTCCTGGTTCTCGTATGCCTCATTCTGCGTATCACAGCTCTGGAATGGCGTTCCAAGATCGCCACCGCCACATGGCGCACTATCTGGGACCGTATTCACACAGTCTGCGCTGCGCTTGTCCCCGTACTACTCGGTGTAGCATTCGCTAACCTCGTTCAGGGCATGGCTATTGAAGTTGTCGGACGCGACGGTAAAGTCGTTGCCGCCGATAAAGTCGCTGGAATGCTTGACACATCCGTTCATCAGCTCACCGGTGGCTTCTTCTCACTCCTGACCCCCTACACCATCCTCGGTGGCGTAGTCGTATTAGCGATCTGCCTGTCCCACGGAGCACAGTTCCTCGCACTCAAAACTGAAGGACCTGTCCGTGAACGTTCCAATACACTCGCAGGACCACTCTCACTGGTCGCTACACTCCTTGCAGCTGTGTGGGTTATCTGGGGTCAATTCGTTTACGTATCAAACGTCTTTGCATGGATTCCGCTCGCTGTAGCAGCAATCTGCTTGATCCTGTCAGCAGTTTTCTCACAGTCCGCGCTGCGTTCAGAAGGAAAATCCTTCCTGTTCTCCGCACTGGCAATTGCAGCTGCCGTGACATGGATCTTCAGCGCAATGGCTCCAGCAGTGATGAAGTCGTACATCAACCCGGCTTACTCACTCACCATCGACCAAGCATCCTCCACAACATCGACGCTCACCGTCATGACCATCGTGGCTGTATGCTTCGTCCCCGTGGTTCTCATCTACGTGGCATGGTCTTACTGGGTATTCCGCCATCGTGTGTCAATCAATGACATCGAAGAAAATGCGGGTCTGCTACCAAAGAAGATCCGACTCGGTCAGAACTTCCTCGCAGGCTGACCTCAACCAACCAACAACGGGGTCCTGTGTTTCAAAAGCGCAGGACCCCGTTGCGCTGCATAATAACTGTATCGTTACACCTGAGAAAGACATATACGACCTATGCGCCCCTTGGATCCTCGACTCTTACGATATGCACATAGCGCACGACGTCACATTCTTTTGACAGCTTTTCTTGGCCTCGTCACTGCAGCTCTTGTCATCGGACAATCAATACTCATAGCAGCAACACTGTCCCCCATCGTTGAGGAAACAGGAACTTTCAGCTCAGTCATGCCATTATTCTGGGGCCTACTTACCGTCATCATTATCCGTGCACTCTTAATTGGACTACGAGAATCCTTAGCACATAAAGCAGCCGATTCCGCAATTAAAGACCTCCGACAAGCAGTTATCAATCACAGCATCGCACTTGGTCCTCGCTGGCTTGCTGTCAAAGGTACCCACACCACGACACTACTCACACGCGGACTCGATGATCTTGGCCCCTACTTTGTCCGCTTCCTCCCCCAACTCATCCTTGTCAGCACAGTAACCCCACTGGCATTAGCAACTATTCTTCTCATTGATTTCTGGTCAGCATTTATCGCAGCCCTCACCGTTCCACTCATCCCGATCTTCATGATCCTCATAGGGCGTTTCACTCAAGATTCTTCCTCTGCGCGTCTGCTTTCCATGCAACACCTCAGCCAACAGCTCCTTGACCTCATGGCCGGCTTACCCACTCTGAAAGCCCTCGGACGCGCACAAGCACCACGCCCTCACCTCGCAAAAATTGGACAAAAAAACACAAAAATCACAATGGCAACGCTACGCATTGCTTTTCTTTCAGGCGGTGTCCTCGAATTTATCGCCACCCTATCTGTCGCACTTGTCGCAGTTGAAGTCGGTATGCGGCTGGTTTATGGAAATATCGGGCTGTTTTCCGGCCTAGCAGTCATCATGCTAGCCCCTGAAGTATTTGAACCGCTACGGCAAGTCGGCGCACAATTCCACGCCTCAGCAAATGGAGTAGCCGCCGCAAACGCCGCATTCGACATATTAGAAACTCCCCTCCCCAATGAGGCACACTCCCAAAGCATCACAACCACAGCACACCCACAAGAACTATCAGACTCACTCCCCTGCCCCAATTTACGAACCGCTTCACTCACTTTCACACATGTATCAGTTGCCGCACGCGGCGTATGGGCTCCAGCAGACCTGAATGCCACAATCACTCCCGCCACCCTTACAGTCCTCGTTGGCCCTTCAGGAGTCGGTAAAAGCACCACAATCATGGCTATGCTTGGTCTCATCCGCCCACAGCAAGGCCAGATCAGTATTGACGGTATCGACATAACAACAATCAACCCGGATTCTTTATGGGCGCAAGTCAGTTGGGTACCACAAAACCCCATGATTATTCCCGGAACCCTGCGTGAAAACCTCATTCATGACACCAACGAGGACGAACTGAGCAAGGCAGCACATGCCGCAGGATTTGACACCGTCCTCCACAAACTCCCCCAAGGCTGGGATACACCTATCGGACAAGGCGGCATCGGACTATCCGGTGGGCAACGACAAAGACTCGCCCTGCTCAGAGCCCTCATATCAGACGCGCCACTGGTAATTTTCGATGAACCTACCGCGCATCTTGATGCAGCAACCGAGGAAATCATCCTCAACACACTCCAACACTTACGCGCGCAAGGACGCACAGTACTCGTCATAGCACACCGCCAAACCCTCGTATCAATCGCTGACAAACACATCACAATCAAAGCGCAGGAAGCAACAGCCGCAGATTTTGAACGCTGGCCCATCCTCGCCGCAACCAGTACACACGAGCACGCACACTTTGAACTCCCTGAACTTCTTGACGCGACAAAAGGAAACATGCGATGACCACCGTGTTCCTCACCTCTACTGAACGAAACGCGCTACGCCGCATCCTCACACTCCTGCACGTCAACCGCACACAATTTGCGCTCGCACTCCTTCTGGGATGTCTTTGCTTAGGATCAGCAATCAGCCTATCTGCAACATCCGCATGGCTCATTGCCCGCGCCTCCCAACACCCACCTGTCCTCCACTTAACAGTTGCCGCAGTCGCCGTACGACTCTTCGGAGTTTTACGAGCATTAATGCGCTATCTTGGCCGACTAGCAAGCCACCACGTGGCCCTAGAAGGAATGGATAACCTGCGCCAAGGAATCTACGCAACCCTCGCCAATTACGAAGCTGACACGATCACACACATAACACGCGGTGACCTGCTCGCACGTGCCGGAGCAGATGTTGACGATGTCGGTGATGTAGTTGTCAAAAGTATTTTGCCCTTTGCCGTTGCCACCATCGTTGGTATAGGCACAATCATTGGAATTGCTTTCCTCAGCCCAGCAGCTGCCCTCATACTTGCGATCTGTCTTTTAATCTCTGGCGTATGTGTTCCTCTTGTCACTATGCACGCCACACGCACAGTGGAAGAAGCCACACGAAGTGCACGTACACAACTTTCCAGCAGCATCCAAACAGTGATGGACGGAGCGCCCTACCTACAGGTAACCGGCCAACTCCCCACACTTCTCCGCACAATTTCAGCAACTGAATCAGAACTTACTCACACAACAAGGCGGACAGCTCAACTGCAAGGATGGGCTGCCGGAATTGATCGACTCGCCATGGGAATGGCTGTCATAGGGGCACTCATCGTGGGTATACCTGCAACAACACAAGGAATTTTATTCCCTGTGCTCCTCGCAGTCATTGTCCTCACACCTCTTTCCGTATTTGAAACAACATCCGAACTCTCAGCAGCTACTGCACAGCTAGTTCGCTCCGCCGCTGCCGCCGTACGTATTAACGAACTCCTCGGAGGCGACACAACCACACCGAATACTCACTATGCCCCAGCAAAGCAGGACACCACGGACCAGCGCAACACAGAGAATCTTTTGCCCTTGCAAAGCAAGGATGAGGACAGCAGCCAAACCACGCCTCATACAATCCTCAACGCTCACAACCTAGCAATCGGATGGCCAGGTGGCCCAACCCTTGCCGAGGACCTCAATTTCACTTTAGCTACCAATGAACGTATCGCCCTCGTTGGCCCATCAGGAATTGGAAAAACCACTCTCCTGCTGACTTTAGCGGGCCTACTTAAACCACACGCAGGAACGGTGACACTCAACGGGCATAACATTGCCGACCTTGATTACGACACCATTTTTTCTGCCCTTACTGTCACCACTGAAGATGCGCATATATTCGCCACCACAGTTTTAGAAAACCTACGAGTTGCACGCGCTGATCTAAGTAAGACAGAAGCAACACAACTTCTATCCGCCGTAGGACTCGACACATGGCTCCAGTCACTACCTGAAGGTCTGAACACGCAACTAGGAACCGCAGGAACAACTATTTCAGGCGGAGAACGCCGACGACTACTGATGGCACGTGCTCTGGCCTGCCCTGCCCCACTCATGCTCCTTGACGAAGCAAGTGAACACCTTGACACCCCTACTGCTGACACATTACTGACAGAACTCTTACGCCCCCGCCTGGGTCGCGCAGTCCTCGTCATCAGTCACAGACTCAGTGCACTAGAAAATGCTGATACCGTCCTTGTCATGGACCGCCGTGCAGATACTCCTCAAGCACCTGCAACAATAGTTGCTCACGGCACGCATGAAGAACTCCTGACACATGCACACACCTACCGATGGGCCTATGAACAGGAACACGTATGAGCGAAAAATCTGACTTTCGGCTTTTAGAAGCCGTACTTGACCTCACATCAAATCTTGATTCACGACGTACCCTCAAAGCCCTCGTCGAACAAGCATGTCATTTAGCAGGAGCACGCCACGGGACTCTTTCTGTCATCGACACGTGGGGTGATACCGTCATGGAAATCATGCACGGTGAAAAACTCGCCGTTATTCCGCAAGAACTCATCGTTCAAATCCCCACATCAGGGCATCTCCTTTTCAATGATTTATCTGACTACCCTGAACTTAGCGGGATAGAAAATTTCCTTGGTGTTCCCATCCTCGTCCACGGACGAATGTACGCACGCATGTACCTCACAGGAACACATCATGGTTTTAATGAACATACAGCACATATCGTTGAGGCCTTAGCCCACGCCACAGGGGTAGGCGTTGAAAACGCGCAACTATACTCCGATGCGCGTCGCCGAGAACGATGGATTACAGCATCACAGTCACTGACAACAACCATGCTTGAAGGCACGGATGAGGAAGATGCGCTGGTCCTTATCGCCCAAACAGTACGTGAAGTAGCACGTGCAGATACCGCAGTAATCGTTTTACCTTCCGTTGGAGACACCTGGGCCGCTGAAATCACCGAAGGGCATGACGCAGATCGTATCCTCGGCGCGGTTTTTCCCGCTGAAGGACGAGCCATGCAAGTCCTCGCCGAAGGTACCGGTATGCTCGTGGATTCTTTAGCTCGCGCCACGTCGCTGAGGGTGCCGGTTCTTTCCACTTTCGGACCGGCATTGTATGCGCCACTGCGTTCACGTGGCCGTTCACTTGGGGTCCTTATTTTGCTGCGACTTCAAGGAGCGCCAGAATTTGATTCTTCTGAGCTTACCCTCGCTGAATCTTTGGCTTCTCAAGCGACTTTAGCGTTGGCTTTGGCTTCTGCCCGTCATGCTGAGGATATGGCTTCCCTGCTTGATGAACGTGATCGTATTGGCCGAGATCTGCATGATTTTGCTATTCAGCAGCTTTTTGCCACAGGTATGCGTCTTGATGCTGCGAAACAAAAAATTCATGCGGGCGATTTAGACCGTGAAACACTTATCGCAGCTTTAGATCATTCTTTGGCGGGGATTGACGAGGCAGTACGGCAGATACGGGCAATTGTCCATGACTTACGTGAACCAGACCGGACAGTGGGCTTAGTTGAACGTGTGCGTCGTGAGTCTTCTTTATCACGATCATTTTTAGGTTTTGCGCCTTCGCTACTGATTTGTCTGGATGACCATGCTATCAATCAGGATGAAGATCATGAAGAAAATATGATTGCTGATCTGGAGGCCCGTGTAGGTTTGGATCTCAGTGATGATGTAGTTGCTGTGGTGCGTGAAGGCTTATCGAATATTGCTCGTCATGCACGCGCAACAGCGGGTCAAGTACGGATTGATGTGACAGGGCAAGAATCTGACGGCATGATTCATGTGAGTATCGCAGATGATGGTCAAGGAATTGACCCTCATCGTACCCGTAATTCAGGTTTATCGAATATGACGGAACGTGCGCGCAGGCACGGAGGTTCTTTTACCCTGTCAGATGGTATTGGAGGACGTGGTACACGTATTACTTGGTGTGCTCCGTTATCTTAGGGGCCGTATTCTGGGTGTTCATGCTCGCCCATTAAAACTAGCGGACTGCTATTTCACCCTTACTCTAGGAAGTAGCTCACGAAATATGGTGCAGCATCTAAGCGCCACGAATAAAAGATTTCGCCCACCATTATTTCAACAAAAAGTCCGCTGACCCCATCAATGTTTCACGGAATACGAAGAAGCTCATCTCCGCATTCGGCTCATCATGAAGCACTCGGTACAAGGGATGACCAACCGCCCGCTCGTTACCGCCGGTTGTTCCTTTCGATGGTGATGACGGTGTCGTAGAGGCCGATTTTATGGAGGTCTTTGCGGCGCTTTTGCTCCGCATGGGAGGCGTAGCCCACGTAGGACAGGGAGGCGTCCTCGTAGCGGCGGAACGCAAAGACTGCCTGGTTCATGTGGATGGAGTTGAAGACTCCCAGGTTCACCAGGAGGTTGAAGTCCTCCACGGATAGGCCGGTGACTCGTTTGAACAGTTCAGGCTCGATCTTGGTGATGACGTCGTAGAGCGTGTTCTCCCTAAAGTCAGTCAGGTACATGAACGCGGGGATCCGGGTAGCGAACTTGATGAGCTTTTCCTGGATCTGCTTGCGTTTGGACTTGTAGTCCTTCTCCTCGGCTGAGAGTTCCTTCTTCTCCTTCGTGGTCAGCGAGTCGCCTTTTTCCTTTTTGGTTTTCGATACGGATTCACTCTTGTTCACCACGGTCTCGAAGATGCTAGCACCCAGGGCGCGGAATCCTTCGATATTAAGGATGGCCTCCATGGCACGCTCGTCGTTCATGATCTTCTTGAGCGTCATGTTGTCGACGTTGACTAGGATCGCGGACTCCCATTTCTTTGCCAGCAGGGTGGCTGAGGTTCCAGACATGGCGATGTCGAGCACCTCGCCCGCGTCGATCTCTTTCATCGAGGCGCCGTCATAGGCCAGTACCGGCAGGTAGTTGACGAGCTCAGCGACGGCATGCTCGGGGCTCTTAGCCTCGGGATGAAGCCCCGTGCCGTAGTCGGCAATCTGACGCAGAGCACGGGTTGGCGCGAAGTCAAAGACGAACCCGACAGGCTTGAGGATCTTCTCCCGGCTTGGGTCATCCCCATCGGGGTTCTTAATCGCCCACGGGGACTGTACCCGAAAAGCGGCCTGGAAGTAGGACTCTGGGCTGGTGAGGTTGCGCAGCATGAGGATTGATGACCACTGCTTGACGGTTACCCCGGTGGTGAGTTTGCCGCACGAGAGCGTAATGGTCTTTGTATCGTGCCCATCTCCGATCGCCTCACGCACAGGTGGGAGTGCTTCAACTCCGACACCGGTGCCCGCTCCAGCGGCGACGATCACCTGGTATTGGTGCCAGAAAGTGTTGTGTCGGGCAGCGAGCAGGTTGGCCATGGCCTGGCAGGCAGCAACGTTCGGCAGGTACCAGAACGAGTGCTGGAGGTAAGGAAGCAGACGGGCATCCGCGTAAGGGAAGGGTGGGCGGCCGCCAGCTTTGAGCATGTCCATCTGCGTGGGTGCATGCTCGCCACGGATCAGGTCCAGCCATTTTTGTACATCCGACTCGTGAACAAACCTAGCTTCGTTACCGCTACCTGTGGCCTCGAAGAAGGTGTTGAGGTCGAACTCGTCGAACTCACCCTGGTGCGCGATAGCCACGAGGTCATCGGGCATTCGGTAGGTCAGCAGACGCATCTGTGGTAGTGCGGCATACGGGTTCCACTCACCGGGATGTTCAACAGCCCATTGGCGCTTAGCGAGCTGCTCGTCGGTGTAGGTCCAGTTGAAGATCTGCTCCTCAATGAACTCGCCTGTGGCCAGAGCCTTAAAAGGAGTACCCGAGAGGTAGAGGTAGGAGCGTGTTGTGATAGGAAGAAAGTCATCCTCATCGCTGCCGAGCTCGTCGAGCTCTTCATCGAAGGCGGCCAGCCCCTCGTGGTACTCAGCTTTGAGCTCCTTGGCCGCTTCTTTCTCATCCTCACCTTCGAAGAGGGCCTTAGCGTTGTCCCGCCAGGCACCGAAGTGGTACTCGTCGAAAACCACCAGGTCCCAGTTGACGGTGTGAATCCACTCGTTCTTCGACTTGATCAGGCCGGTCCTCTTATCACGCCCGAGGAGGTCCTGGAAAGAACCAAGTAGGCCTATACGACAGATCTTGTTGGTGGGGTTCTTGTTTTTTGTTGTGTTGGTGCTGAAAGGTGCCTTTTTAGGTTGGTTTGACTGGAGTTTAAGGTTGGACAAATCCTGTTGGTGAGATCAGGGGTTTTTTGTTGAAGTGACACGGAAAGGTCCGTTCTTAGGTTCGGGGTGTCGGGTGGGGTTTATACGACAAATCTTGTTGGTGTGGAGTGAACTTTTGTGGTGTGTTGGTGGTCAAAACTCGGTCGTTAACTCCCCCTTTTTTTCCCGGGCGTGTAATGGTGATGGGTGAATCGACTACATCGTTGCCAGACTTGCCATGCTCGGATGATCCGCTGGGGATCGTATTTAACAAAGACCGGGAAGAAGGTGCGTTGGCGTTGCCAGGCCTGTGCAGCTACAACGAATTCGCGCGTGGATTCCAAAGCACGCGAAATCGCGATGCTCATAGACTTTGTGACCGGGAAACTCACCCTGGCAGAGTTTGCCGGTGGCGGACGCACACTTCAGCGTCGCCTCGCTAGGGCGTGGGAATACTGGCCTGTCGCACCGGCAGTTGACGAAGTCCATCACGTTGTCCACGTTGATGGCCTGTATCTGGCTCACCGTTGCGTCCTGCTGATCGCGATGAGCTCACGACACGTTCTTGCCTGGCACCTGGCTCGAAGCGAACGAGCAAGCTCGTGGGCTGACCTGTTAGCCAAGATCGCTCCTCCTGATGTTGTTATCACCGATGGCGGGTCAGGATTCGTGAAAGCTTGCCGCACCCAATGGCCCAACACCCGTATTCAGCGCTGTCTTTTCCACATTCAAGCCAATGTTCGTTCCCGCACCACCAGCAGGCCACGCCATCAGGCAGGAGTTGAGCTCTACGCCCTAGCCAAAGCACTGACCCATATCCGCACTCAAGACGAGCAAACCGCCTGGCTGGATCATTACACGAGGTGGTGTCAGAAATGGAAAATGACCCTGGCAGAAAAAACACGCCTAGCTGATGGGCGCATCGTCAATACTCACGAGCGTCTCGTCGCTGCCCGTAACCTTATCAACCGACGTGTTAAAGCCGGTGACATGTTCACCTACCTTGACCCACATCTCCACATGGACGGTGAGCCGATCCCGGCTACGAACAACCGAATCGAAGGACTCAACTCTCAACTCAGAGCAATGCTGCGCACACATCGTGGCTGGCCACTACTACGCCAAATCAAAGCGTGCATGTGGTGGCGCTACCAGCACACAAGCAACCCGCGCCCCGCCAGTGAACTCACTACCCTCATGCCCACCGACACTCAGATCCACGAACTCTACCAACAAACCGCACAACACCAAGCAGAAACCGACCAAGCCCGCCAACAACACTGGGGACAAGCCATCACCTGGGCCGACCTCACATGGTCAACCAACACGCTCAAGGCCATCAACGAATAAACCCCCACCAACAAGATCTGTCGTATAAGCCAAATCTGGAGCCAACCACGATGGGTGCTGGGTGTGGCTGGTGGCCCGGGGCAACGAAGATGCTTCCGCTCTCCATGCCCCAGGCCACCAACAGAAGACCCCCCAGGTTCAAGACTCAGGCGAGGAAGTCATCCCCACCAGAGGCCGCGGTGAAGGGATCGTTGAACGCGGTGAACTCCGACTCCGCAGACACGCGGCCACCCAACGGTTCGCCGTCGCGGATCTTCTGGATGTTGCGCAGTCCGCACGCCACGCCCTTGTTGCCGTTGGTGTTGAACGCATAGAACCCCAGAGTGACACGGGCATAGACACCCGAGTACATCTCGGAGCGTTCGAGGATGGGACGCACCTGGGCATCGACGATTCCCGGCTGGGTGACGCTGTTGGCGTTGACGAACATCGAGTCCTTATAGGCCTCGTCGTCACGTTCGGTATCCCCATCACGCAGGGGCAGCTTCAAGGCTCCTCGCGGTGGGATCTTGCCACCAAACTTCCCAACCCCAGCCTGGATCGCCGCCTCCACGGTCGTTTCGATCTTGGCGATGGTGTCGGTGTCACTCTTGGGGATGATGATCGAGGCCGAGTACTTGGGCTTACCACCCTGAATGCTCTTCGGCTCCCAACAGTTGAGGAAGCTCAGGCGCACGATGCCGGTCATCACAATGGTCTTGTCAGTGTTGTTCATGCTTTTCTCCTTGAGGAATGTTGTTGTGGATCGGGGTGAACTCGTCCGCCGCGCTCACAGCGGTAAGTTCGGGTCGTGGGTCGGTTTCTGGGACGAGGGTGGGTTTGCCTGGTGGCTTGGTGATCAGCGGCCCGACCACTTCCGCGAACCGTTTCCTGCCCATGGCTTTCTCCAACCCAGTCACAGGAAGAAGGTTCTTGCGCCAGATGTTGGTGAATCCGGCTGCTTCGGCCGCCGCGGCCACTTCGGCCTCGTCGGTGTACTTACGTACTGTGCGTCCGGCGACCAGCTTGAACCCCGGATACCGCTTCCCGTGTTCTGCCGCTTGAGACAGGGCGTGGGTCTGGATGTCGTTGGCCCACTTGGTGAGTTCTGGGAGGCGGGTGAGAATGTCCGCCACCTCGCTATCGGTGAGCTGTGGGGCGGCTTTGAACTCATACCGTGCGAGTTCCATCTGCTGTTCGGCGCGGGCGCGGCAGGTGGGTGCGAGTTTGCAAAACGTGCACCAGGCCCCGGGACAGAACTCGCCCTCACCAGCCGCCGCCAACTTCGCTGCCTTCGACAGGTCATGGCGCGCCCAGTGTTTGAGGGCGGTGATGGGGGTGGTCCAGGTGGACAGGTTGTGGCGGCGAGGCTGAAAAATGGTCAGCTCGATGGTGTGGATGTCCCAGAGTTTTTCGAACAGATGCAGCGCGCCCAGGGCGTAGAGCTTCATCTGCGGATTCTCCGCGGCTTCAACGAGGACGCCTTGGCCGTACTTGAAGTCAATGACATGCAGCACGGGTTCTGCCACGATCACACAGTCACCGGTGCCAAACCCGCCCGGAACCCAATAGGAGTAGTCCAGACGCTGCTCAACCAGAACCCGAGCATCCGGGCAAGACTCGCGGGCCTTGGCGAGGGTGGTCAGGACGTAGTCGACGTAGTCATCCGTGTGAGTTTCCATCTCCTCATCCACCCACCCGTCTGCAGGGCGGGTGCCGGTTTCTTGGCCCAGCGCCTTGCGGAGCTTCCACTCTGCTAGGGCGTGGGCGGTGGTGCCTTGGGCGGCCGCCTGGGTTTCACTATCAGGCAGGTCCGCTTCCAAGCGTGCGGAGGGGGTGCAGTTGAGCCACCGGTGTGATGAGGAGGCGGATAGGAGTGCGTGGTTACCGGGCGGCATGACCAGTCACCTCTCGTGCTTTATCCACCAGCACACCCAGATCAGCTTCCGGAACCTCGGATAGTTTCTCTGCCCCGAAGGACGCTAGGAGTTCTTTGATTTGGGTGGTGAAACCGGTCCTGGACAGGTCAGCCAGCACCGCGCGGGCATCCTCGAGCGAGATGTAACCGGGAGGGTCTTCCACCGGCAACGCCTCACCCTGGCTATTGGTCTGGGTGGGTTGGTTGGGGGTGGTGGCTTCTGCTGGTCGGGTGCCGGGCATCCCGGCGTGATCCTCAAAGTTCTCCCAGGCTTGTTCGGAGAGGGTTTGGGCGATGGTGAAGGATGCCTGGCTGATCTGGTTCAGCGCGTCAATGATGCGGTTGACGGTTGCCTGGTTCATTCCATCTCACCGCCCTCGGCTGCTTCGCTTTCGCTGCCCTGGGAGCCAGGCTTGGGCCGGTTGGCCAAGATGGCATCCATCAACTTGCGGGCATCATCGGAACTGTTGTCACCACCGGTGATGGTCATTGAGCGCATCGTGCGGGTCGGGATGCTGATCTGGGCCGTTTCAGGTGCCGCCTGCAGCCCGAGCCAGATGGCGGCGCGTTTCCACCACGGCAGACGGGGCGCGGCATGTCGGGGCTGGCGGTACGGGACGGTGATGGTGATCTTGTCATCCATCGGTTTTCCTCCTACAGATTCAAGGGAATGGGCTGTGCCCGTCGGGCGGGCCTTGCACTGGTACGCCCTCACCGCAGCCCCAAACCGGACATGCCATCGGGAACCACCTTGGTGGCTAGGGCTTTTAGGGCACGCTGGACGGAGCGGCCCACACTGTTTTCAGCCCGCTTGATCTCGGCTTCGGTGGCGTGAGGGTTTTCTGCCATCGCGATTTCCTTGAAGGTCGCCCCGTCCAGTACGTGGGCTTCTACCCGGGCACGCACCTTGTCGCTGGGGATCAATGCGAGGATGCGTGCGGCCGTATCGTCTTGGGCCACCTGGGTTTCCAGTTCGATGGTGATGGCGGCCGTCAGTGCTGCCGCGCTGGGAGGTTCAGGCTGGTCGCTGTAGGAGGAGTCCTTGCGCTTGCGCCGGTTCTCTGCGTCCCGGAACTCCCGGTAGATGTCCGCCAAAATGCTCACTTTCCATTCCGGCAGCTGCCCCGGGTCCAGCAGTACCTCCAGTACCGACGGTTCATAGAAGTGCGGCTGCTCAGTCTTGGCTGGCAGGGGCGTCCAGGCCACGCCCCTGGCTGAAGGCACAAGGATCTCAATGCGCTCCTTGCCATTGGCGTCAATCTTGACCCGGTGGATGTAGGCGGATGCTTGGCTAGTTTTGTCGTGGGTTGCCGACATGTTTTCTTCCCCTTGGCTAGGGAGGAAGGGCTGTCGGCGGGAGCTGGTTGGGTGAGGAAGATTGGTGGCGGGTAAGCGAAAAGGCGCTCAGTGCACACCGGCTAGACATGGGTGGTCTAGGCCGATGGGCGTGAGCGCCTCTAGAGGCTCCCGCCGAACCTTCCTCAGGTTCTTTTGTGGTTTTGGTGTGGCCGGATTGCGCGCGTGGCCACGGGTGGGTGGCTTGGCCGCGTGGCTGTGTCGACGGTCAGCTGGCGGCGCTACTGGTTACCGGGGCGGGGGCCGGTTCCGGAGGGGCATTGGGGAAACTCCTTGTTCTCAAGACGTGACGAGTGCGACACGTCAGGTTCCACGGTGCGGGGCAGATGCGGTCTCCGGCCGTAAAATCTGATTGACATCAGATGGCAGTTAGGCATCTGGCTCGCACTGTTGGTTTTGAGTTTCCCCGCTCAGAATCTCCGCCGCGAGGCCGTTTGGTACATCGCCGTACATGCTCCGTACATGGCTGTACATGAGGAGGAAGGAGGACAGCGAGCATGCTGGTCGTGGATCTGCTGCGCCTCCTACACACCAACTGGCGCTACAACGATTTGGAGCGCAGCGTGATGCCCGCCGATACAGACGGTGGGGGCTGGTTTATCCGTCACCTGGCAACGGTCAGCATGGATCCGGAGGCGGCTAAGAAGGAGAACAACCCCTTTTACATGAGTAAGTTCCCCGGGAAGTATGACCCTGCCCGGGAAGACGTGTATCTGGACACTCTCCAGCGCTACTACTCCGGCCAAAAGGGTCGGCTCATTTCACGACAGCGCGCGCGGTACTGGCATACTCATCTGAATCGAAACCGGCTTCTGACATATCTTGACGACCGCATCAGCATCTCGCGTCGCCAGGATTGGCTCGTCATCTTCAAAGCTCATGGGTTCACAGTGGGCACTAGCCAAACCGCAGAGCTAATTGCCGACCTTCTCACCGATGGACTCGCGAATCTTGCCCAGGGCATTCCTCGAATCAACGATGTGGAGTGGGACCCTTCTGTGTACGAGTCCACCAAAGACTCGTACACAGAAGAAGACATTTACGAGGTTCGATTTTCTAGCTTGAAGGCAAGCGACATCTACGTCGCCGATGGTGTCCTTCATGTCGGCAGCCGCACGGTCGCCCTACCGGAAAGCTTCACTTGCGATGACACCACGAAGTACCGCAGCCGCCGCTTCATCAACCAAGCCTGTCTCGCGTTCAGCGAAGACGCAGGCCAGACCATCACGGCCGAGGATATTGGAAGCGCACCGGAGCAGTACCAGGAGGATTACGCCGATTACGTTCAGTGCTTCCACACAGCCATGAGCATCCTGGCTCTGATGCGGGAAGTCAGCGTGGACGGAGAAGAAGAGTTCGACCGGATCAAACAGGATCTGTTTTCTGCCCTCAAACCGGTACTACGCCTCAAGCAAGGCAACGCCTACGACAAGCTCAACATCGTTCTTACTGAATCTACCCGCGCGCAACTGACCAAATCGCACGTGCCTCAGACCACGGGTTTGTTCGACAATGACGCGCGCAAGGGCGTGTGCCATAGCCTGGCAGACACCAGCCACATCACTTGGGTGCCCACACCACAGCAGGCTGGGGGTGCCGATGAGTAAGTTGCTGAACTCCCACATGGACCTGGCAATCCGTTGCCTGCTTATCTTGTCTGCCGCCCCCGACACGGCCCGCAGCATCACCGAACTGGCTGCTATCGACCTATTGGCCACGCGCGGAGCAGATTTCGGACTGATGCACACGAACCTTCACGGAGACCTACGCACCGAACTAGGTCGCCTCTCTGGACGCGACCCCAGAGTCCGTACCGCGATCCAGTGGAGTCAGCTGCGCGGACTGACCACACGAACAGTTCACGGTATTCAAGCAACCGAGAAGGGCTTCGATCTTGCCGCTAAGCTCGACAGCCCTTACTACCAGCAGTATCGCAAAGCCCTTATCTTCGCCCTCGACTACGTCGACCGGCACACCCTTGACCAAGTCCGAGCAATGATTCACGCCGTTGCTCCCCGAGCCTTTGAGGAGGAACAATGAGCGAAAACCCCACCTTCTGGATCAAAGAAGTCCGCATCACCAGCAGCGACATCCACAACCCGCGCAAACCCTCCATCATCACCCTCATCCCCGGGGTCAACATCATCCACGGACCTTCAGACACCGGGAAAACCTACCTAGCACGCTCCATCCGGTTTGTCCTAGCCGGTGGCTCAACACCGTTCCCACGCGAAACCGGCTACGACACCGTCACCATTACTTTGGAAACGGAGCATGGCCCTGCCACCTTCAAACGCCAAATCGGCTTCAGCCAGGTCGAAGTCAGGCTCCCACACGAATATGGCATCCCATCGCAGGGGTACCCGGTTTCCGTCACTGAGAAGACCAAGGGTCAGATGACCGTCTCAGACATCCTCTTGCGGCTAGTCGGCGTCAAGATGGGGCCTAGAGGGGAACGCCGACAGATCATCACTAACCAGTACGCCCGGAAAGAAGATCTCACCTGGCGTCACCTCCACCAAGTACTCCAACGCGCCGAAGGCAACATCACCAGCGAAACCTCAATCTTCGGCCAAAACAGAACCGCCACCCTGACCGCTTTCGACCTCATCTTCAACGACACCCACCACGAGGACACCCGCGAACGCCGCGACCCCAGGGAGGAAGCCCGCCGGTGGGAAATCCTCCAACCCGAGTACTCTAGAGAACTCGAATACCTCAAAGACCGGATCGAAGAACTGGAGGGGCAAGTTCCCACAGCACCTCAGCTTGAAGATCTCACTAACGCCAGGGCTACCATCAAAGAGCAAATCCAACAGCTCCAGGCCGACCAGAAGGATCTACGTAGCAAACTCGCTACCCAGATCCACCTCATCCACGAAGCCGACAGTGAACTCGATGCGCAGCGGTTCGTGTCCGACCAAAACGAACAGCTCGCCGGGGTGTACCTCTCCAATATTGAACGCCTCACTGCTATCGCGGAAGCCCAGGAAGCACTATCTGGTATCGATATCCCTACGGAATGCCCCACCTGCGGAGCGCCTGTAGAAACTGACTCGGATGCGGCCACAGCAATTAAGCAACAGGCCGCTGCCGAGCTGGAGACCCTCATCACCGACCTTCGCTCGCTACGCTCCGCCCAAGAAGCCCTCAAAGAGAAGATCGATACCTCGAACAACACCAGAGACAAGCTGGCACAGGGAGCAGCGGCCATCGAGTCTGCCCTGGCGGAATTCCTGCAACCGCAACTGGCAGACCTTTCTGCACGGGTGAGTGACATTGAACAGACCATGCGCATCGCCCCTGAACTGGAGTACCTCAAGCGACGCCAGGAGTATGTCGAAAAGCGGCAGGGAGACATCATTCTGCTCACCCAAGAACCCGACGATGAACCGTTCAACCCGCTCGCTCCATTCGGCGGATACTTCGAACAAGCCTTCAGCACCTACCTGCGCGACATCCTCCACGAGTGCGCCTACGTTGGCAGCGAGAAAGCCGGACTGGACCTAGACTCCTTCGACATCAAGATCGGAGCGAAAGGCAAAGCCAGCCACGGCAAGGGCTACCGCGCTTTCTTCAACTTCATCATGCTGATGGCGCTACGCCGCTACCTCAAGGACCACGCGGTCTACAAGCCCGGCTTCGTCATCATCGACACACCAACCCTGGGACTCGAACAAAACAACAGCGACACCGAACTCGTCTCCGAACGGGCAGGTGGCAGCGGCCGCCCCAAGCTAGGTCTCATCCGACGCCTCTTCGACTACGCGCTCGACCATGCCGGGGACGGCCAGTTGATCATCATCAACAACACCGACGTCACCCCGCTCATTGACTACCACGCCAACAAAGCCAACGAGATCGTCTTCACCGGCAAGGAAAGCGAGGGACGCGCCGGGCTACTCGAAGAACCTCTGAATTAGGCTATTTTGAAAACGAGCAGCATCGAAAATCATAGTTTCAGCATGTTACCGTCCTTTAGGAAATCCGGAAGATAAGTCTGAACGAGCAGCTCGAGTGCGGAGCCGTCAATCAGCTCAGTATCAGTACGTGCAGCCTCGTCGAGCGCCTGCGGGGTAAAGCCAGCAGTTGTAATCACGATTTTACGATCGACACCACGCGTTACAGCAAAACTGTGCAGACGTTGAATCGGATCCGCAGAGACGTTGTTCAGGTAGCGCTTGCATTGAACAACGACGCTTCGCCCTTTACTGTCAATCGCCGAAACGTCCACTCCTCTATCCCCAGAACCGCCCATCAATGCAATTTGCGTACATCCCTGAGCTTCAAGAAGTTTTGCAGCGAATGCTTCAAATTCATAAGGATCAAGATCCATAAGTTTTGAAACGCTCACGGGAAGGGCTGGAATAGTTTTTTGACGGAACAGTTTTCCGTCTTCAATAGGCTCGGCATACGGCGAGAGTAACCGCGCAACATCAACCGACTCAATCGACTGAATCAGCATGCGAGTTCCATTCTCCACATAGGCAGAGAGGCGCAGCAGAAATTGGTCGTAAGAGAATAGGCTTCCTTCTTTGGTCAGATCCTGAACAATAGAGGGAACAACAGCAAACAACCGTTCCTGTACAGGAACGTCGAAAAGTTGACCATTGAATGGAGTATCAGGCCGAACCAAGTACATGCCGGGTGTGACTTCACGGATATACCGTTCAAAGAGAGCCACTACCTGATCTTGTTTCGAGGGGACCAAAATATCGTGAACATTGTTGTCTAGGCAGAGAGTCGTGAATCGGTTCTGCCACTCACGGAAGGTGAACGGAGCGCCTTTCAATTCCTGCAGATCTGAGGCCGACTTGAACACGAGATAATCAACGTCAGTCGACCCTGAAAACACACGCTGGATATTACGTGGAAGCTTGAGGAAAACGAAAATAATATCATCCGAGAAGACGAACGATGCGCTCTGTTGAATCCTCATTGAAGGATCTTTTGAAGCAGCATCAATGGTCAACAAAGGTTCGAATCCCGCTTTGCGAGCATGGAGTTTGAGTCGGTTCAGATTTGTCAACCACTGCTTTGCAGGAATGGGCCGAAAATAGATAGCTAGATATCCAAGATCCTGAATTACACGTGAGGATGCTGCGAACAAATCATCAAGATCTTTCCACCACCGATTCATGTCATGTACAGCTGATCTTGAAGGTGCATCGGTAACTACAAATTCTTTCTCGAGCCGATCTGCATCCGAGCTTAGCTCATAGCCTAGCCATGGATGATAGAGCTGGGCCTTTTCAAAATAAGCGTTCCCATCTGTCCAGGGAGGATCAGTGAACAGTAAGGATGTGCTCGAATTATTAAGCTGAGCTAGGAAGTCACGGAAATCCATGCAAGCGATTGGAGATGCTCCATCGTCGCTTGAAAAAGAATACTCGCGAAGCCTCCTAGATCGTAGTGACACCTGGTCGATAAACCTGTTGAGAAGGTTTACTTCTCGAAGCTGCCGTTCAGGAACGTGGAGATCCTGACTTTTGCTGCGATAGTCCTTGAATTTTGCCTGCGGAAGAATGGACAAAAGGGCATCACCCAAAAATAGCTTTACATTATTCGGGTATGTTTTATTTTCAAGCGTTTCCCACATGAATGAAAACGCAAGCTTCGATCGGTGTGGGAAAAGCGAACCATAGGTGGTGAATGCGGAAGAGAGATTGATGCGAGAATTTTCGATCAGGTTAGAAGAAAACACCTTCTTGGCAAACGCACTGAGAGGCATCTGATTCAATGTCCGCAGATGAGCCTCATCTTCTGTATCGAAGAACTTTTCCGTCGACTTACACTTAGGACACTTATACCGACCACGATAAATTACAGTACGCCCGTCTTTGCCTAGGCGCTCGTGAGGCTGAACGTCTTTATATGCAAGCGGGACACGGTCGAAGAAAAGAGAATCTAATACATGAAGATGCCCGCAATTGCAGCGTGTCTGGTAGAGCTCATCTAGATGTGGCTTTACAGAAGAAAGGTAGTCGTCAAGTGCATTCTTCAATACCTTTTCTTCGGGCAGACGCCAGGGGGCAGATGAGATCCGCCACGTATAGGGTTCCCACTCATTGCTAATCACAAACCTATTCATGGAGGCCGCAGCATAAGAAAAAATAGCTGATCCGCTGAAGGGATCCACTACTGTATCTCCCGGCTCACTGAGCCAACGAATGACAGCAGAGGCTTTGCTCAAGTCTTTACGTCCGACAAAGGGAAATAGCTGATCAGCCTGAGAGCGGGTCGTAATCTCTGAAATCTCATTGACTAGACCCTCTACGGTCTCCCTAACCTGCTGCTTTCGTGCATCATCAAGAAGCCAGTACATTGTCAACCTCCTTAATCTTGATAGCGTCTTCTACAGTACGACAGGTACCAGGGTATTCCATGATCGAGCCATCTTGGAGAGCCTGGGACAAGAATTTCGCATACGCAGCAAACAATCCGCCAGGTTCTAGGGACTCGCTGATAGATTGGGTTAATCGACGGACTCTGCGCTGCGATTCGGAATCCTGTTCACTGCAAAACACAACCAGAAGATCGCCATCCAACGTACGGTGCGGACTGGTAATGGTCTTCAATGAACGTCGCTGCTTAGGGAGCGCAATGACCGACTGAACTACGAATCCACGAGATCGTGCTTCCCTGTACAGATGCTGCCAGTTAGACAAGGCATGATCCTGATAAAACCAAGCGACAATGCCCTGCTTGCCAACAAGATCGATGCAAACAGAGAGCGATTTAGATAGATTTTTTTGATAACCAGCCGTCACGTCCCGCTTGTCACTGCTATTAGACACGACGAGTTCTTTATTTGCGGCATCATGTGGCGTCTCTAAGCCCAGAATAGGAATCCAAAGATTGGCGTATTCGAGGTACGGTACCTGATCGCCATAGGGAGGGTCAGTGAGTACTAAACGCGCAGAACGATCAAGATGTCCGAGCGTCATATCTTGTGCTGCAACATCGAAGATATTGAACGATCCGACCTGCGCATTATCAAATCGACTCGACCAGGCAAGAAACTTCTTGATTGTATCGAGTTTGCTCTTGAAGACCATAATTGGGTTCCGAGAGGTGAGGTTGGTCTTCGGGCGCCAGTATGGCCATTGGGAACTTGCTTTCTTGTCGCTAAGTCGGAGCATTGGCAGAGCAGCAGAGAGCGGGAGTTTAAGAGCTTCACCAAAATCATCGACCAATGGACTCTTAGCCACAAGAGCGAGATACTCGTTAATACTCGCCTGATTTTCTGGCGTGAAGTAATGAGCCAGTAGCGCGCCCTCAGGGATTGCAATCCTAGAATTTGGGCTAAGCGCAATTTCGTTAAAGTTTACGATTCTCTGATCTTTAACAGAGACTTCTCTCTCGCATAGAAGTGGAGAGTCGGCTGGCAGTGAGCGGCGACCAGTCCACTTGCCACCCTTCTTAACTTTTATAATAGTCTCCGTTGGGATAAGTGTAAACTCTCCGCCTTTATATGTGCCGTTGACAGAATAACGGCTTCTTTCAATTACCGATCCGTCCCCGAGTCGATACCATCCCTCTGTGTTTGCGGCATGGTCAGATAGAATACGTTCCAACTCTTCTACAAGAAGTGTTTTCCCTTCAATCAACTGGAGTGTTGCTTTAGCCAGATACTGCGATAGTGGGCTAATATCGCTTCCGACCGCATCCCGTCCTGATAGAATCGCAGTGAATGGAATCGTTCCAGATCCCATAAACGGGTCAACAACCAGCTCTCCTGGAGCAGATAATTCTCTAACGATCAGCTCGATAATATTCATAGGCTTGCGCGCCCAATATGGATGCAACAGACCTAGTGGCGTGTCGTGAATTGGAGAGCTAATCCGCTCAGACATCCAACACCTCCTCCTCATTCTGTCGTGACGGTGGCTTCATAATGAAAAGGTACTCAAGCACTTCTTTATTAGCATTGGACTTGCCTTGACTTGAATGAGTTAAGTCCCTACTATCAACTCTCACCGAAAAGCCAATTGCACGCGCAAGATCAACAATCTCTTCCTTCGGCAGTAAAGATGTTGACGCATAGCTTAGAACCAAGCCGCATTTTGCGGAGTAAGCCTGGCTAATCAAACCTTCGAAGGCATCCAAAACTTTGGATTTTTTACCAAAATCTGACACAATCCGACCGCTTCGGTAACGACCTACGGTGTAATTTTCCAGCCTGGAATTCCATGTGAGCTCTGGATAGTCGTACAAGGTCACAGTATCCAACAGATGGTAATAGCGAGAGTAGTGCTCCTTGAAATATGGTGGATCAGCGTAAATTACATCCCCGGGTGCAATGTGATCACGCATCGACAAATAGTCCAGGTAGTCTAAATTGAAGACGCCTTGGCTATTCATTTTCGGACCTGCGCTCAACCGCTCAAGACCATCGACAACATGATTTACGATGCTCAAGCTATGTTTTTTCGCAATATTTAGTGCGGCGCTCTTAGATGTCGGCTTTAGGTATTGCGCTAAATGAGTAGTCGTACTCGCCGTGTTGGTCATTGCCGAAATGAGAGCCGCAACAACATGCACTTCTTCTGCCTGATCCAACTCTGCAGCGAACTCCCGGATGGCATCAATCTCTAGACATTGCCTGACGCCAAAATATGTATTTCGGTAATAGCTCGCAAAAAGATCGTATTCCCCAGTTGCCTCTTTAGGGTCTCCTGAATTCTCACTGAGGTACGCCGCATAGGCTTTCCAGTCTCCACCCCGAAGAATGTTGCCTAGCGCCACATTTTCTTTCGCCAGCGAATCACGATACCGCAGTCTAGCGTTTCTGAGTATGCTGCTCTCATAATCTCCGCTGTTAAAGTACGAAATAATTTCTGGCAATCCACTTCGATCTGCATCGAAAAGGGAGGTAAGAAGCCAAGCAGCATAAGGCTGAATATCGTTCAGAGATACCCGCATACCTTCAAGCGAAGCCTTAAAGCTAACTGCTCCTGTTCCTGCCATCAGGTCATGGAGAGTGCCCATGTTAGGAAACTCAGTTTTGATGGTTCCTACAATCCAGTCAGCTATCCGGGTTTTCGATCCCAGGTACTGCATACTGAGAGGGATTTTAATCTGGTTGCTCTGAGTGCCAGCAGACGGTGGGACTGTTGGGGTCGATGACTCCTGGGACATCCTGCAAGAGCCTCCTCTACCTCCGTCTGACCAGTTGGACCCCCAGATCTCTCGGCATACGTCTGACCAAGCTGTCACGCTAGGCGGAACCCATGCCCAGTCCGGGCGTCTTCCCTACGATACCGTGCTCTCGCTCGTTTCAGCGACTTCGCCGCGCATCTGCTGGCACGGTTTCCCTCTCAGTGATAAGGCCCCAATCTCACGCCGCCTTCTATTGATATCGAATGCGCTTATAGTTACCTTCAACGCCCTCAAGGCTTGCAAAGGAGCTGAGATGCTCCCACAACCGCTCATGAAGTTCAGGACTACCGTAAGGTCTAGTCACACTAGTATCCGCCGGTGATGCTGTAAGGTCAGTTCCCGCACACCCGGGTCAGGGCCTTCCAACGGTGTGGGGTGTATTTCCGGGAGTGGCTTCGCGGCTTGCCCTCGCTGCGTCATGGTTCCTCCTTGTCGTTCGGCGCTGGTGACAACACCAAGCACCACCTGGGACGGAATATCCTCCCACCCCTCCTGACGGCATCAGAACCACGAGGGAAACACGCTGTCTAACGCGGCCACACTTGCGTTAGACAGTTGGGTGCAGCCACCTGGTGAAACTACGTGAACACGCCACAAAACCCTGGTGTGAGAGGGCATGAAAAAAGCGGCCTGAATGCCGCCACCCAAGATTTGCCCGCAGTATCAAGCGGAAAGCGCATACGCACCCGCACAGTTAGCCCGTATCATTATCTGCTCTCTTGGCTTCCCGATCACCAGATCAAAGTGCATGTCTGCTCCAAAGATTTCGTTAATGCGTTGCCTAATGTTGTTTGTGTGGATGAAAGCGTAAGCGTGGGTCTCAAGGTCTTCGCCGCGCCCGTAGTCGTTCTCGCCTGCCCCGCAGTAGGAGCAGCGCCGGCCAGTGCGGATAAAGATTTCCTCGCCAGAAAGCGGGTCAACACGGCTCTCGCGTGTGCCGGTTTTGTCATCCCAGATGTGCTCGGTGCGTTCAAACCAGATATTACCGTCTGGCGTGTCGAAGGCGGTACAGATGAAGTGCTCACTGTTAGCGTACTTCGAGCAGTACACACTGCGGCGGGACATGAGGGCAGTGAGCTCAGTGATAGCAATCCCGTAAATCTGCTTGGTGAGGATGTGGTTGACCCGCTCCTGAGCATCAGGAATAACGGTAATGAGGCCTTCGTTGAAACGGCGGGTCGCCTCCCGTAGAAATACCCCGGTTTTGACGAACGGATCTAGTACCCGGGCGTTCGGGTTCGCCCACAGGTTCTCCCCGTCATGGTCACGTGCCCATGCTTCGGTGACGAGGTCAAGCATCGCTGCAGCCATCTCTGGAGGCGTGAACACTTCATCGTTCGAGAGGTTCGCGATGCAGGTGAGCACATCAGGGTTGTGCTTGTTCAACAGGAGGTTCGACGCGCTCATGCTTGCTGCACTCCTCTAGCGGCAACCTCAGCCACAGTCATTGGAGGGAACGAGGTATCGGGGGTGAAGATTTCGGCCATGTCCATGGAACCGAACAAGGTGTCCTCCCCAAAAGCCGCACGTTTTGTCAGGTTCTGATACTGGAAGTCTCTCCGTTGAAACTTGCCCGCCCCAAGGTAACCCCACTCGGCGAAGGTCAAAGGCTCCCCGCTGGGGACCGTCATGGTCAAAGCATCGGCCTGCACGATGTTGATCTCCAGGACTGCGCGAGCCGCCGCCGCCCACGTGCCGTCAGGATCCTCACCGATGAAGTCCATGAAGATAGCGAGAAGATTGTCGCGGCAGATCTTGGCATTGTCAGCAAGCAGCTCAATGCCATAGGTGCTCATGAGGGCCAAGAGCGCGTAGTGGCGGCGCTCAAAGTCATTCTTGCCGTAGCGAGCTTGGACAGTCGAGAGCTTGCGGCGCAAGATCTCCTGAAGGAAAGCGCCCTCACCGCAAGCCGGCTCCAAGACGCGGGCATCAATACGCTCCGACTCATCTTTGACCAGGTCGAGCATGTCGTTGACCATCCATTCCGGGGTGAATACCTCGCCATGGTCGGCCACGCGCTGCTTCGACTTAACTAGTTGCACCTGCTCGCTCACATCTCCTCCTGGCCTGCTCCAGCGTGGAGCATCGCGGCTGCCTTGGTTGTCTCAGCTCGATGCTCGAAACAGCCGCGAGGAGACACCCTGTCTTCCATTATCGGTTCTTTGGGCTCTCGGAGGGGTGAGGCGGGGCCGTGCGTGCCCCACAATCATGCGGTTTGCTCAATCAAACTCGTCAAAGCTGAACTCAAGTTGCCCGTCACTGCCACCCTTGCCTTGACGCTTCATGCGGAACGTGAGCAGCCGATAAACAGGGATCCCGAATGCGGGGCGTTCGTCAGCGGACAGCCTCGTGATATAGGCGAAGAAGGACTCTTCGTCAGCATCGAACGCGATGACGGTATGCACGGTGACGACTTCTTATTGGTTCTGGAGAGCGCGGATCTTGTCGCGGAGTTCCGCGTTGGGCCCGGTGACCATCTCGGCGCTGATCGTGCCCTTAGCCATCTCCTCTTTCAGCTCGCCGATGGATTTACCGGTCTTACGGGAGATCTCCTCCAGCGGGTTGAAACCGGCGTTGATCATCTGCATCAGGTCTTGGCCGGTCAGCTTGCCTGTCGAGGACATCTGGGCGAACGCCAAGGTCAGTGACTCCATCTTCTGCGCATCACCTTGGGAGATGTCACCAATATGCATCAGGTGCTTCTTCGCGCCCTCCAGGCTGATGCCAAAGGCCAGCAGGGTTTGCATATTCTCTCGTGGCACGCATGGTCAATATCAGTTCATCGGAGCGTCCGCCAATAACCACTACCGCATCAGAAGCCGCATTTTCGTTGTCATGTTTGGTTCTCCTTAGCTTGATACGGACGGTGCGGCAGGCTCGTAGACGGCCTTATATCAGTCGGTGATCGTTTTGGATGTGACTTTGGAAGCCCCTTCGGCGGCTTCGGCTTTCCACGGGTTGCGTCCCTTGCTATCGGGCTTGTTACGGCGCAGAATCGTGTCCTCCTGCTCGACGGTGCGGATCGTCCCGAATGCATCATTCGCGAATGTCTGGAGAGTATTAGCAGCCATGATCGGCTCCTTCCTAGGAAGCCGACAGATGAACAACACGGAAAGTTATGGCTTCCTAGCAGGAGGGCTTCGAGCACGCCAGATTTATAACCACACCCCGAAAGTTGAGGTTGCGTGCCCCTGAGCTATGACCTAGTCTTAATGTCAACATGACCGGTTCCGCTACCCACCGAGGTGGGAGTCCAGGGCCGGTCTTCGTTGTTCTCAACCAAGGTCACCGGGGTGTTGGGCCTATACGACAGATCTTGTTGGTGGGGTTCTTGTTTTTTGTTGTGTTGGTGCTGAAAGGTGCCTTTTTAGGTTGGTTTGACTGGAGTTTAAGGTTGGACAAATCCTGTTGGTGAGATCAGGGGTTTTTTGTTGAAGTGACACGGAAAGGTCCGTTCTTAGGTTCGGGGTGTCGGGTGGGGTTTATACGACAAATCTTGTTGGTGTGGAGTGAACTTTTGTGGTGTGTTGGTGGTCAAAACTCGGTCGTTAACTCCCCCTTTTTTTCCCGGGCGTGTAATGGTGATGGGTGAATCGACTACATCGTTGCCAGACTTGCCATGCTCGGATGATCCGCTGGGGATCGTATTTAACAAAGACCGGGAAGAAGGTGCGTTGGCGTTGCCAGGCCTGTGCAGCTACAACGAATTCGCGCGTGGATTCCAAAGCACGCGAAATCGCGATGCTCATAGACTTTGTGACCGGGAAACTCACCCTGGCAGAGTTTGCCGGTGGCGGACGCACACTTCAGCGTCGCCTCGCTAGGGCGTGGGAATACTGGCCTGTCGCACCGGCAGTTGACGAAGTCCATCACGTTGTCCACGTTGATGGCCTGTATCTGGCTCACCGTTGCGTCCTGCTGATCGCGATGAGCTCACGACACGTTCTTGCCTGGCACCTGGCTCGAAGCGAACGAGCAAGCTCGTGGGCTGACCTGTTAGCCAAGATCGCTCCTCCTGATGTTGTTATCACCGATGGCGGGTCAGGATTCGTGAAAGCTTGCCGCACCCAATGGCCCAACACCCGTATTCAGCGCTGTCTTTTCCACATTCAAGCCAATGTTCGTTCCCGCACCACCAGCAGGCCACGCCATCAGGCAGGAGTTGAGCTCTACGCCCTAGCCAAAGCACTGACCCATATCCGCACTCAAGACGAGCAAACCGCCTGGCTGGATCATTACACGAGGTGGTGTCAGAAATGGAAAATGACCCTGGCAGAAAAAACACGCCTAGCTGATGGGCGCATCGTCAATACTCACGAGCGTCTCGTCGCTGCCCGTAACCTTATCAACCGACGTGTTAAAGCCGGTGACATGTTCACCTACCTTGACCCACATCTCCACATGGACGGTGAGCCGATCCCGGCTACGAACAACCGAATCGAAGGACTCAACTCTCAACTCAGAGCAATGCTGCGCACACATCGTGGCTGGCCACTACTACGCCAAATCAAAGCGTGCATGTGGTGGCGCTACCAGCACACAAGCAACCCGCGCCCCGCCAGTGAACTCACTACCCTCATGCCCACCGACACTCAGATCCACGAACTCTACCAACAAACCGCACAACACCAAGCAGAAACCGACCAAGCCCGCCAACAACACTGGGGACAAGCCATCACCTGGGCCGACCTCACATGGTCAACCAACACGCTCAAGGCCATCAACGAATAAACCCCCACCAACAAGATCTGTCGTATAAGCCGGGTGTTGGAGCCGCAACCGCAACCTGCGCCTGCGGAATCATCTTCCTGTTGACTCCCGGAGCATCGATCGAGCTATACTTGACTCAATCGTTCAGCCCGCCTCGACTTCGATCGGGAGTGGGCTGGATCTCTATTCAGGGTCGGAGCCAACATATTGAGCAAGCCGGTAAAACGAGCAGCGACAATCGCTCAACACATCGATCTGCTACGTTCTCGCGGTATGCAAGTCGATACCGACGTCGCATCACAATGGCTTAGTTTCGTCAGCTATTACCGGCTATCAGCGTATTGGTATCCTGCCCGACACCTCTCGGCACACGACGTACGCCAAGATACGTTCACACTGGGCACTCGTTTCAGTGATGCTGTTGCGCTTTACGAAGCAGATCGCAAACTACGTGCACTTGTGCATGACGGAATGGAACGCGTCGAAATTGCGATGCGCACCCGCATAGGGGAAGCGCTGACCGCAACCGACCCACTCGCTTACACCGATCCGCAACGGTTTCGCCCGACGTTTAACCACAAGAAATGGATGACGACACTCGACAAGCGCATCAACCGTGCAGGCAGAAACAATGAAGCAATCAAGCATTACCGAGACTCCTACGACAGCCAATACCCGTTTTGGGTACTAGCTGAGGTGCTCGATTTCGCTGACATTTCACGCCTTTACGAAGGATTACCGGCATCTGACCAGCGAAAAATCGCCGAGGACATGGGACTCGTCATCGACTTAACAGCACTGTCGAAAAACCAGCAACGCAAAACCAAACTCCAATCACCGCTCGTGCGATGGATGGAACAACTGAGTATCGTCCGTAACTTCTGTGCACACCACGCCAGGCTGTGGAACAAATCCTTCGCCCCGGCACCGACAGCAGCATTACGAACGCTCCCGCAATTCGCGTCGCTGCCCCTCGGGCAAAGCGGACAAATATTCGGTGTCCTCACTGTTATGGCGGGGCTCATCCGCGTCACATCGCCAGGAACAACCTGGCCAAACAAAATCAGCAGCCTCATTAACAACGAGTTCTTAGCAAACCCTCTTGTCAACCCCACCAGTTTGGGCCTACCAGAAAACTGGAATCACAGCTTCTAACTGCTAATCCTTACGATAAAAGTCGCACTCATACCCGTCCGCTAATAGCGGCAACCCCGCCGCCCACTCGGGCACTGTGGCCATAAGACCACAGATCTCCTCAACGCTGGCGCTGGTGCCTTCAACAACGATCTCGTCGTGGACGCACATCACGATCCGATGCCCAGCCTCGGCCACCTGGTGCATCCCTTTTTTCGGTCCTAATCTGGTCCTAAATTGGTCCTAAATTGGTCCTAAAAATTAGGAGCAACTAGACCCTTTTAGGGTACATTACGGAATTTGCTTTTACTGAACAAAGCCGACTTTTCCCCGAGATTTCAACGAAAAATCCCGGAATCAAGCGGTTCCGGGATTAGGTAGAGTGGAGATGCGGGGAATCGAACCCCGGTCCGACGGCTGGCCCCAAGGTATTCTCCGGGCGCAGTCTGCTTGATATTTCTCGGCCTCCGGCATCATGCAGACCTGCTACCGGATAGGCTCAGTCGATAAAGTGTTGAGGAAAACCGACCGACACGGTGTTCCTCCAGTGGCTCTCTGAATGACGCCAGGAACCGAGCTGAGAGCACCACTCGGGCTGACGGACTAAAGGTTCACGCGGCGATATCAGGCGGCGAGAACGTAGTCGGTGCGGTTCTGTTCGGCACCTATTGGTTTGCGCGCGTCGTTTACGAGGTGAGCGCACATCCTCGGCCCGCTTCCCCTTGATCGACAACCGTCGTCGAAACCGATCATCCCCTATTGAGTTCACAACTCTTCCTGCCCCAAAGAACAGATTTTTCATTCTAAACCTTTGAAAAGATGAAAGCAAACGAAATATTCTCATCCTTCAAGTTTCAAATACTTGGATTTTTATATTACTTCCAAAGTCGTTCTACAGGACCAGAATCATAAAAGAAGCGTTATCATGGATGGAAGGGCATTTGCCGCTCCGTTTCTGTCAGACTCTCAAGACCAATAAAACAATGTAGCTCACATGTGGAATATGCTTTTCCTCAGTGAAAGAAAGATTTCTGTGAATTCCTCGTATATTTTTGACACTCAGATTAGCGCTGACGATTACGATGCTTTTGTCACTTCACAAAAGAATTGCAACGTGCTGCAATCTGCTTGCTGGGCAGAAGTAAAAGACTCATGGGATTCTTTCCGCGCATGTGTACGCGATACACAGGGAAATATTGTCGCTGCCGGGTTAATTCTTATTCGTCCCATTAAATGTGGATTTACTATGTGGTATCTCCCGCATGGGCCTATTCTTGATTATTCTGACCATGCTGTTTTAGTTTTCTTTTTAGATTCATTAAAGAAACTCGCTCAAAAATCTTCGTGTATATTTATTAAAATTGATCCTCCTGTGCCACTAAGAGCTGCAAAAATCGAAGAATTAACAAGTGGTTATTCAGCCGATTCACTTGAAATAAGGGATGTATTTCAAGAATCAGGTTTTAGGCATCTGGGTTTCACGGAAAAAATGAGTGATACTTTGCAACCGCGTTTCACTACGGCGACTCTGCGACCACCTGAAGGTGAAAGTATTTTGCAGCATGTCCCTAAGCGCACAAGGCGTTTCGTGAAGGATGCAGTGAATCGTTATGTGGAAGTCCGACGTGCCAATATTGAGGCACTTGATGATTTCATGTTCCTCATTGCGCAAACAGAGGAAGCAAAATCAATATATTTACGACCACGTGAGTATTTTGAAAAAATATTCGATGTATACGGTAATGATGTCCTCTTGTATATCGCTTATCTTAATGTTCCTTCAGCTATTAAGAAATATCGTAACCGTATAAGTGAAACAGAAAAGAAACTTTCTGAACTTGATGAAAATGCGAATCAGAAACGCCGAGAATACGAACAGCAAATTAAAAGTCATCAACAACAAATTGACTTTTTAGAAAAAGAGTATTCCGCTAATCCTCAAGATGTTATTCCTTTAGCAGGGTGTTTATCTGTGCTTTATGGGACTGGGCTTGAAATGCTGTATGCGGGAATGAATCGTCATTTTTCAAAAATTACTGCACAAGATCTTGTGTATATTCAATCCATGACAGAGGCTTTTGACCGTGGCGCCCAGTATTGTTCTATTGGAGGCGTATCCAATACTCTTGATGATGGATTAATGAAGTTTAAGTCGCATTTCAACCCCATCGTTATTGAAAAACTTGGGGAGTTCGATTTTCCTATTCGGAAGTTAATGTATCGCGTCGTTAAGTTTTTTATCGATCATCGCGAATAGTTTGAGTAACGCAAACACTTCCTCACACCACTATTTCTTTCCAGTCGCAGAATATGCGTATCTGCGCACACCTATTGCCCGCGCATCTGCGTATTCTTTTATCAGTTTGAGGGGATTCAAAGGACTAAAACTTCGCCTTCCTTTCCAATGACGATCACTTACCACCTCCAAAAGATTTACTTCTTCCCGCCAAAATTTATGCCCGAGATCACTTCCAACTCCCCTTTAGTTACTTTGAGGTAATCTGTTACCAATAGTTATTCTCGTGTGCGTCACAAACTCCACCACCGAAAGGAAAAATCATGAAGATTGCAGTGATCGGCGCAAATGGAATGATTGGCTCACAGATTGTTTCTGAGGCACTTTCACGCAAGTATCAGGTCACCGCTTACACACGCAGCGGCACACAGATTGAGGGAACCACATCCGTCGCCCTCGAATTAACAAACACTTCCGCAGTTGCCAAGGCTATTAATTCCCATGATTTCACCGTGATTACAGTTGCCAGCCGCGACAACTATCAAGCCGCAATTGATGCACATACTGCTCTCATTCATGCTGCCCCCACGGGCCGCTTCCTTATCGTTGGCGGCGCTGGCTCACTGGAAATTAATGCTACTCGCCTCTATGAAACCCCTGATTTCCCAAGTGATTACAGTGTCGAAGCCCGTACATTCGGCCAGATTCTCGACCTCTACCGCTCAGCCCCTACAGATGTACAGTGGACAATCGCAGCCCCCTCCCCCGAAATTGCTCCTGCAACCCGTACCGGCAGGTACATACTGGGGTCAGATTCGCCTGTTGGAGATTTTGTTTCTACTCAGGACTTCGCAATCGCAATTATTGACGAAGCTGAAAAGAAGCAAAATCTTCGTCGTCGTTTCACTGTGGCCACCGAGCAAGCCTAGTATCAACCTCAGAGAATTCACAGCACTACACCTCTAGTTTTAGGCGTAACTACACGCATGAGGGGATGCAATCACAAAAGGATTACATCCCCTCACAGCTATTATGCACGGGCTTCCCGCACCTCTCGGTTGCATGCATTAATGACAGGATGAAACGAATGACAGGATGAAACGCCTACTCGCTACCCTTGTCTGCTTTTCCTTGCACGCAACAAAATTTCAGTGTGACTGTGGCCCCGTATAATCATCGAAACGTTCGGGAGCACTGGGAACACCCATCTCTCCCATGCGTCCAATTAAGTCAGTTTGCGCAGGATCTACTTGTTGTCCTCGAGAAATATCCGTCATTGCGCGGCGTGACACGACTTTGATGCGTTCACGGCTTCCGCGATCACCTGGAAGATCCCCATAAGAGGCTCCTAAAGATTGCTCATATTCGTCAAGTAATTCCCAGCCATCCCACGTGGTGTATTCAATGTTGCGTTCTTCCAGCAGCTTCACGATGGCTTCATGCCCGACTGAAGTTCCTCGCGCGCGTAGGCGACCAGCTTGCGCGTCTTCCACAAGATGCGTGATTGTCTGTTGCGCGTCAGATTTTGTCGAGCCAATGAGTCCGACAGGGCCGCGTTTAATCCACCCTGTTGCGTACAGACCGTCGATAGTTGCACTGTCTGGGTCAGATGTTTCACGTACACGTCCTTCATCATTAGGGATGATGCCGCGTACCGTATCAAAAGGCATACCTGGAATTGGGCTGGAGTAGTACCCGACGGCCCTGTACACAGCTTGCACTGGCCATGTTGTCATCACCCCGGTTCCTCGTACTGTGCCGTCGCCAACCAGTTCCATACGTTCAGTGCGTAGCGCGCGCACGTGTCCTTTATCATCGGGAACGATTTCGATAGGTGATTGGAAAAGGTGAATATGGATGCGACGCGAAGCTACGTGTTCTTCAGGGTCAGCGCTTGCGTAGGCGGTTAAAGTTTTCACTACTTGACGCTGTTGATTCGATGAGCGCAGTTGGTCTTCGGACCCTTCATCGAATTCAAAGTCTTCTTCTGAAACGATAATGTCAACATCTGGCACATGGCCAAGTTCTCGTAATTCAAGGGGGGTAAATTTTACTTGAGCAGGGCCACGACGACCGAAAACATGAACATCTGTCACAGGGTTTTCGGCCAGAGTTTTCGCCACATTTTCAGGAATTTCTGTGACCAGCATATCCTCAGCGTGTTTAGCGAGTACACGAGCAACATCTAAAGCAACATTTCCTACACCGATGACAGCGATTTCACGAGCATTCAGAGGCCATTCGCGCGGATAATCGGGGTGTCCGTCGTACCAGCTCACAAAGTCAGCTGCTCCGTAGGATTCAGGTAAGTTAATGCCTGGGATATTCAGCGGAGCATCACGGTCAGCACCGGAAGCAATGATAATCGCATCGTAATGATCGCGTAGGTCGTCAATTGTGATATCTCGGCCTACTTCGACGTTACCGAGTAGTTGTATATCGCCACGCTGCAAAATCCTGTATAGGGCTGTGATGATTTGTTTAATACGCGGGTGATCTGGGGCTACGCCGTATCGCACGAGGCCGTAGGGAGCAGGGAGGCGTTCAAAAAGGTCAATGCTGACATCCAGTCCTGATTTGGACAGAATATCTGAAGCGTAGATTCCTGCAGGGCCTGCGCCTACAACGGCAACATGTACAGTACTCACTCAATATTTCCTTCATTCATGCTGTGCACTTTGTAAAGTACACCGAATATTTCACTTCCGATATCCTAACGCTGCATTAGACTTCTGTTCAGTGGCACAGAGCATACTGTATTCAAAAAGCTACTTGAGGACAACAAAACAGCCTGCAAGGTAAGGAATTCCGCTATCTCGAATACCACACGAGTATTCTCTATTTTCTGAAAAAGATGCAGGATTATTACGTATCAAGGGCTCTAACGATCAGAATATAAAAACTCGGCGGCAATTCTATCTAAAAAATTTGATACGTGAATAAATTCTTTACCCAAATCGAGTGTACGCACATCAATACGATTTCCCGACATAGCGTACCTTAAATCAAGGTTCATCATGTCTTGAGTTTTCGCATACAACAACATGCCACTTATCTGACAGCCAGAAGATCGAAAGGCTTCCTGCTCATTTTTTACATATGAAAAAATTTGATAAAGATGAGAAGATCTCACAGTTTCACTCCCCCTATTATGTTGAAAAATATCAGAATAATATTTAGCGTCAACAATGAGAATTTTATCTTTATATCGCAGCATTATATCGGTTTTCATTAAAGGCAAGTAATCATTAAAATTATCATCTAAAGCCCATGAAACTCTCGAAGCAGATACGGAGAGCAAGGGATGTTCTTTCCGATAATATTCTAAAATGAATTTTTCATATAGTTTTTCAATAAACTCCACTTTGAATGAAGAAAGAAAACGCATATCACCCTTATCAGTTGTCACAATAAGGCCTTCACATACCAACTGACAGATATTCAAGAGAAAACGATAATTTTCACTTACCTTGAAAGTATTAACATATGACCAATTAACATTAGCTAAGAAAATATCATCTACATCAGAAAAGAAAATTAAATACTTTTTTAGATTATCCTTATTTTCAGCACTAATAAAAGAATCAGTAAGCATTGAAAGAATTATCGACTTTAACACTTGATTTATTAGATTATTTTCCGAAAAGCTATCGTATTCACAGAAAAAAGTCTTTCGCCTCGACATGAAGTTATTCATCGTTTCGCCACTTATCAGCTTACCTCTCAGGAGATAAATGTTTTCTTTAACAGAAATATAGTCTTTATGCAGACCATGTTTAATTTGCTTTGAAAGAGCCGAAGACAACAAGCGGGCAAGAAATTCATGCACATTCTCAAATTTTTCAGTATTTAATGAATAGTGCTTCAATAATTTCCAATCATGGAAAACATAGCAGAGCATATGGTATATATTTTTAATTTCAATACCTTTATCGACGATCATGCGCCAATATTCCCTCTAAGCGTTCTTTCCATGAAAAATATTCTTCTTCATTATCAAACCAATATTCAGATAAGAGAGGAAGAATATCGAAAGAGATAATAGAAGAAAGAGTTTCAAAATCTATAGCAGAATAGCCGGTAAAGTAGCTATGCCCGATACAAAATCCCCTGCCCAATACCCGATCAGATCGTATAACACTGTTGAGCTCTTTAATCTGCTCAAGCAGAGCATCCAACAAAGGACTATTTAAGTTTTTTTGATACACCCTGAAACCCTCTGAATCAAACTGTGGCTCCAATTCAAAGAAACTAAATCGCCGCCTCAGAGCATAGTCAATCATCGCAATTGATCGATCTGCAGTATTCATCATTCCAATGATAAATAGGTTATCAGGAATAGAGAAAGATTCACCATTATAGGAAAGGGTAATTTCTTCATTACGATGATCATTCTCCATAAGCATCAGAAGTTCACCGAAAACTTTTGATACATTTGCCCTATTTATTTCATCTATAATAAAAAAGAATTTTTCATTCGGACACTTTTTCGCCTTAATGCAAAAATTATAAAATATGCCTTCACGAAGTTCAAAGCCCTCAGCCAGAGGACGAAAACCCATAATAAATTCTTCATATGAGTAATTTTGATGGAACTGAACGAATTCAATATTATTAGTTTTCGCGCTACCAAGAAGCAACCAAGCTATACGCTTTGCAGCAAAGGTTTTTCCAACACCAGGAGGCCCCTGAAGAATTATATTTTTCTTACGTTCAAGTGTTCGAATAATAGAGCGAATCTTCTCCTCGCTCATATACACTTCTTTTAAGAAATCATCTATAGGGTAAGAAATCTCTACCTCAGAAGGTTTATCAGTTAAAACAAATCCGAGGGATTTCAAAATATTTTCATAGACTTCTTCATCAAGTTTAATAAGAGTTTTTTCATCAAGATCATCCATCACAAACTTTGGTAAAACTCCTGTAGATACGAGGCTCCCCCAAGTTTCTGTACTCACAAAGTTTTCAAGCTCAATTAAAGTAATAAAATCCTCGTCAACATTGTCAACAATACACTTCGCTATAAGTTGACCTTCAGAAAATTCTCCAAGACATACGACGTAGTCACCTTTTCTAATTCTCTGTAACTTTTTATAAATTATTTCCTCTTGATCCTTGAATATAAAACATGCCTCAATATTTTTCACAGGCATAGCTATGTAAGTAAAGTTTTCTTTTTGAAAATCAAGCATCCAATATGACAAGTTTATTTCCTTATCTTCGATAAAATTTTCATAAAGCGGAATAGTACTAAGATCTACACGTTCAAGAGCCTTTGACAGGTTTTCACGTAAACGCCAAACCCAACCACCCGCTTCATATCTCGTGGCTCTTCGAATTTGATAAAGTACAGCTACACCGGCTCCCGGTGGTTTTGATGCCCCTCGTGCCGCTAAAACACGCTCTGCTAACGCACTAGAAACATTTTGATACGTACCTGAGCTCGCACCATATTCCATAGCAAGCTGCTTACAGGAAGCTGTTCCGCCTATATCTTTCATACATTTCATGACTCTCAGACTTTTTTCTGTAAAAATCTCAGAATCCTCTAGTAAAGAAACCCATTCTTCAATACTTATTCCAGGATCGTACTCTGATTTTGTAGGAAACCAGACTTCATTTTCTTGTAGCCTGCGCATTTTTACCTCTTCACTGAAAAATTTTACGTACTAAACTCGCCTCAAAGACTTCCGCTTCTCCACCAACAAAGAAAAGCTCTCAACCTTACTTTCCCATTCGATATCCCTTAGACAGCCACATTGCCAAAAGAAAACCGTGTGAAACATTTCCAGTTCCACACGGCTTCCTCATGCGAGACGATCAACCATTAGCCCAGCGAAAGATTCAAGAGCTATTTTCGCTTCACTCGGCGGCAAAGAATCAAGCAAAGCAACCGCTTCATCAGCCCAGGTACGAGCAAGCTGACGTGTTTCTTCGAGTACATCATGCGAACGCAAAGCTTCAACGAGTTCTGCCAGCAGCTCATCAGATGACAGGTCTTGTTCCAAAAGCGACAAGATACGTTGCCCATCAGCATCAATCTGTCCACGTTCTGCGCGACGTCGCAGCAGCAACACAGGTAAAGTGTCTACACCTTCACGTAAATCCGTTCCCGGTGTTTTACCTGAAGTACCTTCCGCTGCAATATCAAGGACATCATCAGCAATTTGGAAAGCCACCCCGACTTTTTCACCAAAAGCCGCAACGATTTCCGCTACTTCATCCCCTGCTCCGCCATGCCATGCTCCAAAATGAGCAGCAGCGGCCACTAAAGAACCTGTTTTATCTGCAAGCACTTGCAAATAAAAGTCCACCGGGTCCGCATCAGGCGTTGGACCAAAAGTTTCGTTCAGCTGCCCTAAACACAAGCGTTCAAATGTGTGAGCGTGACGTTCAACCGTTTCTGGACCAAGCTGCGCAATCAGAACCGAGGCGCGCGCAAAAAGGACATCGCCAGCTAAAATCGCGCGATTATTACCCCACAAGTGTTGAGCCGACGGAGTACCACGACGAGTTGGAGCTGAATCCATAACATCGTCATGATACAAAGAAGCAAGGTGCGTAAGCTCAATCGCTGTTGCAGCGGTAATTACTTTCTCACGAGAAGCAGCATCATCTGACCCAAGTTGCGCACACACCAAGGTCAAAACAGGACGAATACGCTTACCACCAGCCTGCGCTAGATGGGATGTTAGATCATCTACCAAGTCACGCGCACCAGTAACAGCTTCAAGTAAATGCGCTTCAACTACCTGCAGGCTCGGCGTAATGCGAGCCTGCAAAGCTGGCACGTGAAAGTCAGGAATTTTTACACTCACGGAAGAAGAATAACCACCTTGTCCAACAAAGACAGAATAACGTTCGGGAATACACCCAAGATAATAGTTGCACAAGCGCATAAAACAACAGTGACAGCGCTAAAGCCTTCTGACTGTACAACCTCTACATCACCCGTTGACTCAGTGAAAAACATGAGACGAACAACGCGGAAATAGAAGAAAGCAGTAACAGCCGAGCATAACAAAGCTAGGGCAACAAACCAGCCCATTCCTGCCGCAAATGCGTCAGAGAAAATCAGGAATTTACCGATGAAACCCGAGGTTAACGGGATACCTGCAAATGACAGAAGGAATACCAGCATCGCAGAAGCAATAAGCGGATTCGTTCGACCAATTCCTGCCCAACGAGTAATATCTGTCACTTCACCCGTGGCATCCCCGTTCTCGTTCACTCCTCGGACCAAAGAGATAATTCCGAAGGCTCCAACGGTCGCAAAACCATAGCCCGCAAGGTAGAAGATCACATGACCTGAAGCACCGTGTGTCAGCGATAAAACACCTAAAAGCACGAATCCAGCGTGAGCAATCGACGAATAGGCGAGCATACGTTTGATGTCTTTTTGCAATAAACCAGCAAAAGTACCAACACACATTGTCAAAGCTGCGAGGCCAAGCAAAACAGCAAGCAAATCCCACTGCAGAAGGGCAGCGACAACCTGATAGAAACGCAGCAAAGCAGCAAAAGCAGCTACTTTAACCGCAGCAGCCATGAAACCTGTCACCGGTGTCGGAGCACCTGTGTACACATCAGGAGTCCACGCATGGAAAGGCGCGGCACCAATCTTAAAGAGTAAGCCCACACACACCATGAAAACGCCAGCTAAAGCCAACCAGTCCATACCGGTGGTTCCCGGTAAAGCTGTAGCCACCTGAGAAATCGTTAAAGAACCTGAGAATCCATAGAGGAAAGCCGACCCCATCAGCATGAAACCTGAAGCAAAAGCACCCAAAATGAAATACTTCAGAGCTGCTTCTTGAGAAAGCTGACGACGACGACGCGCTGTTGCAGCTAAAACGTACAAAGGTAAAGACATGACTTCCAATGCCACGAAAAGTGTGACAAAAGAATTCGCTGCAGGAAATACCATCATCCCTGCAAGCGAGAATAACGCCAGAGGAAACATTTCAGAACGCTGATAGTTTTTACGATCAGATAATTCCTCATCATGTGAACCTGGACGATCTGAAGGCTGGGCAGCAAATGCCCCATCCCCCACCGATGTGCGTTCTGCCATGACCATGAAGGCAAAGAAAGCGACAAGTACCAGCAAGAACTGCGTTGCCACAGTCAGAGAATCTTCAACGTATTCCCCTACTGATACGGGAGCATCAAGAACAACAAGCCATCGCGCTACCAAGGTCACGAGCGCAACTAGGGTTGTCAGTAAAGAAACACCAATAACGATGGGTCGTCGAGTTTTCGTCGGCGCGAAGGATTCAACGAGAATAGCCAAAACCGCGCCTGCAAGGACAACAATAACCGGACTAATGGAAGCCCAGTGGATATCCGGAGCCGCCAAAGTTTCTGTAGGAAGGAGATTCACTTCGAACTCCCTTCAAGAGCCGAGGAAGAAACCGGAACAACAACAGCGTCGGCAACCGGAGTGACAGCTGTTACCAGCGGAGCCGACCAAATACCGAGGATGAGCATGGCAGCAATCAAAGGAACCATAACTGCACGTTCGCGCCCACCTAAATCAGTAATCTTTTCTACATCACGGTGAGCTTTACCTGTGAAAACACGTTGATACGGCAAAAGCAAATACAGGGCCGCAATGACGACACCAAAGACAGCAAATATCGCTACCACAATATTGACCTGCCATGTACCCATGAGAACCAGGTATTCAGGAACGAAACCTGACAAACCTGGCAATGCCACAGAAGCCAAACCTGAGATCAACCACAAACCAGCAAGCACCGGAGTGACTCGTTGCATACCTGAGTAGTGGTTCATGTCAGCAGTCTCACCACGTTCAGCCAGCCAACCAGATAGTAAGAACATTGCGGCAATGGAAACACCGTGAGCCACCATGTAGAACATCGCACCTACGAGAGCAATTGATGTTCCAATGAAGGTACCTAAAACCATGAAACCAAAGTGTGAAACCGAGGTGTAGGACACCAAACGCATGATGTCATTTTGTCCTATAGCGGCAAGGCCACCCCACAGAATCGAAATGACTGCAAGGATAATGACAACCCATCGTGCCTGTGCGCAAGCCGCAGGGAATAATGGCAAGCACAAAGTAATCATTCCGAAAGTGCCAATTTTGTCGAGCACACCGACAAGGAGCACTGACGTGCCAGGACGGGCAACTGCTGCCGTATCAGGCAACCAAGTGTGAACGGGAACCATCGGCGCTTTGATGGCAAAAGCAATCATAAAGGTAACGAAAACACCCAGCTGTACACTGCCAGACAAGTTACTGGTCAGCATAGCTAAGGAATCTAAACGGAAGAATGTTCCAGTTTCACGCGCCGCTGTAGGTGCCCATCCCCATAAAGCAACCAAACCGCCAAGCATCGCCAAACCACCCGCGAGGGAGAACAGAAGGAATTTCATCGCAGCTGCGCGACGGGCCTCAGGCTCACCACGACCGTAACGACCGATCATCACATATAGCGGAATGAGCATCGCTTCAAAAGCAATATAAAAGACGACGACATCAAAAGCGGCAAATATCAGCACCATGAATGCTTCCAGAAGGAGCACCCATCCAGCATATGCGCCACCGCTACGTGGGTGTGCATCCTCAGACCATCCTGCGACAAGCACAACAGGCACAAGCGCAACAGCTAGGAGCAGCATTACCGCGCCCAAAGCATTCACGCCAAGAGCCCAGCTGACCCCCATTTGCGGTATCCAAGAATACGATTCAACCAGCTGATAGGACGCTGGTGTTGACCAGTCAAAGAAAACAATGAAAGCTACGAGGGAAATCACTAGCTCAATGACTGAAACTACTACAGCAAAAATGCGTCCATAGTTACGTACTGCTGGAATAGTCAAAAATGCGGAACCGATAAGCGGTACAGCAACAAGTAGTGTCAATAAAGGCATTGACGCATTCATAATCTCAAAAGTCTGCATATCTGTGAACTCCCCTCACAGCCTAAAGCCGAGGATGATAGCCAAGGCAAGGACAACCCCACCAAGGATGTATGACGCATACGCCCGTATATATCCGTTCTGAGTATGCGTCACTAGGCGCCCCAGACCACGAGAACATGCACCGATAGCACGAACTAAACCATCAATTCCCTTGCTGTCACCCGCCGTTGCAGCAGTGACAAGCGCAGAACCCGGAGTAATGAAAACCGCTTCATTTACTTGGTCTTGATACATGTCGTTACGTGCTGCCCGTACCAGGACATTCCCTGACGGAACAGCAATCGGGACATCATGCTGCGCGTATTTAACCCATGCCAACGCGGCGCCCGCAGCGACTAACAGTAATGTCAGAACTTGAATGACCCACACAGGCATCACAGGATGGCCGTGTTCAACAGCTCCCAGTGATGGTTCGAGCCAGTGAACAAAAAGATCACCAAAGGACAAAAGCCCACCAATTCCCACTGCGAAAACCGCGAGGATAATCATTGGAATCGTCATGAACGGTGAGGATTCATGAGGATGAACTGGGCTTCCTTCAGCTTCAGTAGTCCAACGTGCTTTGCCGTGGAATGTCATGAAGAACAGGCGCGACATGTAGAACGCTGTCACACCGGCACCCAGCATAGCGATCCAACCGAAAAGCCAGCCAGCCCACGATGCTTCTACGCCGAATGTGTGCAAGGAGAATGCGGCCTCAATAATTTTGTCTTTCGAGAAGAACCCTGCAAAAGGTGGGACACCTAAGATGGCAAGCCATCCCGCCATGAAAGTCACCCATGTTACTTTCATAGCTGTACGTAAAGCACCAAAACGACGCATATTCACTTGGTCAGCCATACCGTGCATAACAGAACCTGCACCCAAGAACATCAGTGCCTTAAAGAAACCGTGAGTGAATAGATGGAATATTGCGAAAGCCCAACCAATCGGACCAAGGCCTGCGCCAAGCATCATATAACCAATTTGGCTCATTGTTGAAGCAGCCAAGACTTTCTTCATATCGTCTTTTGCTGAACCCACAATAGCTCCGAAAACCAAGGTGATAGCACCGATGGTGACGACAGCTGCAGCCGCAACAGGTGAAGCCTGATAAATCAAACCTGAACGAACAACAAGGTACACACCCGCAGTAACCATTGTTGCAGCGTGTATGAGGGCTGATACCGGTGTCGGGCCAGCCATAGCGTCACCCAACCATGCTTGTAATGGGAATTGTGCTGATTTACCACACGCACCCACCAGCAAGAACAAGCCCATCACGGTGACAACACTCATTGGTAGGCCGGGAACCATGCTGTTCACTTGCGAAATATTGACTGTGCCGCAAGCCGCAACCATTGTCATCATCGCTAAAAGGAGTCCCATATCGCCCACACGGTTCATAACGAATGCTTTTTTCGCTGCTTTTGCGTTATCTGGCACATGGTTCCAGAAACCGATAAGCAGGTAGGAGGCTAAGCCAACGCCTTCCCAACCTACGAAAAGAACCGCGTATGAATCGCCTAAAACCAATGTCAGCATCGCTGCAATGAACAGGTTGAGATAAGCGAAGAATCGACGACGATCCGTATCATGCTCCATATATGCCACCGCGTACACGTGGATAAGGGAACCCACGAAAGTCACAAGCATAACGAAAGTCAAAGACAACGGATCCAGTAAGAACGCCACATTCACAGTGAAAGAGCCCGCTGGAATCCACGTAAATACATGGTCGAGTAAACGACGTTCCCCAGCAGGAGCTTGAATCAACTGAATCAGAATGAGCAAACCTACAATGAACGAAGCCCAGGACGCACATGTGGCCAGCCAATGGCCCCATTTATCGGTTTTACGTCCAAGCAGCAATAATGTTCCAGCACTTAATGCCGGAATAGCAACCATCAGCCACGCATACTGCGCAACACCGGTAGCTGGAAGCACCTCCGTTGCTGTGTGCATATGCGTTTGCGTAGCGGCAAGCGCAGAGAAGACCAAGGATGACATGCTGTTAACCTCCCTCAGTTCTTCAGCAGATTCGCGTCGTCGAGGCTGGTAGTGCTCCGCGACTTAAAGATCGACACAATGATGGCTAACCCGACCACTACTTCAGCGGCCGCAACAACCATAACGAAAAATGCCATGATTTCACCCGACACGGTACCGTGCATACGAGCAAATGTGACAAAAGCAAGATTCGCGGAGTTCAACATGAGTTCAACGCCCATGAGTGAAATAACTGCGCTTCGACGCACAAGGACAATCGCCGCACCTATCGCAAACAGGAGTACAGCAAGAATCAGATAATAGGACATGCTCACTTGCTTTCCTCCTCAGTGACAGCAGGTGTGCTTTCGTTTTCTTGCACTTCGGGTTCACCAGCATCAGTTACAGATCGCGTAGGTAGATCGTTGAGGCCAGTCGGCGCTTTCGTTCCAGGCATCCCCCATGCTCCTGAACGTGGGACACGCGAAGAAGCTAACGGGCCGAAAACAGATTGATCGGCACGACCTAAACGAATATGAACCAGTTCATCAGCCACAGATGAATCGACTTGGCTGATATTTCGCAGAAGTCCCTTGACTCGCAAAACACGAGGAACAGATTCTTCAACCGGTCCCATTGTTTCACCGGAAAGCGCGGGGACATCGACAGCATTTGAATGGGCGTACACACCGGGTGCCGGTAGCTGCCCCATATGGCGACCACGTTCTTTGAAAGCACGCATCTTTGCTTCAGCAGTACCATGCTGGTCAGTACGAGGACCAAGCTTATCTGTGTGAGTAAGCAGCATAGCTCCAATGGCTGCGGTAATCAGCAAAGCTCCCGATAGTTCCATGGTGAACCAGTGCTGCCCGAACAACTCGGTAGCAAGATTAGTGACCGGCGCATTGGAGTATGGATCCACCTGGGTCACAGGAAGCTCCGTCCCTTTATGGGTCCTCGCTACCACGCCAACAAGAATAACAACCAGCCCAAGAGCCAACAGCAGGGCCGCGACAATATTTCCTTGACGCTGAATCCTGTATTCATCAGAGGCACCCAGACCGATCATCATGATGACGAATAAGAACAGCATCATAATGGCGCCCGTATAGACCACCACTTGAACGGTTCCAAGGAAAGCTGCTCCATGAGTCAGATAGATGACAGCCAGACCTAACATGACAAGGACCATACACAACGCGGCATAAGCTGCTTTACGGAAGAAAAGAACACCTAAAGCGCCCAAAACCATGATTGTAGCCACACAGCAGAAAAGAATTGCTTCTGAAGTGGAGCTCATTGCAGGCCAAGTTCCTAACTCAATCACTGCTGTGCCTCCTTATCGGTGGGGCGTGCTGTGGCAAGGGTTGGATCATCTGGACGGTTCTGACGTACCCATTCGATTTGTTCACTTGATGGCCCAGTGACCTCACCTCGATAGTAGTCACCATCAGATAGCCCCTGCACTTGCGGATGCGGTGGAGCTAACATCCCTTCTGCCAGTGGAACCAGCAGATCTTGTTTTTCGTAGATGTCATCCAGACGCTCATATGTAGCAAGCTCAAAATCATGGCCCATTGTCAAAGCACGAGTGGGGCATGCTTCAATGCAGTAACCGCAGAAAATACAACGCAAGTAATTGATCTGGTAGACCGCTCCATAGCGTTCTCCCGGTGAATATTGTTCTTGCGGTGTATTAGAAGCAGCTTCAACCAAAATCGCGTCAGCAGGACAAGCCCATGCGCACAATTCGCAGCCGATACATTTTTCTAAACCGTCAGGATAACGATTCAGTTGATGGCGGCCATGGAAACGTGGTTCAACGAAAGGGCCTTCGAAAGGATACTGTTCAGTAACTGTGGGACGAAAGAAAGACGATATGGTGACCCCGTAGCCTGCGAAAGGTGCAAAGAATTCACCAATAGGACCCTTAGGATCTTGTTCGTAACGCATTTCGTCATCCTGGGATACGGACTTGTCTGTCATTGTGCGTCCTCCTCAGTGATGGTCGCAGCGATAGGGACTCGGCCTGCACGAGGCGATGGCGGCAAAGATTGCCCCGGCAAAGGCGGCACAGGGAAACCGTCAGCAAAAGCATCAAATGGCGCATTCCGCTGAGCGTGCTTTGCTGTTTCAATGGCTGCTTTCTTCTTTTCATCAGCACGATCTGTAAACCACAAGATCAGCAGGACAATCAGGAAGATACCGGCAATTGCACCAATCAGCACAGGAAGTGACACATTAACCCATTGGCTGATGCCTCTGACCAGAGCAACTGTGACAAGCCAGCCCAAAGAGAACGGAATTAAACGTTTCCACCCTAAAGCCATGAACTGGTCGTACCGGAAACGAAGTAAGGTAGCACGAGTCCAAATCATGAGGAACATAAAGAACCACATCTTCAGGAAGAACCACCCTAAAGCAAACCATCCACCATTGAGGATTTCAATATGGCTCAGAGGCCACGGCGCATGCCAGCCACCAAAAAACATTGTGGTTGCCACTGCCGATACGTTCAACATATTGACGTATTCTGACAGGTAATACCAACCAAACTTCATTGACGAGTATTCCGTCATATGGCCGGCCACCAATTCGCCTTCCGCTTCAGGTAAGTCGAAAGGCAAACGGTTTACTTCACCGACCATGGAAATCAAGTAGATCACAAATGCTGGGGCCAGAGGTAAGAACCACCATGTGTATCCTTGCGAGGCAACGATCTGTGAGGTAGACATCGAGCCCGCCATCAAAAAGACTGATACGAGCGCCAATCCCATTGATAATTCGTAGGAAATCACCTGCGCAGAGGAACGTACCGCACCATATAAAGGCAAAGTTGAACGAGTCGACCAACCGCCCAAGACAATTCCGTAGAGCCCTAAAGATGTAATGGCCAAAATGTACAGGACTGCTACAGGCATATCTGCAAGTTGCAGCGGTGTAGAGCGACCAAGAATCGTTACATTCGGTCCCATTGGGATCACAGCGAAAACACTGAAAGCACAAAAAGCCGAGATCGCTGGTGCTAGTAAGTATAAAAACTTGTCAGAACGCCGGGTCCACATGTCCTCTTTGAACAAGAGTTTGCCGGCATCTGCAATAGCTTGCAGCAAACCTAAAGGACCTGCCACATTCGGTCCCGGGCGTGTTTGCATACGCCCTAAACCACGGCGTTCCACCCACAGGGCGATCAGAACGTTCAAAATAAGGAAAACAATGATAAAGACAGCCTTGATGACAGTCAGCCACCAGGTTTCTTGTGAAAAATCTGCGGCAACGTACTGCGCTGCTAACGGCGTGTAGTTCACCGGTCCACCTCCCCAGTGGTGCTCAGAGTGACGACAGTACCTGCCCTGCCGAGCGACTCATGGACATAAGAGCCTTCCGAACATTCAGGCACCCACACGACGCAGTCAGGCAGGTCCGCAATATGCGCGGGTAAGGTCAGAGCACCACGTTCAGTGCTCAACGTCAAGGCGGGGCCGTGCAAGCGAGGTTCACACCCTAAAGCCGCCATTGTTCCAGCGGAAATATACGCCACAGGCCGACGAGCAGTTCCTGCAAGATATGGAGCTTCGTTTTGTAAACGACCAGCATCAAGCATGGGCTTATGCGTAGCAAGGAGGGCCTGTCCACTTCTTACCGCCGTCGGCGCAGGAGCATCCACCATATCGAATGAGGCGCGCGGTCCGCGATAGGACATCACCGCGTTGACTTCCTCGTACAGATCGACAAGTGTTCGGCCACCTAGGTCCGTATCGTAGTGCTCCGCGAGACGAACAAATATGTCACGATCTGTCAATGAGCGAGCTGAAATTGCCTGACCGAAAGGACGTAAACGCCCTTCCCAGTTAATGTACGTGCCGTGTTTTTCAATAGGTGGAGCGACCGGCAAAACAACATCAGCGCGTTTGGTGATATCTGAATGGCACACTTCAATACTGACCAAGAATTCAACAGATTCACATGCGTGACGTGCCTGTGTTGGATCAGCAAGATCACGCACATCTACACCGCCAACAACAAGTGCGGACACTGTCCCTTCGGTTGCTCCGTGAAGAATCTGAGTGATATCTAAACCACGTGTGGTCGGGACGTTTCCCCATCCCAGTTCGGTAATTGACTCAGCACATAAAGAACGACCAAAAGGCAACAGACCTGGCAACAAACCTGCTTCAATGGCTCCCCTGTCACCTGCGCGACGTGGAATCCACTGCATACGTGCCCCTGTGCGCTCTGCCAGACGTGTAACCGCTGTCAGTAAACCAGGTACTCGACCTGCACGCTCACCGACAAGGATGATACCGCCAGCTAAATCACCTGCCAGATCTGAATGAATACCACCTGAAGCAATCGAAGTGACAACTTCCACTTCTGTTCCCGGAGCCGCATGGAGAACATGCGCATTCAACTTACGCAGACCTGCTGTAGTCATCGGCGCAACAGCCGATACCGTCAACGTGCCTTTACGTGCTGATTTGCGCATACGCAAGAATAACGATCCACATTCGTCTTCTGGTTCAATGGCAACAAGCAGGACATGGGAGGTTTTTTCTACATCCTCGTATGTCACTCCTAAGCCGCTGCCGGCAACATGGGATGCAAGGAAAGAACGCTCCTCCTCGCTGATTTCACGTGAACGGAAATCAATCGCATCGGAACCTACAACTGTGCGAGCAAACTTTGACCATGCCCATGCATCTTCAAACGTGAGGCGACCACCCGGCAAGAAGCCCACAGTCCCTCGTTCACTCGCTTTCGTCAGCCCTTCGTGTACACGCTCAAGGGCATCCGACCATGAGGTAGGAACAAGTTCACCATTTTCACGAACAAGTGGAGTCGTAATGCGGTTGTGTTTTGCCCAGTCAAAGGCGAAACGATCTTTATCAGTAATCCATTCCTCATTGACCTGTGGATCATTTCCCGCCATACGACGAACAACTTCGCCACGTCGCACATCCACACGAATAGAAGAACCTGAAGCATCATGTTCAGTTACCGATACCGTGGAGTGCAGGTCGAATGGGCGCGAACGGAAACGGTAGGACGCGGCTGTTAAAGCACCTACCGGGCAAATCTGAACAATATTTCCAGAGAAATATGAGGCGAAAGCGCGTCCAGACATGTCACGATCATTTTCTGCGACGGGTCCTGAGTTCACAGAACCAATCAGCCCTTCATCCCCGTAAGGACCTGATATTCCCGCTAAATGGTTATCTTGAGCGGTATCATCGTGGTAGCCGAGGACAGCAGTATCAAAAGAGCCGATCTGCTCACCCATAAATACGTGGTGTTCATCAGGGGCTGTGCCGCCGCCTCGTCCTTGTAGATCTAAGAAGGCATCGCCGGCAATCTCTTTACCGAAACGTACGCAACGCTGACACAGAATACAACGATCACGGTCAAGCAGAATATGGCTTGTTAAGCGTAAAGGCTTCGTGTATGTCCGTTTAGAATCAACGAAACGTGACTTTGCTCGCCCATCCGTCATTGCTTGATTTTGTAGAGGACATTCGCCTCCCTTATCGCAAATTGGGCAGTCAAGGGGGTGGTTAAGTAGCAGGAATTCCATCACGCCTTGCTGAGCTGTGGCAGCAACTTCAGAGGTTTCCTGAGTTTTAATGACCATGCCTGGGGCAACTGTCTGAGCACAGGAAGGCTGTGGTTTAGGCATAAAACGCAGCTCACCCGTGTTACGATCCGGCATTCCTACTTCGACTAAACACTGACGACAGGCCGCCACTGGTTCAAGTAACGGATGGTCGCAGAAACGAGGAATACGAATACCTGCTTGTTCAGCTGCGCGGATGACAAGTGTTCCGGCAGGGACACTCAGCTGCACATCATCGATAGTGACATCAACCATGGAAGTAGTCATCGTGCCCCTCCTCGCGCGAACACAGCGGATGCCTCATACGGGAATAATTCCCGCGCAGGCGTTGTTAACCCAGCTTCAAATTCGGAACGGAATTTCTTGATACCGGACATAATCGGTGTTGAAGCAGCATCACCTAATGCACAGAAGCTACGCCCAAAAATGTTGTGCGCGATTTCATCCAGCAAATCCACATCTCCGGGTTTGCCTTTACCGGCTTCTAAACGCAGCATAATTTGTTTCAGCCAGTAGGTTCCTTCACGACAGGGCGTGCATTTACCGCATGATTCGTGTTGATAAAACTCAATCCACCGCGTAATTACTCGGACGACTGACGTGGTTTCATCAAAAACCTGCAATGCGCGTGTGGCAAGCATGGAACCTGCAGCGCCTACGGACTCGTAATCTAACGGTACGTCCAGATCTTCTTCTGTAAATAAAGGCGTTGAGGAACCACCCGGTGTCCAAAACTTCAAGCGGTGCCCCTGACGAATACCGCCAGCCATATCAATCAGCTCACGCATGGTGATGCCGAATGGTGCTTCAAATTGTCCAGGGTGAGCAACATGGCCGGAAAGCGAGAAAATACCGTGTCCTTTTGATTTTTCCGTGCCCATCTGCGTGTACCAGTCAACACCGTGCTGGAAAATACCTGCCACTTGGCTGACAGATTCGACATTGTTAATCACCGTGGGACGCGCATATAAGCCTGCGACCGCTGGGAAAGGTGGTTTCAGGCGAGGATGTCCACGATACCCTTCAAGAGAATCGAGGAGAGCTGTTTCTTCACCACAGATATACGCACCGGCACCAGCATGTGCTGTAATTTTTAGATCACCTAAAATACCGGATTGTGTTGCTTCCTCGATTGCATTCATTAAGCGACGGTACACATGAACGACCTCACCACGTAGGTAAACGAATGCATGTGTGCAGTTAATTGCTCGGCTTGTAATCGCCATACCTTCAATGAGGACATGCGGGTTAGCCATAATCGTTGGAATGTCTTTACAGGTCCCCGGTTCAGACTCGTCAGCATTAACCACCAAATAGCGAGGTTGGCCGTCGTCTGGAGGCAAGAATGACCATTTCAAACCTGTGGGGAAGCCTGCGCCGCCACGACCACGCAGACCAGAGGCCTTGACCAGATCAATGATCTGCGCAGGTTCCATTTCATTTGCTTTTTTCAGGCCCTCGTATCCTCCACGTGACAGGTAAGAGTCGAGGGTCCACGAACGATCATCCCCCCACCCTCGGGTGAGAATCGGGGTCAGTGTGCTGGGAGCACTATATGTACTCATGCGTCCTGTCCCTCCTTTACGTGGTCTGTTGTGTCCGCACTGTCAATAGGTGTCGGAGCTGTCCAGCCATTTGTGTCGGCAATTTTGAGGCCAAGAAGTGATGCTTCACCGGCGCTTGGACCTTCATGTACTCGCCCATCAGGGAAACCAGCGAGGACGCGCTCATTTTCTTTGAATGTGGCTACCGTGTCAGGTCCACGGGTCGGGCTAACAGGACGGCCTGCTTCTAAAGCATCAACCAAGGCGATAGCGGATTCAACCGTTTGGTTATCGAAAAATTCCCAGTTCACCATGATGACTGGCGCGTAATCACAGGCAGCGTTACATTCTAATCGTTCAAGGGTGATTTTCCCCGAGGGGCTGGTTTCATCAGAGCCTACGCCAACGTGTTCAGATACGGCTTCCCAGATTTCGTCGCCGCCCATAACTGCGCACAAAGAGTTAGTGCATACGCCTACCAGGTAGTCGCCGTTAGGGTGTCGTTTGTACTGGGTGTAGAAAGTAGCGACAGCGCTGACTTCTGCGCGTGTAATGTCCAGGACATCTGCGCATAATGCAATGCCGTCAGCTGACACGTAGCCGTCTTCGGATTGGACGAGGTGCAGCATCGGTAAAAGCGCACTACGTTCGTGTCCTGTGGGGTACCTATCAATGATCTGCTGTGCTTCGTCACGTAGACGAGCTTCAACTTCAGGAGTGTAAGTCACCGGTCAACGCCTCCCAACACTGGGTCGATACTTGCCAAGGAAACCACAACATCAGCGAGCTGTCCGCCCTCAGTCATCATTGCTGTGGACTGCAAGTTTGCAAATGAGGGGTCACGGAAGTGTGCCCTGTATGGACGTGTTCCTCCGTTAGATACGAGGTGCACGCCGAGAATACCTTTTGCATGCTCCACCGTCTGATACACCTGACCAGATGGCACAGTGAAACCTTCAGTGACCAGTTTGAAATGATGGATCAAAGATTCCATTGACTGTCCCATAATTTCAGCAATATGTTCCAAGGAATTACCTTGACCGTCACTGGCAACACTTAAACGGGAAGGCCATGCGATATGAGCATCAGCAACCATTGTGGGCGCGCCTTCACATGCTTCTAAACGTCGAAGCACCTGGTTGATAATCTTCAAAGACTGGTAGCACTCGTTGAAGCGAACAACGACACGGTTATAACAGTCGGAAGCATCAGCAGTAACCACGTCGAAATCAAATTCTTCGTATCCGCAGTATGGTTGATCTTTACGTAAGTCTTGCGGCAAGCCAGCAGCCCTCAAACTTGGACCGGTCATCCCCAAAGCAATCAGACCCGATAAAGGCATATAACCTACGTCAACGAAACGCTTCTTAAAAATCGGATTTTGTAAAACGAGGTCCTGCATTTCACCAATGTCACGGCGAACTTTCGGAAGTTTTTCACGAATGTACTCAACCGTGCCGGCTGGTAAATCCTGCGCAACACCACCGGGGCGAATATAGGCATGATTCATACGCAAACCGGTGATACGTTCAAAAATCCTGAGGATTTCTTCACGACCACGGAAAGCAATGGTCATCATTGTTGTAGCGCCTAATTCATTGCCGCCTGTGCCGATAGCCACCATGTGACTGGCAATGCGGTTCAGTTCCATTAACAGGATACGAATGAGGCTGGCGCGTTCAGGAACATCGTCGGTGATACGCAACAGTTTTTCAACTGCTAAGCAGTAGGCCACTTCTTGGAAGAAGGGTGCCACATAGTCCATTCGTGTACAGAAGGTTACCCCTTGGGTCCACGTGCGGTACTCCATATTTTTTTCAATACCGGTATGCAGGTAACCGGTATCAACACGGGTTTCCCGAACGGTTTCACCGTCAAGTTCCAAAATCAGGCGGAGCACACCGTGAGTGGAAGGGTGAACCGGTCCCATATTCAACACGATGCGTTCGTGGCTGATTTTTTCAATTTCCGCTAAAACATCCTCCCAGTCACCGCCTTGTGCGAGGACTTCAGGAAGTTCCTCAATATTGAGGCCCGCGGCAGATGCAGCAGCGTGAATTTTTGTGTTCTGGATACTCATGAGTTGTAGGACCTCCGCGTGTCAGCAGGCGGAACAGTTGCACCACGGAATTCCACAGGAATACCGCCCAGTGGGTAGTCTTTTCGTTGAGGATGACCTACCCAGTCATCAGGCAAAGCGGTACGAGTCAGTGAAGGATGTCCGTCGAAAATAATTCCCATCAGATCCCATGTTTCACGTTCTTGCCAGTCGTTTGCTGGATAAATGGAAACAATTGAAGGGATATGCGGATCGCTTTCTGGGCAGGCAACTTCAAGACGGAGAACTCGATTATGTGTCAGTGACTGCAAAGGATAGATCGCGTGGAGTTCGCGTCCAGTATCGTGAGGGTAGTGAACCCCATTTGTTCCTAGGCACAATTCAAAACGTAGGTCTTGGTCGTCGCGGAGCCACTGGCATACACGTTGAATATGCTCGCGTGTAATGAAAATAGTGAGTTCACCTCGGTCGACCACTACTTTTTCAATCACATCTGCGATGGGGAGTTCAGCAGAAGTAATCAGTTCTTCTAAAATGTCAACCACCGAGTCAAACCATCCACCGTAAGGACGTTGAGACTCACCTGGTAGGTATTCCTGAGTAACTAATCCACCAAAACCTGTGGTGTCACCAGCATCATTTACCCCAAACATACCCTGACGGCGTGCAATAGGTTCAGTTGCAGCAAAACCACGATGCGTTTGAGTAAGTTCCACACCCGCTTCAGGAATCTGTTCGGCGTGTACTTCGTTGTTCATGCCAGGAGTCCTTTCAGTTGGTGGGTCGGTGTTGCAGCAAGAGCTGCTTGTTCGGCTTTACGAGCAATTTCACGGCGATGTGCGCCCAAAGGTTCTTTGCCGATTTGCTCACGCAAAGTCAAAATTGCGTGAATCAGTGCTTCTGGTCGCGGTGGGCATCCCGGTAAGTACACATCCACTGGCACGATATGGTCGCATCCTTGGACAACCGCATAGTTATTGAACATTCCACCGGAGGATGCACAAGCTCCCATGGAAATCACCCATTTGGGCTCAGGCATTGAATCGTAGACGCGGCGAACGATTGGTGCCATTTTGTGTGACACGCGACCAGATACGATCATGAGGTCTGAGTGTCGTGGCGAGGCACGGAATACTTCAAGACCAAAACGTGACATATCGAAGCGCGGTGTACCTGCTGCCATCATTTCAATAGCACAGCAGGCCAAGCCCATTGTGACAGGCCATTGACTGTGCTTACGTGCCAGCCCTAAAACTTTTTCAACGCTTGTCAGGGCAATGCCCGCAGGAATACTTTCTTCCAGTCCCATAGTTTTCTCCTTGACCTTCGCTCAGTAGTCCAGTCCGCCGCGGCGCCATTCGTAAATATATGGAACCGTAATAAGCGCAATGAAAGTGAGCATTGCGATCAAACCGAATAGGCCCAATTGGTTAAAGCTGACAGCCCACGGATACATGAACACAACTTCAATATCAAAGATGATAAAAGTCATGGCGACAAGGTAATAACGCACAGGAAAACGACCCAAGTCTGCCGTATGAGAACTGGGATCAATACCGCATTCGTAGTTATCAGCTTTTGTACGCGATTTCTTTGTTGGACCAAAGATCGCAGAAGCAGCTAAGCCTCCGAAAGCCAGTACCAGTGCAGCGGCTGCCATGATAAGCAGCGGCACATAGGGGTTCATTTCCATACCTCCCAGTTTTGGGTTAATGCCCTCATATCCTTGAGGGGCCAACAGCGGTGTCCTGAAAAATTCATACAGGTTTCACCACCTTTGACAGGGCTGTAATCAGTAGGTCGTCAAAGTCTCCGCCGTTTCGTTCGTATCCGTCGGAGAGCAGTTTGTGAACAAGGGTCATCAGTCGAGGTAAAGGTAAGCCTCGCGTCGTACATAGCCGCATAATGTGCGGATTTTCAATGAGGCGCACAAAAATTCGACCCAGTTGATAGTAGCCGCCGTATTCTGTACGCATGGCTTCGGGGTACTCACTTAAAGCGCGGTCAATACCGACTCGCGTGCTCCGTCCCATTGCTTGCGCTATTGCTGCGGCCGCGTAGCGCCCTGCTTTCATACCTGGTGCGATACCTTCACCGTTGAAAGGACTCACCATACCTCCTGCATCTCCTACGAGTAGCAGGCCGTTTGTGTAGTGAGGTGTACGGTTGAAAGACATAGGTAAAGCTGCGCTGGCAAGTGGGCCAACTTGGTTTTCAGGTGTGAAGCCCCATTCGGGTGGTAGGTTTTGTACCCATTGTGCAAAAACTTTTTTGTACGGCAGGTGTGTTGCTTGAGCGTGAGAGGCAACTGACCCAAGGCCCACATTGACCAGCCCATCCCCCAGTGGGAAAATCCACCCATAGCCGGGCAGTAAATCTGATTCCCCTGGTTTTCCAGCCCATAGCTCTAAATGTGATTCCATCCATTCTTCGTTTCCACGAGGAGAACGGAAGTAGGTGCGTGCTGCAACTCCCATAGGCCGGTTGGGGTTTTTCTTTATTCCGAGGCTTGTGGCAAGGCGAGCAGATACGCCTCCCGCGTCAACAACAAGTTTTGCTTTGATCTGCCCTGTCACGGCTTGAGGTCCACGTCCTGAACGTGTGGTGATACCAATAACCCGTCCCGTTGAATCTTGGAGAGCGCCTGTGACTGTCACATTTTCGTTGACACGCGCCCCGGCTTCGCGTGCTCGCTGCACAAGCGCATGGTCTAAGTCCATCCGGCGACGCGCCATACCGTAGCCTGGGAGAGATTTTTGGTCGGGCCATTCTAAGTGAACGGTATGCCCCCCACCAATAACGGTGAGGCCGCGGTTACGTGTCCAGCCTGTTGTGTCGATTCCCATGAAAAGAAGCTCATGTACTGCTGCTGGTGTTAGGCCATCACCGCATACCTTATCGCGCGGGAAAACAGCTTTATCAACCATGAGGACATCAATCCCCATAGTTGCTAAATGATATGCGGTGGAGGCACCAGCAGGACCTGCCCCAACGACGACAACGTCGGCGGTGGCAGCAACGCCCATGTCTTCAATCACTCGCGTCCTCCAGGTCGCTCTTTCATATTCCGTGAGGAAGGAACACTACAGTCCAAGGGATAACACTACCGGTTAAGACAGGTAAGAGGGAGCAAAGCCAATTAATCCCTTGTTTTTAAGCGATCATCAGGGTAAGCAAGGAATAATACACGCACTATTTCGGAAAGACTTATGTTTTCAATTTAATGTGAGTGGATTTGAGTGCTTCATATGAAAGCAATATTTTCCCTCTTTCATTTCTGAGCGCGATGCAAGGCAACAATGCCGCCCGTAAGATTGCGATAATGAACATTTGACCAGCCCGCACTCTTTATCATATGAGCCACCGTTTTTTGATCCGGCCATGAACGAATTGATTCCACAAGATAGTCATAGGCCACATCATCAGAGGACACCAGCGAAGCCACACGCGGCATGACATAGTCCAAATGAAGGTCGTACAGGCGACGAAAAAGCGGATGCGTCGGAGTAGAAAACTCTGAAACAACCAGACGACCTCCTGGACGCACTACACGATACATCTCACCTAAAGCCCGATCCGGATGAGGAATATTACGCAAACCATATGAAATAGTCACAGCATCAAAAGAGTCATCGTCAAAAGGCAATTCCATGGCATCACCATGCACAAACTCTAAGGAAGGATGACGACGACGGCCTACTTCAATCATCCCCTCAGACAAATCACAGGCCACCACATGCGCACCACTGCGAGCTAAAACCTGTGAAGATGTTCCCGTTCCTGCAGCCACATCAAGAATACGATCTGACGGGCACGGAGCGACCGCGCGCGCTAAAGCAGCAAGCCAGATATAGCTCATACCACCAGTTAATACAGCGTTCGTCACATCGTAACGCGCAGAAACATGATCGAACATTGAAGCGATTTCATGCGGCGCTTTATCCAAATCTGCACGTTTAACCGGTGAAGTTCCCTGAGACATATGAGAAGAATTCATAGCTCAATCCTTACACGTTGTCCCCCTCAGAGTGAAGCCAAGAAGCTATTTGAGCATTAGCATGTGCGTATGGCTACATGTCTGACTTCAGATTTTTCTGCACTTCATATTCGAATAGAAGCCTTGCCAGAAAATCACCCACTGACTCATGTCCCCTTATTCGACCTTGCTCCGCATGGACAGCAGCTCCTCGCGTGGAACGGGACGGGTCACCAGTTACTCGGGTGGGGCAATGCCCTCAGCATCACAGTCGATGGCCCTCACGCTATACGTGATGCTGCGCGAATATGGGATGAGGTGCGTTCTGTGGCTCATGTGGACTCGCCTACCCAGGCACCACGTGCTCCTTTCGCTTTCGGTTCCTTTGGTTTTGCATCGACAACCCCAGGAATCCTCCGCGTACCTGAAGTCACAATTATCGACCATGATTATCAACGTTTTATTGCAACAGCAGCTTTATCTGCTCCAGCACCTGACCCACTAGCCAGCGCAGAAGCAGCAGCACAGGAAAAAGAAAAGAATCCTATTCATATTCCCTCAGGGCTACGGACTCAACCAGGCCGCATGACACAAAACGCTTGGGCAGAATCAGTCAGACGTGTCATTGAACGTTTGCGTTTAGGTAGCGCATCAAAAGTCGTGATGGCACGTGATATGCGCGTCACCAGCCCTTTACCAGTAGACGAACGATTTTTACTCCAACGTTTAAGCAAACTGTATCCCACCACATGGGTGTACGCCGTTGACAAACTCATCGGAGCAACTCCTGAATTGCTTGCCAGTACGCGCGACGGCACCGTTCATTCACGTGTTCTCGCTGGGTCCGCACGTACACATGCTGATCGTCTCATGACTGATATGAAAGAACGGACAGAACACCTTCTGGCTGTGGAGTCTGTTGTACGCGCATTATCACCTCTGGTTGATTCACTTGACGTACCTAGCGAACCTTTCCTTTTAGAGCTTCCAAATGTTACGCACTTGGCAACAGATATCCACGGGCACCTCAGGGATTCAAATGTCCTTGACGTGGTTTCTGCTGTACACCCCACGGCTGCCGTATGCGGAAGCCCTACTCCTTTGGCTTTTGATCTTTTATCAACATATGAAACCACCGAACGCGGACGATACTGCGGCCCTATCGGTTGGATTGATGCTCAAGGTGAAGGCGAATTTGGTATCGCTTTGCGATGCGCTCAGCTCAGTAAAGATGGGACCAACTTACGACTTTTCGCAGGTGCCGGAATCATGCCCGATTCTGTTCCAGAAGCAGAACTCGCAGAAACACGAGCGAAAATGTCACCGCTTCTTGAAGCACTCGGCATATAAGAATACGAGCAGCTCATCACATTAGCTTTATGATTGTGTGGTCTTGCCATCACACAAGGCCACACAATCACTACTCATCTTTCTTTTACTTCTTTGATTGTAAAGTCACAGAGATCTCTGAACTCTTACCCTCACGAACAACTGTCAGTTTCACTGTGTCGCCACCTTTGTAGCGACGAACATAGCCTGATAGGGCTTTCCCTGAAGCAACATCAGCACCGTCAACAGCGGTGATTGTGTCCCCAGATTTCAGCCCTGCTTTTTCAGCGGCACCGCCGGGTACGACTTCTTCAATTTGCGCACCTGCACGAGTAAATGAATCAACTCCAACAGCAGCAGTCTTAATGGTTACTCCCAGAACCGCATGATCGACACTTCCTGTTTCTACCAGTTGTTTCACAACAGAGACTACAAGATCTGAAGGGATTGCAAAACCTAAACCAATAGAACCAGCGGAGCTAGCGGAGCCACTGTTAGAAGCGATAGAGGAATTAATGCCAATCACTGAGCCTGTTTCATCAAAAAGTGGCCCACCTGAGTTTCCTGGATTAATTGAAGCATCCACTTGAATAGCATTTGTAATAACAGGTTCATTGCTGGCACTACGATTTCCTTCATCTTCACGCGGCAATTGGCCGAAAGGATCAAAAGGATTCACTTGCTGGTCTTGATCGTTTTCTGAGGAAGTGGAAACCGCAACTGGCCGGTTCACAGCAGAGATAATGCCTGTTGTCACGGTATTTGAAAGTCCTAGTGGTGAACCAATCGCCATCACCTGCGTACCGATTGTTAGCTGCGACGAAGATCCAAACTGCGCAACAGTTAAATCAGAGGGCGGATTTGTTAGGCGAATAACCGCGAGGTCAGTTGTTTGGTCGTGTCCAACAACGGTTGCGTCAAAAATTCTGTTATCAGCGAGGGTGACAGAAATTTTCCCTTTCCCGTTCAATGCGCTGGAGATGACGTGGTAGTTTGTCACGATTGTGCCGCGGGGATCATAAATAACACCAGAGCCCACACCTGAAGCGTTTTGGCTGCTCACATTGATTGTCACAACTGCCGGCGAAACAGCAGCAGCAACAGCTTTCCAATCAGCTATTGTTCCATCGGAGCTGACAGGAGCAACTGTTTGCGTTGTGTATGCAGGAGCCGAAGCGCCTCGTAATCCTGTTATTGCTATTGTTACGCTCACTGATAAAGCCGCAGTGACCCCCATTGCGCATAGGAGGGCAATCCACCCGGGAGCTTTGCGTTTTTTCCGTTTACTTCTGGTAACAGGTAACGGTGCAGGCGCATAGGGTAGCGCAGATGTGCCCGGATTCTGATTGTGAGAAGTAACGCGAGGCTCTTGAGGAGCGGCAAAGGGGAAAGATTGCGACTGAGAATATGTTGGTCGTATTTCTTGAGGGCTCATCTGGGGCGCCATATAGGGGCGAGGATTTTCTTGGGCAGGCTGAGCTGCTACACGCTGCGCTTCTGGTTCGTGTGGAGGCAGGGGTTGCGTAGGTGCCTGAAAGTGTTCGCGTATCAGATCAGTGTCCTGTGAGCGTCCTTCGGCTGTGTGAGTTGTCTGCCCTTCAGTTGCGCGAATATGCTCCTGTGAAGCAATGGGCGTTGAACTATGTGTATCTGCGTACTCAACAGGTGCGGTATGAGGCGAGGTAGGCATGTCCTGAGCAGAAGTGGAAAGAGGCGTATTTTGTGCCTCATCGTTACCTTCCCAGCGTTCATGAGGTTGCGGAATGGGCCATCCACCTGTTTCGTTTCCATGTGACTCGTTCATTATTCCTTCTTTCGCAAACTCTGTTCTACGGTTTTAGTCTGCCGGAGAATTTTAGAAGTTTACCGAACCTTTTCTGAAAGTTTTCTGAAAATCTAAAAGAGGTGGTCACCCTCGAATACGTTTATACACTTCAGGCACATGATGCACCGGAATATGAACCACCTGAATCCCCCGCCACGGAGCCTGACACACAGCAGGAATATCTTCCACACTCACACACCGATAATCCGCTCCATAAGCCTCACACAATCCTTTCACTGAAACATCAAGGCGCGTACGAAACCACCGATCAAAAAGCTCTACAGGAGCCGCCCCATGTTCCAAAGTAGAAAAAATAGAACCACCCCCATCATCAACAACAAAAATACGTACATCCGGCACATACTCACCATGAGGCACAGCTAAAGCACCCGCGTCATGGAAGAAAGTCAAATCACCCATCAAAGCAGACACACACTCACCTGAAGCAATCGCCACACCACATGCCGTTGCAAGAGTCCCATCAATACCTGCAAGCCCCCGATTAGTAATCACTAAGCGAGGCCCCCCTCCCCTCGCAACAAGATCGACAGCACGCACAGAATTCGATGCCCCCAAGACAAGGACACCTGAAACTGATTCCCACACATGACGCGCAACCTGCACAGCAGAAGAATCAGCAGGCTCTTGAGCCAATACATCACGAATACGCGCACCCTCATCGTGCGCCACTTTCCACCACAGGTCATACCATGCGTGATCTGAATGAGGCTCCTCAGGCCCAGCAAGAGCTGCCACAACGTGAGCAGCACAGCCCGCCACATCAGTCCACGGTCCTGAAGGAGACTGCACAATAACACGCACACCTTTTTTCGCCAAAAGCCCCTGAACCACACGCGAAAGAGTCGGTCGACCAGTAACAATAACCTGCTCAATCCCCTCCATCAGCTGCGAGCGCGACAGCAAACTTTGTTCGTATGGCAACACGAACTCACTTCGAGGAACAGACGGCTCTGCGATCAAAGGCACACGGGCACGCGAAGCCCATTCACCAACCTGCTTATCAGCGCCTTCACCTGCTACGATAACCGTTCGCAGTTCAGGAACAATGACACTATTCCACGACACAGGCACAGGCACAGCCGCATGTACTGTCGGCGTGCGCCTAGCTGCTTCATCTGCATAGTCGCACACAACATCAGCAACCCATTCACTATCCTCGCAAAAAGATGTAGGAGTAAGAGGGTCACGTAAACCCACATTGATATGGACTGGACCCGCTTCACCTGTTGGTTTTCCTTGAGCACAAGCCAGAGCCCGTCCCACAATTGCCGGCAGCGATGCTACTTCGTCACTTCCCGCAGGAATATCCCAATTGCCCCGCACATGCGAAGCAAAAACTCCCACCTGATCTGTCGTTTGAGATGCGCCTACTCCTCGCATTTCAAACGGACGATCCGCCGAAAGCACAAGGAGCGGAATCTTCGCATGAGAGGCCTCGGCAATACTTGCATGAAGTTCAGTGACAGCAGTCCCTGAGGTTGTCACGATAGCGACCGGAGCAGGATTTTTCCCCTGAACCTCTGCGCCACGGCTTAACCCCAGTGCCAAAAAACCTGCTGAACGTTCATCCACACGAATATGTGAACGCAGATAGCCACGCTTTGTTAAAGCATCCAATACGTAAGCAAAAGGTGCGCTACGAGATCCAGGACAATACACCACATCACGGACGCCCTGCGCATATAAGGCGCCACAAATTGACGCAGCCAAGCGAACACTCGGAGAAATCATTGAGGCATGCCTCCTCTTTTCCTCCTTAGGCTCTGTCTCCCCCGTATGACCAGTAATATTCTCTTGGCTTGTTTTATCCCTCATGAAAACGCCTCCATATATGCGCACATATCCCCTAAACGACTCACCCACCTGTCATAGGTTCCATCCGGTAACAGTTTTTTACCTATTGCCTCCTCATACGGCTCAATAGGGGTAACCGGTAAGAAGCCCTCCGCAACCTGTAATGGTTGATACGTGACATCTGCTGCCAGTAATTGGGATGTTGCCAGACCACAGGCCACAGGCTCTTGCTGATCCATCAGATATGCGGCTGTGCGGATACCGGTCGCCAATCCGACCGATGATTCCAAAGCAGAGGAAACAACCACCCGTACTCCTGTGCGTTCAGCTAGATCCACTGTGCGCTCATATCCACCTAAAGGCGCTACTTTCACAACAGCCACATCTGCAGCTTGCTTACGTATGACTTTCATCGGGTCATCTGCCCTGCGAATTGATTCATCTGCAGCAATGGGAACATGTTGGGCTTTACGCACATAAGCTAATTCTTCAACTGTCGCACACGGCTGCTCCGCATATTCAAGACCACCAACGCTACTGGCTGCACGGTCAAGCTCCGCTAAAGCACGAATAGCCTCATCCTTATCCCACACTCCATTAACATCCACGCGCACGCGAGCACACTCCTGTCCCACAGTACGCACAAGCGCATCAGCAACAGCTTCTACGCGCTCACAGTCATCATGTAAACGAGTACGAGGATCTGCGACTTTTACTTTCGCAGTCGCACAGCCACCGCTTTTTTCCACACGCTGCACTGCTTCTTCTGGAGAGCTGACAGGGATAGTAACATTCACAAGGACCCGATCAGCATGTACCTGCGGCGGGGCTACACAGGCTGCCTGCCATGCTGAAAATAGCCAGCGTGAAGATTCTTGCGGCCCGTATTCAACAAAAGGCGCAGCTTCCCCCCAGCCGTATTCACCGTGGAGCAACAGGCCCTCACGTATCGTCACACCGCGAAAGCGCGTCACTAAAGGAAGCGAATACACAACTATGCGATCCACGCCCCGCAAGCTACGCCGAATATGCGGCGAGCATGAGGACATATCAACCTCACGCATTGCCGCATACGATCGTGAAAAAGGTAGGCTTTGGGGTTTCATCGGTTGCGCCACAGTTTCACGCTTTAATGCGTTTGTCTGTACAAAAGAAGAATCCTCACGCGCCGAAAACTCGTAATCCACACAGGTATTGTGTCATTGCTTGCCCTTAGCTGTGGACTCAAGAGCTGCATGTCCTCCTGTATCCACCACCATGGCGCTACGCGGAGCAAGCATCACGTGCCCACGGCATTCTTGCTGATCGACTAAATCTGTCCCAATAATCCCTCGTAATTCAACAGATTTATCTGAATGATTCAACAAAAACAGGTACGGTCCGCGTCGTTGCGCTTCTACCCCATCAGGAAGGTCTGCCATCACCGGTCGCACACGCGCGTAAGCACAGACCAAAGTTGCTATGGCATAGCGTGATAGAGCATCCACATCACATGCGATATACCAGGCTGCCCCTTGCCCGCACAGATGTCGGGTAATTGCGGGCATACCTGAAAGATCTGCGCCACCGCCTCGGCCATCAAATACTGCGATAATGTCAATGTCTGTTGTTTTCTGCCACGCATCTCCTCGATACGGCATGATTTCTTCTGCCCACATACCGCAACGCATATCTGGCGCAGGAGAACCAATACGTTCCAGACAGCGACGCAAAGGCTCAGACACTACACTTAACCCTGCCCACGTACACGCGCTTGGCACACCCACAGCACGACTCAAACGGTTCACAGCATCTCCACGACTATTACTTGCTGAACTGGGAGAAATAACCTCACCCGTTAAAGCGGCGTGGTCGCTCACAGCAACACCTACAAGTTCACGCAAAGACCCGAGGTATCCGCCTGTGACTGCTTTCATGTGCTCATCAACAACACCTGAAGGTCCTTCCACAATCACGTGTGCTCCCTGCTGGGCTGCTTCACGTAAACGTTGAGCACAATCTGGATAGTCAATGAAAAGTTCCGGAACAATAATGAGGCGATACTTACGAAAATCTGCATCCACTGGGATAACGTCTGTTGCAATCCCCGCTTCCCATAAAGTGCGGTGCCACGCCCGTGTGCGTTCAAAAGGCGCATCAGAAACCGGGCCGATAGCAGATTCTTTCGCCCATTGGGAAGGCCAATCCATCACAACCGCCACCTGAGCCTCATATGATGAACCCATCACGGGGGCAAGACGCTGTATGACTTCGCCTGTGCGTACCACCTCATGCCATGTACGTGATTTTTTCCCTGAATGTGGCACCATCCCCGAATGGAAGGTTTCTGATCCGCGCACGGATTGCCGCCACTGGAACTGTAAAATCCCATCAGCACCGTGCGCCATTTTTGCTACAGACCAGAGGGTAAATTGTCCTGGTCGTTTCGGTGAATTGCGTTCACGCCATTGGACCGCGCTGGGAGCTTGCTCCATCAGGAGCCATGGTTTCCCCGCTTTTAAGCCTCGCATAATATCTGCAGTCCAGGCCGCTGTATGCGCGGCAGCAGGATCGGCTGGATCAGGGTATGAATCATCAGAAATAACATCAAGATATTTCGCCCACTGCGCATAGTCCAGACTTGAAAAATCACCCATGAAATTCGTTGTCACTGGGCGATCGGAGTATTCACGTATCGCTTCCTTTTCCATACGCATAAGTGAAAGCAGGTTTTCTTGGCAAAAACGTTTCCAATCAAGATCCTGAGCAGGATTATGGAATGTTGGCATTTCACGAGGCGGCGTGATCTGTTCGTAGGCGGTGTAGCGTTGCGACCAAAAAGCCGTTCCCCATACTTCATTGAGCTCTGTGAGGTTGCTGTAACGGTTACGTAACCAGACGCGGAATGCATCTGCGCATATGTCACAGTAACACTGTGCTGTGTGACACCCGTATTCATTACCGATATGCCATAAAGCAACTGCCGGATGGTCGCCAAAACGTTGGGCAAGACGCTGAACCAGGCCCCGGGCAGCTGCACGGTAGATAGGGGAAGATGGACAATACTGCTGTCGTGAACCAAAACCTAAACGCACACCACGCTTGTCTACAGGTAATGTTTGAGGGTATGTATGGGCCATCCATGCGGGTGGGGATGCTGTTCCGCTGGCAAGATCAACAGCTATTCCTGCTGCATGTAAACGGTCAATAATGGAAGCCAACCAGTCAAAGTCATAGTGCTTTTCTGTTGGTTCAAGGAAAGCCCACGAAAAGATGCCGAGGGAAATCATTGTGACCCCGGCTTCGCCCATCAGGTGAATATCCTGATCGATTGTTGCTTCGTCCCATTGTTCGGGGCTCCAGTCGCCACCATACGCGGGTGTTCGTAGCGTTGGAATCATCTTCACTTCCTTTGACTTTGCGTACACATGTACGTGTATTTCAGCATAATTTAATTGAGGCTGAAACCGCCTATCATTGCTCATATTGCTTGATATTGCTTGCCTTTTCCTCATCCCTTGGGGGGGCAAAGTTTTGAAGAACTGCTGGCGTGGGTTGAGCGCGTCGTTTTCCCTCGTTCCTTGGGAGCAAAGCCTTATGAATTCCACACGTGCAGCTTGTGGCACCTAAGCTAGAGATCATGAGTGCTTTAGATTGTGTTTCTGATACTTTCGATCCCACACGCTGGCGTGAGGTCAGCGGATTTACTCTGTCAGATGTCACGTATCATCGTGGCATTTCACGTGGCTATGAGCTTGATGGAAAACCTGCGGGTAAGGATTTACCTGTTGTTCGGATAGCTTTTGATCGACCGGAGATTCGTAATGCTTTCCGCCCTCATACCGTTGATGAACTATACCGGTGTTTAGATCACGCGCGGATGAGTTCTGATGTGGCTGCTGTTATTTTGACAGGTAATGGTCCGTCGCCGCGTGATGGTGGGTACGCTTTTTGTTCTGGTGGCGATCAAAGGATTCGTGGGCGTGACGGGTACCGTTATGAAATCGAAGGCTCAGATGCGAATGCTGATACTGGTACGCGGCGTGAAAATGTTGATCCTGCGCGTGCTGGACGCTTACATATCCTTGAGGTACAAAGACTTATTCGGACTATGCCGAAAGTGGTGATTGCGGCTGTTCCTGGTTGGGCTGCTGGTGGCGGCCATTCACTTCATGTGGTGTGTGATTTGTCGGTTGCTTCACGTGAGCATGCGGCTTTTATGCAAACTGATGCGAATGTTGGTTCTTTTGATGCAGGTTATGGTTCTGCGCTTCTTGCACGTCAAGTGGGGGACCGCAGAGCACGTGAAATATTTTTCCTTGCTGAACGTTATGATGCTGATACCGCAGAAAAGTGGGGTGCCATCAACCGTGCTGTTACGCATTGCGAGCTGGAAAATACGGCTTTAGAGTGGGCACGTATCATCGCAACAAAGTCACCACAAGCAATACGGATGCTGAAATTTGCTTTCAATCTCGCTGATGATGGTTTAGCCGGCCAGCAAGTGTTCGCAGGAGAAGCGACACGTATGGCGTATATGACGCATGAGGCTCAAGAAGGACGTGATGCTTTCCTTGAACATCGCACGCCGGATTGGTCGCAGTATCCGTACTATTACTGAGCTATTGCTGACAACAATAAGGGTTTTTCATGAGGGCTGCTCTGCGGTTTCCTCATAGTTCATACGCGGTAAAACAACCGTATATATCGTCCCATGTGTCATATCTGCGATAGGTTCTTCTCCCTCGCAGACGGTGCTTAAAATTACTTTCCCACCTAAGGCTTCTACGATTGAGCTCACAATGGAAAGACCTAATCCAGATGAGCCTTTTCCAGTGGCGCGTGTGCGGGATGTATCAGCACGAACAAAACGATCAAATACCGTATCGCGTAAGTGTTGAGGAATACCTGGGCCGTTATCACGCACAGTAATCACAAGGTTTTCTTCCCCTTTGTCTGCGGATTGTTCATGCGCGTCAGAATCGACAGGTGTATTCGTGAAATATGTTGTTCCTTGAGCTTCCTCCGGTTGGATTGATAAATCCACAATTGTTCCTGCCGGAGTGTGTACACGCGCGTTGCTCAACAGATTCGCAAATACCTGCCGTAAAGCGGCTTCATCACCGCGCACGTAGCAGTGTTCAGCTTGCGCACCTTGAGGAATATTTAGATTCCATTGGTGCTGTGGACTTGCTGCGTGAGCATCTGTCAGGGCGTCAATGGCAAGAAGAATGATATTGACAGGTTCCGTATTCAGTTCCCGTCCTGCATCAAGGCGTGCCAGTAATAGTAGGTCCTCCACAAGGTCAGACATACGTGCTGATTCTGCGCCAATACGAGTTAAGGCTGTTGAAGTATCAATGGAGTTTCGTTGCAAAAGCTGGGTGTATCCCTGAATTGAGGCTAAAGGGGTACGTAATTCATGTGACGCATCCGCTACGAACTGACGTAAACGTTGCTCAGATTCGGTGCGAGCTTGGAAAGCATGTTCCACATTGTCAATCATGGCGTTTAACGCTTGGCTCACGTCCCCTACTTCTGTTCCTTTAACGATCGCAGTAGGTTCCACCCGTTCAAAAGGTTCTATTGTCTGTGTCGCACTTAAATCTTTATGGCTTATTTGACGCGCTATTTGGGCAACTGCTCCGAGGGGTTTCATTTCACGGAGCACCCAGCGGCGTCCCAGCAAGGCAGCTACACCTGCAATCACACATGCGCACGCGCATGCAATCAGCAACAATGTGCGCGTCAGTCCGTACACATGATCCAGCGATTGTCCAACAACAATGCGCGTGCCATCCGAGGTTTCTATGGCAGCTACACGAAAGTATCCGTGTGGTCCTACATATACCGTGCGATACTGTCCTGTTGTTGGCACATGCGTGAGGACATCAATTTCAGGTTGTTTCAGGGTAAGTACTCGAAATCCTCGCACAAGACCGGTGTATATGCCTTGGCTTGTCGATATGAGTTGCAGTTGACCGTCATGTGATCCTGGACCTTCCAAACCTGAAGGAGGAAGCGGTAAACTCTCAGATTGCCCCGAGTGTGCTAAGTCCCCCGATTGCTCAAGTGGAGCAGATTCTTCACCGTGTTTTTCTGTTTGCTGGCTTTCCTTGTCAGAGGCGTCAAATGAGCGACCAATATTTTCCGCTGCTTTCACAGCAGGGATCACACCTTCATTTTCAATAAGATTTTTGACATGCGTTAAGTCTTCTCGCACTGACATGTCCAGTTCATGCACCATCCAAGTGCGCATGGCATAGCTGGCAGCACCTGTCATTAAAGCAAGCGACACAGCAACAATTAAGGCCATAAATATAGATAGGCGTGTTGATAAAGCCCATCGGCGTATAGCACGTCTTGTTGTTTTCATATTCATCACTTTCACACCCCTTTTTTCCAAGCGGAAAGGTTTTCATATAGACAGTTCAGAGGCATTTTCTGTAAGCAGGACTCTGAGGAACATTCATGAAAGCGAATACACATGGCTACTTGCTCTAGGCTGGTGGACGCAACATGTAACCTGCTCCGCGTAATGTGTGGATCATTGGTTCACGGTCACGATCAATTTTTTTACGTAAGTAAGACACGTACAGTTCCACAACATTTGCTTGCCCACCAAAATCATATGACCACACACGGTCAAGAATCTGAGATTTTGAAAGCACAATATTTGGATTTTCCATGAAATATCGTAAGAGCTCAAATTCTGTATTTGTTAAAAGAATGGATTGTCCTGCGCGTGTCACATCGTGTGAATCTTCGTCCAGAACAAGGTCACCCACTGTGAGTATGTGGCTTACTGTGGTGCTGGCCATGCCAGCTCGACGTAAAAGCGCATCAATGCGGGCAATTACTTCGTCCAAATCGAAAGGTTTTGTCACATAATCATCCGCACCTGCACGTAGACCCGCTATACGATCAGCAACAGCGTCACGTGCTGTAAGGAAAAGAACAGGGATATGTGGATGTTTTTTGCGAAGGCGTTCCAGCGTGGCCATTCCATCCAACCCTGGCATTTGAACGTCAAGGACAACAACATCCGGTTGGTATTCATCTGTGCTTTCTAAGGCTTCCCAACCATTAGCTGCGGTGCGCGTCATCCATCCTTGGTGCCGCAATGCTGCACTTAAAAGTTCAGCAAGCACAGTTTCATCATCAACAACAAGGATACGGATGGGGCTACCATCGGGTCGCGTAAATGAAGATTGATTGGAAGTCACATTCGTCATTTTGTCAGGTCGCACTAAAAAAGGACACCTGAAAAACTATGATTTTCCTGTGAAACTGAAGAAGTTGTGTTTCTTCGAGTTTTTAGTCGATGTGTCTGCGGCCTTCAAGTGCTCGCCCGAGTGTCACAGCATCGGCGTATTCTAGGTCGCCTCCCACTGGTAATCCCATAGCAAGTCGTGATGTTGTCACGCCAATAGTCGCTAAGGTGCGCGCAAGGTAAGAGGCTGTGGCTTCGCCTTCAATATTCGGATTCGTTGCCAAAATAATTTCAGTTACTTGCCCGTCTTGAAGCCGTGTGAGCAGTTCACGTATGCGTAATTGTTCTGGGCCGATCCCCCTCATCGGATCAATTGCGCCGCCCAGTACGTGATAACGACCTCGGAATACTCGGGCTGCTTCAATTGCCTGTATGTCTTTTGGCTCTTGGACCACGCAAATCATCGTGGGGTCACGACGTATGTCACGACAAATAGCACAGGTATTTTCTTCTGTCAGATTCGCGCATATTTCACAATGATGAACACGAGTACGAACTGCGTTAATGGCTTCCACAAGCATTGATACTTCATCAGGTTCTGCTTCTAAAAGATACAAAGCCATACGTTGAGCTGATTTTGGGCCAACTCCGGGAAGGTGTCCCAGTTGATCAACGAGGCTTTGTAAAGCACCTTCATACATGGGTGTTTCTTTCTTTCAGCTAAATACCGGAAATGATGACGAATCGATCAAACATAGGAATACTACGCGTTGATGTCAGCTTTTCTTTGGAGCGTAAGAGGTGGGTTTATGTGTTTTTCGTGTCAATTACTGTCCCGCCCAGCACATCAAAAACTGCTGCTAAACCAATTTTTCCTGTGTTTTCCGCGTCAATATCGTCAATACTCGCTGATTCATCATCTGCTGCACTTACACGAGCTGGGTGCGCAGCAGGCTGATTTTCCTGTGTCACAGTCATTTCTGATGATGCGGATTCATGATGTTTTCTTTGAGGATGCCTGTAAGAAAAAGCTCCATATCCGAAAGATTCCGCCGCTTTACCTTCGGATGCAAAAGGATCCTCATTACTGTATGTGACTTCTCCCCCGGGCACAGCCACCGTTTCACTCCAACCATTTATCACAGGTACAGATTGCATATGCGGTGGATCTGCTGGGGTAAATGGCCCTGCGTCATGGGCAGAAGGACCGATATTTCCTTCCTCTTTTTCTACTCCAGTAGTGCTTATTCCTATGGAAGCATCAATGGATTTTGTGCTTTCTGTGGGGTTTTGTTGATATGCAGGTGAGTGTGACAGATCATTTTTTTGGCTTTCTGGAGGAATATTTTTTACAGGCAAAGGCTCCCATTCAGCTTCAGCGGGTCCAGGACGGTAATCGGCGTATTGTGTTGAGTCTGCGTTTGTCGGCTCTACCAGCGCAGATTCATGAAAAGATTCCTCTCTTGTCAGCGAATTTTCTCCCTCAACAGAGTACGTATCACGATAATCTTCAGGGAAAGTGTGACTATGGTTTTCTTGTGTAGGTGAGGCATTGGCCTCGTCAGTCATTCCTCGCGTATTTTCCTCAGAAGAAGCCGGGAAAGAGGTGGGGGGGATTGCTGCTTGCGGCCACACTGATTCAGAAGCAGGGGCTGCTTCCGTTTCCCGATATACGGGTGGTTCATCAGGGAGTGAATCAGATTCACGCAGTGGCATATTGACAACTGCAGAAGCAGCCGTCACGGGTCGCCCACCCCCTACTTGTCCTATTTCAGCACGAACCTCAACATGTATACCTGTAACTGCGTGGATTGCTTGGGCGACGATATTTCCACGTCCACCGTGAGTAAAGTGCGAGACATGCCCTGCGGTGGGCAACAGAATGACCACGGTATTTCCATCTACAGCGCCCAGCTGCCCGTATTGGTGAAGTAAGGACCATACCACACGGCTGGTTGATGCTAAGCGGTCAACAATCTCACTCCATCGCCCTCGGATAACATCTGCTTCTTTATGCAAATCTGCACCCTCAGCAGGGATGATCGGCCTTTGTTCCGTTGAAGTATCAGGATGAGCAAAGGCAACAGGGAATGTATCTTCAGTTTTTTTGCTCTGTTCGTTGTTTTCCTTTTCTTTATCGGGTGAGGCAGATACAGTCCTAGTGAAGCGGTCACCATTTTCTAACGTATCCGCTTGTGCCCCCTCAGGTCTTATATCTTCAACGTGATATCCAGGAACACGCGGCACCGTGTCTTGCGGCCATGAAGATTGCTGCGTTGGCGCATCAGGCATTTCGGGGCGAGTATTTCCTGATTCCAGTCCACCACTGTGAGGAATATTCATTGTTGCTTTGGGCGATTGCGCCGAAAATTCAGCATTATGTTCACTGGTAGCACCGTGAGTAGTTGCCGTTTGGAGCGATTTACCTGAAGTAGCTTGTGCTTCTTGACGTTTACGCGCATATGCCTCACGTGCTTCACGAGCACCAAAGCGACGCGGAACCTCAGATTCATATGTTTCGCGCGAGGGGGCTTCTGATTGTTCAGGAGTGGGTGCTCCTCCGCCGCTTAAACCAACAATGCCTGGCACCGAGGATTCCTCAAGGTCTGCCAAATAAGCTGTGCGTTTACCTTGCGCCCAGCTTTCCGTAGGAACCAAAATACGACCGATCAACAGCTCTAATTGGAGGCGAGGTGATGTCGCACCCGTCATTGCTCGTAAGGCTTCATCCGTTAAATCAGCAGCACGTGAAAGCTGACGTGGTCCCCAATTACGGGCTTGCACATACATGCGTTCCAGCTGATCCTGCGGTATATCTGAAAGGACTTGCTTAGCCCCCTCGCCTGCCACAGAAATAATCAGCAAATCACGTAAACGCCGCAAAAAGTCCTCAACAAATCGACGTGGATCTTGACCTGATTCCACCATGCGCTCAATGACACGATACGCTGCTGCCCCATCACCACCGGCGAGCGCATCAATGCTATGGTCGAGAAGCGCTTGATCTGTGTACCCTAACAAAGCTACAGCTGTTCCGTATGACACGGATTCATCAATTGCTCCAGCCATCAGCTGATCTAAGACCGATAAAGTGTCGCGTACCGATCCTCCACCCGCACGTATTACCAGTGGGATCACCCCAGAATCCATGGTGATGTGTTCGTCATTGCATAGCTGTTCAACATATGGGGCAAGAACATCTGGGGGTACTAAACGGAATGGATAGTGGTGTGTGCGCGAACGAATAGTGCCCAGAACACGTTCTGGTTCTGTCGTTGCGAAAACAAATTTCACATGTTCTGGGGGTTCTTCCACCAGTTTAAGTAGAGCGTTGAAACCTTGCGGTGTCACCATATGCGCTTCGTCAACAATGAAGATTTTGTAGCGATCACGTACGGGAGCAAATGTGGCACGTTCTCGTAAATCGCGCGCATCGTCAACACCACCGTGGGATGCCGCGTCAATTTCAACGACATCTAAAGACCCTGGTCCTCCTGTCGCAAGTTCACGGCATGAGTCACATTGACCGCACGGGGTGTCCGTAGGTCCGTGAAAACAGTTCAGACATCTGGCCAAGATACGTGCAGATGTGGTTTTTCCACAACCTCGTGGGCCTGAAAAAAGGTAGGCATGGGTTACGCGGTTCGCTCGTAAAGCGGCACGTAAAGGATCGGTGACATGTGTTTGTCCGATCACTTGCGCGAAAGTGTCAGGGCGATAACGACGGTAAAGGGCTGTGCTCACATATCAACCCTAAAGCCCCGGACCCACATTTGCGTCCTTGACCATCAGATGTTTTTTATTAAAGAGGCAAATTGACCTGCAAAATCATCGACAGCCTGCCAATCGGTGTAGACCTTTTTCACACCGGGGCCATGTGGTTTACCGGTGTGGGCAAGTATTTTATCCATAACAAATGCGTCAACTCCACTATATAAATCAAAGTCAATTTCCCCACCGAAAAGGCAGAGCAGTGTCGGTTCCCACGGTGTGGAAGCAAGGAATTTACGTGAATACACATTTGTGTCTGGTTCAGATTTATCAGGGTTTTCTGACGATAAGCTGATTCCAACAAAGGCTGTTGGCATTTTATTCAAGCGATGCGCGTGGCGTCGTGTCCATTTTTTGAGGCGTGGCGAATAGAAACCATATCGTACGGAAGCTCCGACAAGAACTGCGTCTATGTCCTCAGGGAGGGATCGCATAGCATGTACCGGTCGTATAAGAACTTCATGCCCTTCACGTTCAAGGATTCGCGTCATTGCGCACACAATTCGAGTGGTATGCCCGAAACGACTGGAATGGAGAGCGAGAACTTTCACGATTCCTCCTGCGCGGTCTTTTGTTCTGTGGGGAAATTAATACGTAGATGAAAACTCGTCCTTCTCAACGGTACGCCATTGTCATCACCTATCTGATGACAAGTTGTCATATCGTGCTACGACAGCGAATAAACCTATACTTCTCAGTATTTTCTGTTCGGGAGGCACATTTTTCTTTTCTCGTCTTTACCTATTGTGGGCTTTCCTGACTCCCTGAAATTCGATACATGACTGTCATGAAAGTCCTTTTTCTACCTCCACATTCATGCCGTTTCTACGCCACGAAAGACATGATGGGAAACAACATTTTCCTGACATTCACGTCACAACAGTTCAAAATGGCGTGTCGCAGTAAATAATATGACATTCTTAGTTCAAGTTGTCACAAACCTTTCGGTTTTCTTTCTTACTTCTCCTCCGCTCATAAGGACCCCCAATGACCACCTCAACCCCCACAGGCCACGCCCTCACTCCACGCGCACTCATCAACATCGGCATTTTCGGCGCAATCTATTTCTTCATACTTTTCCTCAGCTCACTCGTCAGTTTCGTCAGCCCAGCACTACACCTAGTCGGCATCCTTATTGGCACACTTATCAATGCCACCGTCGTTATCCTTTTCATGGTGAAAACACCCCGCGTATTCGCTATGACGCTTTTTGGCACACTTATCGGCGGCACAATGGCCCTTCTCGGACAATTCTGGGGAACCGTTATCGTAGCTGCCCTATGCGGATTTATCGCCGATCTCATCCTTTACTCTGGTCACTACACTTCACGGTGGCGCGCATGCCTTGCCTTCGGTATCTTCCAATTCTGGCTAATCGCACCGCTCATCCCCGTCATCATTGGATCTGACGCTTTCTTCCAACGCATTACACGACGCCAAGGAGCAGAATACGCAGACTTTATGCGTAGCCTCTTTACTCCGTGGTTCCTCATTGGATTCCACATTGCGCTCTGTATTGTCGCTGTCGGAGCCGCATGGGTTGGCACCCGCATATTGGATAAGCATTTTTCACGCGCCGGCATCCTGTGATCCTCACGTGTCATTCTTTAATAACATTCACTTCTTCCACGGAAAAACAGCACATAACGCCACATCATTTCGTGTAGATCCCCGAACGAAAATTCTTGCACTCCTGCTCACAAATACTCTTGTCATGGGCCGAGGCCCCTTTTTGCTGGCACTCGTATGCGCTGTACTCCTTTTTCCTCTCCTTGCATCAGCCGTACCACTACGTAAGGTATGCATCTGGTTCACATGGACCTTCCTATGGGCCGGTGTCTATATGTGCGCGCCACTCCTATGGGTTGGTTGGATCCCCACCCTCACAGCAGGATTAGGCTTTTGGTTTACACGTTTCAGCGTATGCGCAGGAGCCGCGTGGTACCTTATTTCTTCCACACAAGTTGCCCACCTCATTGCAGCACTGTCAGCACTGAAAATCCCCCAGTTTTTCATTATTCCCCTCGCTGTCATGCTCCGATTCCTGCCCTCACTTTCTGTGGAACTACATAATATTCACGACGCAATGCGCCTACGCGGAATAGATGTCAGCCCTCACAAAATAATGCGTCACCCCATACGCACAGCTGAATACATCCTCGTTCCTCTGCTGACTTCCACCACACGTATGGCCGATGAACTCAGCGCCTCCGCTCTGCTACGCGGATTAGGACGAAAAGGGCCACATACTAGCCGAATTACTCTACGATGCTCGCTTGGAGACATCTACATCCTCTGCGGCCTCTGCGTCCTCGTGATTTTTTACTTCTACGGATGGGAATTGAACGTATGACATATGAAGCTACCCCCACAAATCCACGCGGAAGTATTCATATCCACGAGGCCTCATTCCTTTACCCCACCCACACAGGCTCAGCTTCCCCTTGGGCAACAAAAGAAAACACGCAACCCCTCACACAAACATATGAACATGGCCTGCACGATATTACTTTCTCTTGCCCGCCAGGAAGTACCACGCTGCTCTGCGGCCCAAGCGGAGGCGGAAAATCCACCATACTGCGACTTATCAACGGCATGATTCCACTTTTTCACAGCGGAACACTCAGCGGAAAAATCCGCGTCAATGGCACTGAACTTCCCTACGATTCTTTGAATCAGGCAGGTGAACTCACCTCCACAGTCTTTCAAAACCCACGAACACAGTTTTTTACTACCCACGTGCGTGACGAACTTGCTTTTCGCGCAGAAAACTACGCAGAAAAGCCTGAAAATATTGACCATGCGATCTGCGCTGGTGCAGAAAAAATGGGAATAAGTGCGCTATTAGATCGCCCACTCACACATTTATCCGGAGGCGAACTACAAAAAGTCGCTTGCACGCAAGCCTATATCGCACATACACCCATCATTATCTTCGACGAACCAAGTTCCAATCTCTCACCTGAAGCAATTGAGGACCTGCGCTTGCTCCTACAAAAATTACGTAACGACAAACGCACTCTCCTTATCGCTGAGCACCGCGTATATTTCCTCCGCGAACTGGTCGACCAGGTATTACGTATCGACGGTGGGAAAATCACACACAGGTGGAGCGGAAATGAATTTTTTGCCCTCCCAGATCAGATACGCCACTCTTTAGGACTGCGCACCCTGAAACCGCCCTCCAAGTGGGATGACTTTACCCTATCTACTCAAAATCACAGCTCTCATACTGCAACACGCGCTGATTTGGCTGCCCCTGTCCTGCTACAGAAAAACAGCCCTACAGCTACGAACAGCCCTACAAGTCATGCTTTTGACCTCTCCCCCACATCCCCTGTTTCTCCGGAAGCACTCATACTCACAGACCTCGAACACGCCTACCAGCATCAGCAAGTTCTTCGCATCCCCTCCCTTCATATTCCAGCCGGCCGTGTATGCGCTCTCATCGGACCAAATGGTGCAGGTAAAAGTACACTCGCGCGTATTCTATGCGGCTTGCGCGAACCTTCAGGAAAAAGAAGCACAATCCAATGGAATGGGCGCTTCCTCAACGCACGTGAACGACAAAAACATAGCGCCGTTGTCATGCAAGACGTTCATCATCAGCTTTTCACACAATCCGTCACCGAAGAAATACATTTAGGTAAGGACCCTTCCGTCAGCGCAAGCGATATTGAGGACCTTATTTCGCATTATCAGCTCACAGATGTCGAAACACGACACCCTCAATCGCTTTCAGGCGGACAAATGCAACGTGTCGCAATGGCGGCAGCACTTGCACGCCGCGCACATATCCACATATGGGATGAACCAACATCCGGTATTGATGCTCGTCATTTACAGCGCGTCGCACAGCAACTCACAGAACTGGCTCAAGCTGGCCATGCGGTCATTGTTATCACGCATGATTCTGAACTCATTGATGCATGTGCAGACCATGTTTTGCTTTTACGTTCCCTGAAGGATATATCCCCTAAAGAATCACAAACTGTGTGGCTGAGCTAGGGGAAGCAAAGGTTAAGAAAAGAAAAGATCCTCCGCGCACCCGTCAGCGCACCCTTATCCTTGCTGCCTTCCAGCCCTGGGGAGGTTCGGATGATAACGTCACACGGAGGACCACTAGGAAGTGTACACGCCTAGGCACGTTGCGTCGAATGGGCGTATCTATGAGCGGCCAAGCTAAATAGCCCACAATCTGGGCAGCGCCTTCTATTGCCTGATGAACGTCCTGCACACACTGGCAAATATAAGACAATCAGTGCCGCGCTTGACGAACATAGCGACGCATCGCGCGCTCTGCTTCACGTTTATCTTGCGCTTCGCGTAATGCATGGCGTTTATCAAATTCTTGTTTGCCTTTAGCCAAAGCAATTTCCACTTTAACGCGTCCCATGATGAAGTACAGTTCCAAAGGAACAATTGTGTAGCCTTTTGCCTGAACTTTCTGCACTAATTCAACGATTTGTGTACGGTGAAGCAACAATTTACGTTTACGTGTAGGCGCATGGTTATTCCACGACCCTTGCGCATACATTGGGATATTTGCACCGTACAACCACGCTTCCCCTCGCGCGATTTCAACCCATGAATCCACCAAGGATGCGCGGCCCATACGTAAAGCTTTTACTTCAGTTCCTGAAAGGACCAGCCCCGCTTCCCACGTGTCCTCAATCAGGTACTCGTGATGCGCTTTTTTATGACGCGCAATTGTCTTTTTCGCATCAGAAGCAGCTTTACGGCGCTCAGCCTCTGTCATTTTTGGTTTTTTCCATTCTTTCGGCACAGTTCATCACCTCCTCTTTTTTTCATCGTGTAGCACCACGCAGTATCTATACGCTCGCATCATATATCCGACGGAAGATAAAAGCTTAGGCGCTGCTCCCCTGATTGCACTCAGATCTTTGTGTATTTAGCCAAAGACACCATTGAGGCAAAAAGAGCTAAAAGCACGGCGGCACCAATAAGAACCGGAGCCATAATCCACACTTCACGCACGCCAATAAAACTTGTCCACTCAAATACTTGAGCCAGCCAACCTTTCACAAGTAAATGCACACCTGCGAACAAGGCTCCCACTGCGAGTAAGGCACCGCAGATAGCAGCAAGCGCCCCTTCGATCATAAATGGAGCTTGAATAAATAAGCTAGAGGCACCTACCAGACGCATAATCGACGTTTCACGCTCACGACTCATCGCGGACAAACGAATCGTTGTCGTAATCAACAGAACCGCAGCAACAATCATCACTGCTGCAAGACCTAAGGACATCAGTTTCGCATTGTCGATCACTTTGAACAGGGGCTCAACAATTTCACGTTGATCTTTCACAACGGCCACGCCTGGTTTACCTGAAAATTCCTGTTGAAGGACAGAATACTTTTCCGGATCGACAAGTTTGATACGGAAAGATACCGGCATCATATCTACCGTTGTCCACTGACCAATTGAAGTATCCCCAAAAAGCTGCGTGAAATTCTCAAAAGCTTGTTCTTTTGTTTCTTCGTAGACTTCCTTCACCAAAGGAGCGATATCAGCAGAGGCTAAACGATTACGTACAGCACTAATTTGCTGCTCTGTGGCTTCTGTAGATTGACATGCAGGTATTTCATCATTGGAAGCACACATATAAATGGACACTTCAATTTTGTCGTACCACTGCGATTTCATTCGGCTCACTTGCATTTGCGCAAGCCCCGCCACGCCAACGAACAACAAAGAAACAAAAGTCACCAAAACAACTGCGACACTCATGGCGCGGTTACGTGAAAGTCCTTTACCGACCTCAGCCAGAATAAAACGAAGTTTCATCAGTTTACTTTCCTTCGCCGTACACACCACGTGACTGGTCACGAACCACGTGACCGCTATCAAGTTCCAGAACACGTTTACGCATTTGGTTCACGATCGCCGCATCGTGTGTTGCCATAACAACAGTGGTACCTGCTCGGTTAATACGATCCAAAAGGCGCATAATCCCTAAAGAAGTGTCTGGATCAAGGTTACCTGTTGGCTCGTCTGCTAGTAAAAGCTCTGGGCGATTCACCATTGCTCGCGCAATTGCGACACGTTGTTCTTCACCGCCAGAAAGTTCATGCGGCAGACGGTGTTCTTTTCCTTTAAGCCCAACCAAGTCAAGGACATCTGGCACCGCTGCTTCAATTGCACGCCGTGATTTACCGATTACTTGCATAGCTAATGCGACATTTTCGTACACAGATTTCGAAGGTAACAAGCGGAAATCTTGGAATACTGTCCCTACTTGTCGGCGAAGTTTAGGCACGGACCAGCGTGATAATGCTCCTACGTCCTGCCCGAGAACCCATACATGACCAGATGTTGCTTGAATTTCACGCATCACAAGCTGCAGGAAAGTTGATTTACCGGAACCTGATTTTCCAACGAGGAAAACAAAATCTCCACGCTCTACTTCTAAAGAAACGTGGTCAAGTGCTGGGCGCGCGCCTTTGGCGTACGCCATAGAAACATCGTCAAAACGAATCATGTCGCCATCCGTGTCGGGGTCATGGTCCCATCTAGCCTAAAGGCCACATCAATTCCTTGCATCAGGAGACACGCTTTATTCCCAACAATATCGCGCACTATTAAGTCACATAGTGTTCCATGCGGCAAGCGCAATGGGTGCTCAGTTTTTCCGCCTCGCTGTAATTGAAAGGGCGAAAGCCTCTGCCACTCAATTGCAGATAGCCCCGCCCTCATCAGAAGAAACCTTATTTAGGCTTCCTCATCGTTTTGGTTTTTACGCCAGCGAATACCAGCATTGATAAAACCATCAATATCCCCATCGAAAACATTTTGCGGATTCCCCGACTCATGTTCCGTTCGTAGGTCTTTCACCATCTGGTAGGGCTGCAATACGTAGGAACGCATTTGGTCGCCCCATGATGCTTTCACATCGCCAGCAAGCTCTTTTTTCATTGCTTGCTCTTCTTCATGGCGGCGCATCAGCAATCGTGATTGCAATACGCGGAGCGCGGCTGCACGGTTTTGGATCTGAGATTTTTCATCCTGCATCGAAACAACGATTCCCGTAGGAATGTGAGTCATACGCACCGCTGAGTCAGTTGTATTCACTGACTGTCCGCCGGGACCTGATGAGCGGAAAACGTCCACTTTCAGCTCGTTTTCAGGGATCTCAATGTGATCGGTTGATTCAATTAAGGGGATAACTTCCACCGCTGCAAATGATGTTTGGCGGCGTCCTTGATTGTCGAAGGGACTGATACGGACGAGGCGGTGCGTGCCAGCCTCAACGGATAAAGTTCCGTAAGCATATGGGGCTTGTACTTCAAAAGTTGCTGATTTCAGACCGGCTTCTTCTGCGTAGGAAGTATCCATCACTTTTGTGGGGTATCCGTGTCGTTCAGCCCATCGTAAGTACATGCGCAGCAATATTTCAGCAAAGTCTGCCGCGTCAACACCGCCTGCTCCTGAACGAATAGTGACAACAGCATTGCGTTCGTCATATTCACCGTCAAGAAGGGTACGAATTTCCAGATCAGAAAGGTCCTCACGTAGTTTTAGGAGGTCGTTTTCGGCTTCGGTGAGGATTTCGTGGGCTTCATCGGTATCTTCTGAAGCGATTTCTGAGGCCATATCAACCATGGCTTCCAGATCATCAATACGTGAGGTCATCGCCACAACACGATCAAGTTCACTTTGAGTGTGGCTGAGCGCTGATGTTACTTCTTGTGCTTGCGCAGGGTCGTCCCACAGGTCAGGTGCCGCTGCTTTATCAGAAAGTTCAGCGATACGCGCACGCATTTTATCCGGCTGAACAACAGCGAGAATATTGCCCATCGTTGTACGTAGGGACTGGATTTCTTCAGGAAACTCAATTGCCACGTCGCCAGCCTAGTCGATATATGCCGCCTAGATGAGCATTAATGAGGTTCTGAGCTATTTTGTTGGAATTATGACACCTTTTCTCAAGGTTATGACGGTAAAAGTCGCTTCATACTGCTGTTTGTGTTACTCGGTTTTCCTATGCGTTTATTTTCCAATATCAAAGAGGACAGGACCCATATGGCCCTGCCCTCTTTGTTGCGCTATTGACTATCAGATAAGTCCGTGTGCCACCATCGCATCAGCGACTTTGATATATCCAGCGAGGTTTGCTCCTGCGACATAATCGCCGGCAACACCGTATTCTTCAGCCGTTTCCAAACAGTTACGGTGAATATTCACCATAATCGAATGTAAACGATCTTCAGCAACATCGAAAGTCCATGATGTGCGACCGGAATTCTGTTGCATTTCCAAAGCGGAAGTCGCAACACCACCAGCATTTGATGCCTTACCTGGGGCATAGAGCACACCCGCTGATTGCAAGAAATCGATGGCTTCTGGGGTGGTTGGCATATTCGCGCCCTCAGCAACCAAAACAACTCCGTTCTTGACGAGGCTACGAGCAGCTTCCAGAGGGAGTTCATTTTGGGTGGCGCAAGGTAAAGCGACGTCACAGGGAACATCCCAGATTGAACCGCCTGAGATAAAACGAGCTGAGGAGCGTTCAGCAGCATAGTCTGAGATACGGCCTCGTCGAATTTCTTTGACCTCTTTGAGCAGGGCAAGATCAATACCTGCTTCATCAACGACGTATCCTGAGGAATCTGAACATGCGATCACTGTGGCACCTAGTTGCTGCAATTTTTCGATCGCGTAAATAGCAACGTTACCTGAACCGGAAACAACTACTTTTTTACCTTCAAATACTTGTCCCTTGGTTGCAAGCATTTCTTGCGCAAAGAACACAAGTCCGTATCCGGTAGCTTCGGTACGCACCTGGGAGCCACCCCATGTCAGGCCTTTACCTGTTAAAACGCCAGCATCGAAGCGGTTACGGATTCGTTTGTATTGTCCAAAAAGGTAACCGATTTCGCGGCCGCCTACGCCGATGTCGCCTGCAGGAACGTCTGTGTCAGGACCGATATGTCGTTGAAGTTCTGTCATGAATGATTGGCAAAAACGCATGATTTCCGCATCTGATTTGCCTTTCGGATCAAAATCAGAGCCACCTTTGCCGCCACCGATAGGTAATCCTGTTAAAGAGTTCTTGAAAATCTGTTCAAAACCCAAGAATTTAATGATGGAAAGGTTCACAGAAGGATGGAAACGCAAACCGCCTTTATATGGGCCGAGCGCGGAATTAAATTCCACGCGGAAACCGCGGTTTACGTGTATTTTTCCTGAGTCATCAGCCCATGGGACTCGGAACATGATTTGACGTTCTGGTTCAACGATCCGGTCAAGGATGGCAAGTTCTTGATATTCAGGTTTGCGATCAACGAGCGGCGCAAGGGAAAGGAAAACTTCAAATACAGCTTGCTGAAATTCTGCTTGGTCGGGGTTACGGTCAATGACCGCTTGATATTGGGAGCGCAATGACGGGTGGATACGATCAGTCTGAAGATGAGTCATATCAAAATTCTTACAAAAAATATTTTGCCTTCATATTACCTTCCAGTATTCGGACTTTATCTGTCGATGAGTGACGAAATCAATACGCATTTTCTTTCATTGCCTTGTACTGTCTTTTTGTCGCTTAATCTGCAACTACGCGGCCGTGATGCTCATTTATTTATGTGTTGAGCGGTACGGTGGATGTGTGAGTCGCACAAAGAGCCCTTTTGAATTAGCCGCACTTGCCACAGTAGCTGTCCCTGGTCTGAAAGTTGTCGCTATTCGCCCTCCTTCTTATAGTGATGACGTTGTCTCTGTGACTGGCATTGTTGATACGCGCGGTGATAAGTGGCTTGTTACATGCCCTCATGACACTATTGGCGGCTTGGATTTACATTCACAGTCCACAGTTCTTCATCGCCTGGGACAGGCTTATGATTACCGTAAAATTTCTTTTGATGTGCCGCGTCCTGCGGGTTCTACGGTGACCCCTGAAGGGGACCGAGTCCTTGTTCATAAAGATCTTGGTGGGCGTTTCCTTGAAGAATCTGATTTTGATGATGAGCATTTACTGCCCGCTTCGTTGGGACGCGCGTTAGCTTCCCTTCACAATTTATCTGCTTTAGCGTATACGGGTGCTGGTTTGCCCGTATATGACGCGCAGGAATGTCGTCGTCGTCATGTGGCGATTCTTGATGAGGCTGCTCAATCTACTTTATTGCCGTCAAATTTGTGGAGCCGATGGGAAGCCGCTTTAGAGGATGTGTCTTTGTGGCGTTTTTCCACTGTGCCGTTGCATGCGGATTTGCAGTTACGGTCTATTAGCGTGGACCGTGGTTCTGTTATTGCTTTATCTGGTTTTCATGGGGCGCATGTGGGCGATCCTGCTACAGATATTGCCTGGGTGCTCGCTCAAGCAAGTGATGGTTTCTTGGATCGTTTCCGTGAAGCGTATGCTATGGAGCGGTCAACACCTGATTTGCATTTATTTACTCGCGCCCAGCTGGTATCTGAATTGGCGTTGGTTCGCTGGTTTGTTCACGGTGTTCATGCTGAAGATCGTGATATTCAGCGTGATGCAGAAAAGATGATACGTGAGTTAGCTGATGATCTTGGTGATGAGCAGCTAGTGAATCGTCGTCCTTCCCCTACTGCGTTAGTTCCTTCCAGTGCAACGGATGAGTCTGCACAGGCACAGGAACCGCAGGCACATCAGGTTATTCATTCGAGCGCTCATCTTTTGCAAGATGTTGATACTTATTTACCTGATGATTCTGCAGATACGGCTCCTTTCGTTGATCCTCGTTTACTTTCTGACACAGATAAGATTTCTCCTATTTCCGCAGATAACGAAGCGCTCTTTGTAACTTCGGGTAAGTCATATAGCAGTGCATCGGATAGTGATGATGTAGTTGATAGTGACGATCTGCCTACTGTCAGGCTTGAGTTCCTTTCCGATAACAGGTCATAGTGGTCGTACAGATAAACGGATAGGTTATGCGCCTGCGTCATATACGTCGTTTGTTAAGGTACCTAACATCCCTTTCCTACGTATGTGTAGAGCGCACGGACTGGATAAGCCGAGGGTGGACAAGCAGCCGTGCTTATGCGTGTATGTGTAGAGCGCGCGCGTGCTGCCTGTTGTCCTACTCATTGTCGTTTTCTTTGAAGGTGCCTGTTTTTGTGTTTTGACCAAATACTGTGGAAACCATTTCTTCAATGCTGGTATGCGCATATGAGCCAAGGAATTGTTCCAGTTCTTGCAAAGAAAACACGCGTGGACCGTCTAAGAATGCAATACAGGCTTCCACTTGTTTTTCTGTTTTTCTTTGGCGTCTCGCCCATGCTTTACGGTACAGGCGTAGCTGTAGGACGTATTCCATGAGATGTTCAGGCGGGGTTTTTGGCCCAACAGGTCGTCCTGTTTTCCAGTCAATAACCATGTCATGACCATTACGATCCCGCAGGACAGCATCCATTCGACCGTGTACTGATATACCTGCAATTTCGATGGAAAAAGGTTCTTCGACAGCCACCGGATTACGGTCTATTAAAATATCTAATTTTTTCCAATGTTTTTGCAGGCGTTCAAGTTTTTCTCGTTCTTTTTCACTTAAAGATTCCGCTTCGGGTAAAGCTTCATCCCATAAAAGCGCACTTGATACTCTTAACTGTTTTTCCACCCATTTGTGGAAAATAGTTCCTAAAGTCGCACTCGATATTGGTTCTGTGGGGATCGGTCTACGTAACATTCGAGCAAATTTTTCAGGGTCTGTGGTTAATGCGGACAGTCGTGTTGCCGCAACCTGATGAATTGGAAGAAGGTTCTGTTTTCTTTGCTCAGCTTGATATTGCCGTTCTTCAAGTAATGCGCGCGTATCTTGTGTCAGTTCTAAACTTTCGCTGACATACTGAATGAAAGAGTCATTTTCTATCTGGAGTGTTTGCTCCTCATTTTCTGAATGCGTACTAATAACAGGCCCTTCATTAGCTGGTAGGGGAATTATTCCTATTAAGGCTCTACGCATTTCTTGTTCATTTGACATTCGTAACGCTTCTTTAAGTTTTTCTTCACGCAAACGTAGTGTCATCAGAAGATCTTTTTCTTGCCGTATATGTGTACGCTCCATATGTTCGTACACTCGTTGCGCAGCTTGAGCGGTGTCGTGACGGCTTCGTCCTGCTTCTGGTGGAAAAAGTTTGATATGAGGTTCAGTCATTGTTGCACGGATGTCATCCTCATTGGGATAGTGGGTTACATGTTGTGTGAGCCTATCTAAGGATTCTTGTTGTTCTTGGCTTGTCAGACCTACAGTAATGTGTTCGCGTTGCTCACATGCTTGCGCGTAGTCGGCGCGAATGTTTTCAGGCGCTGCAGCCAGTAATGTTTCACATGTGCCCTTGTGCGTACTGGTCTCACTGTTATTTCCTGAGGGTAAGGGGCCAGCATTTTCTAAACTCGTTGCTTCCTCACGTATGTCGTTATCGTATTCATTCGTTTTTACGGGTAGCTGTGTAATCTGCGCAATCCACGGTGAGCTTTCGTCGTGTTTTTGTCGAAATGCGCTCAGTAACTCTGCTTGAGCTTCCATAAGGTAACGGGAAGGATAACGTGGTTGTTTCCCATAACCCATCCATGATCCTGTTAGGAACATATGTGTTCGTGCCCGTGTAAAAGCAACATACGCTAAACGCCGTTCTTCACGTTCCGCGTGGGCACCAAAAGCTGGTAATACTTCAGATTCCAGGTGCTGCTTAAAAACAGATGATTCTGTGGCTCTGCTATTACTCGCTTGTACTTCACGGAATTTTTCACTGAAGTATGCGGACATGCTTTCTGTTTCTTCATGTTCGCACAGTGAAGGTAAGTCCTTGTAGTCGCCTCGTAATGGGGCAGGAAGTTCCTCATGTTTCATCAGCCACCCATTGTTCTTTGGCGGATTATCAGTCCAAGGTACAGAGGTTCTTGAACGATGCTCAGGAAATAAAGAATCCACGAGGGAAGCTACTGCCACCGAATCCCATTCCAGCCCTTTTGCTGCATGCACGGTCAATATGTGAACGGCTTTCTCCTCGGGAACAGTCGAAGGCATTTCCAAGCCGTTTTCTTCTTCTTCTGCTATTTCCAGCCATGACAAGAAACCACGCATATGCGCATAAGGTACTTCTGTTTCATATTTCAATGCTGTGTCAACAAAAGCATCCAAGGCTTCACGCCCATTATTTTGCAGGGGATCGGCAATGAGGTCTTCTGTCATTCCAAGTATGCGGATGGCACGTTCTACTTGTTCAGTGAGACTACGACCATTACCTTCACGTATTTTCCTTAATTGCTGTCCGAGTATGCGTACCCGCGTATGTGCTGCTTGAGTAAAGCGTGGTCCACGGCTATCTTTGCACCATCCCACGGGGGGAACATTATCAATGGCGTCCAAGAGGAATACGTTCACATGTTCAGCTTCAGGATCGCGCTGACGAGCAAGTTCACGCGCATAGGCGTGTAATACGGCAATATCTGATGTGCCGATATCGCGTGCAGCAAGCAAACGCATAATCCATCGGGAAGCCCCTACATCTGCGCTCAGCTCCAGTGCTGCACGCACATCCCGTACTGCTGGTTCAGAAAGTAAACCGCCTAAACCGAAAACATAGGTGGAGATTCCTTCATCACGAAGTGCGCGAGCTATTTCAGGAATATCGCGTCTACGCCGACACAATATTGCTGTTGAAGTCCACCGTCGATTATCGTGCCGATCTGAGGGAGGCAAAGGATGGTGAACTTTTTTCACAAAATCAACGAGGTCTTGTATTTGTTTTTCACGTTCAAGCGGGTATGTCAGAGTTACAGTGCCGTTTTCTGCCTGAGGTTGAGGATTCAAAATAGGTGATTTTGCGTAGGTAGAGTGATTGCGCAGTGGCTGGGCAATCGCATTTGCTGCAACGAGAATCTGCCTGCTGTTACGCCAAGCTGTTGATAGTGTCAAAGATTGGCTTTTCATATGGGGGGTACCTGTGTGGAATCGGTGAAGAAAAGATTCTAATGAGGATGCAGAAGCCCCACGCCACCCATAAATGGCCTGGTTTGGGTCCCCGACAGCTGTCACAGGATGATCGTGAAAAATTGTGGATAAAAGTTCCATCTGTACAACTGAAGTATCTTGAAATTCATCCAAGAGTACTGCGCGGTATTCTTGGCGTAATGATTGAACTACTTCAGGGGCTTTATGCACAATTTGAGTTGCAAGAAGTAACTGATCGGAAAAATCAATCAGTCCTTCTTCGCGTTTATAGGCGGCGTATGCTTCAACGAAATCAAGCAGCTGTAGACGCGCACGATTGACTGACAGAATTTTTTTGAGAGGATCGCTAGGCTTTGGTGAAATCTCAGCAAAATCATCGTTGAGGTATTCCAATTCTTTTCTTGCTGATTCAACGCTGAGGTTGTGGTCTGCTATTTGCCCTGAAAGTTGCAGAGTTTTATTCACTATGACCGATAGAGCCATGTCCTCCGGTAAATCATCCTGCCATGACTCCACAATATGTGTCATGATTTCGCAGGCTCGCGCACTACCGATAAGCTGCAAATCAGGGTCCAGATGGATATGCATACCGTGTTCTCGAACAATATTTTGTGCGAAAGAATTGTAAGTGGCAGCGATCGGTTCGCCTTCAATGGAATATCCTGTATTCGCAATAAAATTCTGCAAATCTTGGCGCATTTTATACCCGAGTTCACCTGCAGATTTACGCGAAAATGTCAGACCAAGAATACTCTCTGGCGCGAAACCTTTATTTGCAATAAGCCATAGCACTCGCATAGACATTGTTGTGGTTTTCCCTGCTCCAGCACCAGCAACAACGAGCAGAGGAAGCGTTTCTGATTCAATGACTTTGGCTTGTTCACAAGTAGGTGGGTAAAATTTTTCTCCCTGTGGTGTAGCAAGGGCCTGGACCTTTTTAGCAGTTAAAGAAGAATCTCCTGTGAAAGGATGCGCCTCGGGCATATTAACTATCGAGTGGTTCATTCGATCGTCCTCTTTCCTTCATCATTTGCAGGACACATATGCGCATAAGAGCAGTATCGACAATTTTCCTCTGAAGGTGTTGCAGCATAGTAAGGACCACGCATACTCTCAGATACCGCGTGTATTTCTTCTTCCCATTGCTGAGTCGTTTCTTCGTCAAGGCCCAGTTGATGCGCGTAACGCACATCTTCATTACCAAAAAACACCAAGCGTGCGCTGGTAACGTTATGCCCTTGAGCGCGTAAAGCAAGCTGGTACAAAGCAAGTTGAGGATTATCTGAAGCATCAGCAGGTTTTCTTTTATTCCCACCTTTACCGGTTTTTAAGTCCGTAATCCTTATGCCTTCATCAACATATTCAATTCTGTCAATTTTCCCTTTAATGACAGCATTCCCTAAAGGAAGTTCAACGGGTATTTCCACGTCTACTTTTCCTGGAACTGTGGCAAGATACTCCCCTAAAGCCTGAACAACTTTTTCTGCATGAATTTTTGCTTTACGACCTGAGCCAGTATTCTCATCAAGTTCAAGTTCTCCTGCACGTTTTTCGAATGCTGACTGTAATTCCTCATCTGTTCCGTGGGGGTTCTCCTGCGCGATTGCGTGAATAAGTGTTCCAAGTGCTTGAGCGCTCCCAATAGCCGGTTCAGCAGCGTATTTTTCTAAAAACCATTTGGCACTGCACTGTCGAGCTTTTTCAAAATTAGACGGAGAAATACGAATTTTATGACCTGTATAAACCGGGTCATCACTTGTCACACCTCCACTTCCTGTCCAATATTGCGGATCCGCACGCCACAAATGACAAGAAGCAAGTTCCCCCAGAAGCTGCGTCGCATATTCACGTTCAACACTTGATGTTTCTTGTGTAGCACGGTGACGTAATCGACCGACATGTCCAGTAAAATCCAAAGGCGGAGGCGTTTGCTGAACCCACATTATTTCTTCTTCCTCGTTTCCTTTAGATTCTGAGGAAGTAAAGACATCTAAAAACTGTGAAGGCGCAGAATTTTCTTGTTGCACTGCCCCACAATGAATGAAGTGTGTGCTTCGTGAAAGAGCGAGCGCAAAAAGTCGCCTTTCATCGTCAAGGAGAGAACGCCTAGCTACATGCACATGTCCTTGATGAAGTACGTGTGCGTCATCGGCTGTATCATAAGTGCCCTGAGTAATATACGCGAGGAGTTCAGCGTGAAGTATGCGGTTACGTAAACGCAGATCAGGCCATGTTCCTTCTTCCAGCCCACATATGCACACAACTTCCCAGTGGCGACCAACCGATTGGGCCGGAGTCAGCACTTCGACTCCCTCAGGTCGAATACCCACATTCGTCAATGTGTCAACAGGAAGTGTTTGCATCAAAATTTGCTCAGCAAAATCGGCAGCAGAACTATGCGGATAATGTTTTTCCCACGTATCAGCCACACGAAATAAAGCAAGGACAACATCTAACTGATCGTCGTAGTACACGCTGTCACTGTCATTACGTAAAGCGTATTCTTGCCATTGCTGTGCAACCCCTGTGGCCTCCCATACGCTCCATAAAGCAGCGCTAGGGTTCATATCCCCTAATTTTCCACGTAACTTCCACACTGCGTGCGCGCGTGTCATTTGCTCAGATAAGACACTGAAAGGGGATTCTACTTCGGGATCCACAAGTGTCGAGGATAAAAGATCCGGGTTCCCAACCAGGTCAGTAATCGTGTACGTATGCTGATTTTCTTGTTCACAATCACCTGTCATTTCGCTGATATTCATTTGACGATTAAGCCAGCGTAATGCCCTATTGAGATCTAAAGAGTCAGTTCCGATAAACGGCGAATCTAAAAGAGCTTCCACCCATTGTTCTTCATCATCACCATAAGCATTGACAATCACGTCAAGTAGCGTGCGCGCGGCTGGCTCCGCAGAGAAAGTAAAAGCTTGGCGCGTATTTTTGATGGGTATGCCTGCACGCCGTAAGTACCGGTGCCATTCTTCAACTTGAGCTGTTGATTTTACAATCACAACTTGTTGTCCCCACGCGATACCATCATGCAAATAATGTTGGCGAAGAAGTCGAGATATTGCGGCTCCTAACTGTGGCCCTGACCCATGAATATGCAAAGAAATACCTGAATCTTCATCATCAGTTTTTTCCTGTAATTCACAGGTTTCCTCAGGTGTATCTGCTTGCACACATTCAACCATGCGCCGCCCAAAAGGTCCTGATTGTCCGATCCTGCTAACCACGCGACGCACAAGATCACGTAAAGGCGCATTACCCAGATAAACCGGCCCCAATTCCATTATGTCAACGCCTAAGGCTTGAGCAAGACGTCCATCTAATTGAGGCTCACCACCTCGATAAGTCGCAATAGCCACATCAGGGTCAGAAAAAGCGACGATTCTGCTTCCTAAAGAAGCCGCAGCACACAATAATTCCACTGTTGAGGGAGTACAGTCCTGCAAATCGTCAATAACAATCACAGCAGGAATAGGCGGCTCAGCGAATACACCATATTGTGGAGCCCATTCATGCCAATGACGTAAAAGCATGCCCGCAATATGCTGTAAACGTGATACATCCGCGTTCATCACACCGCGCGTGTGTACTGAAAAACCGTCAGATTCTTCCCATTCTTTCAACAGTCGAGCAGCCGCCACCCATTCGTCATACCCGTATTTTTGTCCTAAGTCATTCAGTTCTTTCGGACTGAGTGCTGCTTCCCCTACTCGCGCAAATAAGTTTCGTAAGTCTGCACGAAAATGCGGTAGCTCCCGTAACTGGGGAGTAACGTGAGAAGGCCAAGGTGCATCAATCTGAGCAAGCATTTCCTCTAAACGTTGATCTGTTCGAGCACCTGTCATCAGTTCAAGGTCCCCTAAAGGATCATTACGCTCTACACGCCAAGTATTCACAATGTGATAAGCCAAAGCAGCAGGTGTACGTACAGGACGAACTGCATCAGGGAGCAAAGTCTGTACCTGAGGTGTCAAATGTGTGGCTCGCAAACGATCTGGCACAAGAAGAAGCACCGTATCTGGATTTGTCGAATAATTCGATGAAACAGAGACACTTCCATGTGACTCTGATGTTTCCTGCGCGCGAGAAATAGATTCAATGAGTGCTATGGCGCACGTTGTTCGACCTGACGCGGGAGCACCACGAACAACAACATGTGATGTTTTTGCTCGTTCAAGCACACATTGCTGTTGTTCATTCAGCTGTGGCAATGCGTATTCTTCACTGCGAGCGGCGTAAATACGTATCGGCGTTTCTGTCATAGTTCCATACTCTCAGACGGCACCTACATCTGCGTACGCTTACCATGGATTAAAGACATTTGTGTCAAACTTGAGGAGAATCTATGAATATCACTGTTGGTCTACGTGCAGTCCCCCGCGAAATCACTCTCGATGTTGATATGACCCACGACGACCTCTTTCATGCCGTTGATGCCGCACTTCAATCAGGCGTGTCATTACGCCTATCTGATACGCGAGGTGAAAAATTTCTTTTCCCAGCCCAATCCATCGGCTACGTACAGGTAGCAGCACAGCAAAAACACCGAGTGGGCTTTTCCATTCAATAAAACACACGCCCTCGCCCTCACCCAATTATCTGGGTTGAGGGCATTTCTCTTATTTCCTTATTTTCTTCAGCGGCAAAATTCGGGCGAATACCCAAAAAATCCACAAAATTCCTACGCGTGTAGCCCTAACCCTGCCATACGATCACTGTGTTGGCGTGTAACTTTTTCGGCAATCTCATCAGCTTTTTCTGGAGTATCAACCAAAGTGGGATGAGTAAACATCGTTGAACGCATCAGGGCAAGAACTTCCCCAGCAACACGACGCGCCCACAGGGACATCCGAGCAGATTCTTCTTCAGTGCTTAGATACGAAGCAACATGCTCCCTCACCCATTGCCCTTGACCCAGATCCCAGGTAGCTTCAGGTAAGACATCATGGTGTGCAGTAAGCTCGGCAAGAAAATCTGTCAAGATTCCAAGAGTGACGTAAGTTTTCACTGAGCGTTCACGCCATGTCGTTGGACGAGTACGCGCATCCAAATCATCAAAAATACCCGAGTAGGCTTCTGCTGCTTTCAGCAAGTCACACTGCCGGTGAGCAGCCCACACTTCAAGTTCTTGGAAGTGAGCAAAAGTTGCAGCCGACATTCGCGCATGTGCCACATGAGCTTCAATTGTTGGGGCTTGATCTCCGTCTTTCGCTAAGCGCGTCATTGCAGCAAGTGCCGCATATGCAACTAACCCAATTACTTCACTTTCACGCGCATTCACTGGCTGATAGTTTTGCTCCATACCGACACCCTAACAACCTTTTCATGTAGACGGGCTTACCTCGCCGTGAAGTGGCTGAAAAGAAAAACGCTCACCCACCCTCAACGTGCATTACAATGAGAGAGTACTGATGCCCGATCGTTTTGGTTTTTCTTCTACGCATATACACAGTGCTTTCAGGTAATTACACGATCGGCTTCCGAATATACCTACGCCATATTCGCTAAAAGGTAAGGCTGACCGTGACTAATTCCTCCCTTCACCATGCGGGTGAACAAACGGAGGCAGGAAAAGCAGATAAACCTGTTTCACCTGCCCCCAGTGATAAACGTTCTTTCGCTGACTTCGGTGTGAGTGATCCTGTTGTTGATGCACTAGCTGACCAAGGAATCACCCATCCTTTTCCTATCCAAGCACTGACTTTGCCACCTGCCCTTGAGCGCCATGACATTATTGGCCAAGCTAAAACAGGAACAGGGAAAACCCTCGGTTTCGTTATCCCCGTATTAGAAGATGTGATTGCCCCTGACGAGGACGGGTACGAGGAATTACTTAATCCTGGCGCCCCTCAAGCTCTCATTATTTTGCCAACTCGTGAGCTCAGTAAACAGGTGGCTCATGATTTAGCTTTAGCTTCCACATATTTATCTACTCGTATTGTTGAAATCTACGGTGGCGTACCTTTTGAACCTCAAATCGCGGCATTACAACGAGGCTGTGACATTGCTGTGGGGACACCTGGCCGTATCCTTGATCTGCTGCGCAAAGGGGTTTTGCATCTCAGCGGTGTGGAAACAGTTGTCCTTGACGAAGCTGACGAGATGCTTGACCTTGGATTCTTACCTGATATAGAAACCATTTTGTCACGCACCCCCGCACATCGTCACACTATGCTGTTTTCAGCCACTATGCCGGGGCCTGTCATCGCTTTGGCACGGAAATTCATGGTTCAACCCACACATATTCGGGCGCAAGACCCTGAAGATCAAGGGGCAACCGTCACTAGCGTAAAACAAGTGGTTTACCGTGTACATGCGTTAAATAAGGTCGAAGTTATCGCTCGTATTTTGCAGGCTGCTCATCGTGATCGGACCGTTATTTTCTGTCGCACAAAGCGCACCGCGGCACGTTTAAATGAGGATCTTACAGAACGCGGTTTCGCTGTCGGTTCTTTACACGGCGATTTAGGTCAGGCAGCTCGTGAACAAGCCATGCGCGCCTTTCGTAATGGGAAAATTGACATCCTTGTTGCTACCGATGTGGCTGCACGTGGTATCGACGTGGACGATGTCACGCATGTCATTAACTATCAGTGTCCTGAAGATGAAAATATTTATATTCATCGCATTGGACGTACCGGTCGAGCAGGCCATTCAGGTACCGCAATTACTTTCGTGGATTGGGAAGATCAGCCACGTTGGTCCCTTATTTCGCAGGCTTTAGATTTGAATATGCCTCAGCCGATTGAAACGTACCATACGTCCCCTCATCTGTTTACTGACCTGAATATTGATCCTTCTGTCACAGGTCGTTTACCGCAATCCCAGCGCATACGTGCGGGGCTTCGTGCAGAGGCTATGGAAGATTTAGGGGGACGACGACGCTCATCTGCACGTTCTTCTCGTACTGCGAGGACACGTCATCCTAAACGCACACTTTCAAAGAAAACACGTACACCACAAAGTGAAGATAAGCAGGACGCACCTACTCGCTCACGTAAACGCAATACTCGTGACGTTTCACGCTCTCATGCGCGTCCGATTCCTTCATCTGAGCATGATACCTACGAGGTACCTCAAAAGAAACGTTCACGGATTCGCCGTCGTAAAACTCGTTCTGAAGGGTAATGACATTTATGAGCTAGTGCGCCTATTCACTGACGTTGGGGATAGGCCGCATATGCCATGTACGAGAAGCATTATCAGTGCTATTCTCATTCATTGTTATACCCCCAGAGAACCGATTTTCACCGGAAATCTCTGGGGGTACAAGCATTCAGGAGGGATAACCCTCACGGTTTTCATCTGATTAATGAATCGGCATCGCTTGCAGTTTCCATACCTCATCAGCATAATCACGTATCGTTCGATCAGAGGAGAATCGACCTGAATTCGTGATATTCACCCATGCTTTACGTGCCCATGCGCGCGTATCAGCATGGTCTGCAGCCATCCGATCTTTAGCCTCACGATAGGCAACAAAGTCACCGAGCACATAGTAGACATCCGCAGGCTCGTACCCTGATTCCAGCAGGGACCAACGCAAATCGTGGAACCATCCTGAACCGTTGTCATCCAAAGTACCGTCAACCAGCGCATCAAGAACTCGACGCAAACCAGGGACATTCTCGTAATGCCACCGTGGATCGTAGTTTTTCTTGAGTTCTGGCAGCTCATCATCGGTGGCGCCAAAAATGTAGGCGTTTTCATGGCCTACGGCTTCCACGATTTCCACATTGGCACCATCGAGGGTTCCCAACGTTAATGCGCCATTCATCATGAACTTCATATTGGAGGTTCCGGACGCTTCCTTACCTGCCATTGAAATCTGTTCAGAAACATCGGCAGCTGGGATGATGTGCTCCGCTGGCGAAACATTGTAGTTGTGGATAAAGACCACTGTGATACGCCCATGAATATCAGGGTCATTATTTACTAGGTCAGCGATAGCGTTAATGAGTTTAATAATCGCTTTCGCTCGCGTATATCCGGGGGCTGCTTTCGCACCGAAAATGAAAACACGCGGAGGTACTTCAACGCTTGGGTCTTCTTTCAAACGGAAATACAGATCTAACACATACAATGCGTTCAACAATTGGCGTTTGTATTCGTGGAGGCGTTTTATTTGAACGTCAAAAATAGCATCCGGATCAATGTCAATGCCTTCACGTTCTTTCACCCAACGAGCAAAATCCACTTTATTGTCATGTTTAATTTGCCAGAGGCGATCAAGCAAAGCATCGTCAGCAGCGTCGGAATACTTTTTCAGCACCGATAAATCTGTCACCCATTCATCTGAACCGGTCACTTCATCGAGCAAAGCTGCTAGTCGTGGATTACATTGTTTGAGCCAGCGGCGAGGGGTGACACCATTGGTCTTGTTATTGAAACGTTCCGGCCAAATATCATGCCATTGTTTCAGTGTTTCACGCTTGATAATTTCTGTATGCAGGGCTGCCACGCCATTAATGGAATACGAGGCGTAGCATGCGATCCACGCCATGCGCACCGTATTGCCTGCTACCGGAGCCATGTAATCAATCGTTGCTTGGTCAATACCGCGTTGCTCCATGTCAATACGGAAACGACGGTCAATTTCGCGGACAATTTCAACGATACGTGGGAACAATCGATCAAAAATCGTCATTTCCCATGTTTCTAAGGCTTCAGCCAATACTGTGTGGTTCGTGTAAGCAAAAGTGCGGCTGACAACAGCCCATGCTTCTTCCCATCCAAGACCGTGTTCGTCCATCAGTAGACGCATGAGTTCAGGGATAGCGAGTACAGGGTGAGTATCGTTGAGTTGAATGGAGTTGTATCGGGCAAAACCGGTGAGGTCATTCCCATGCTGTTCAATGTAGTTGTCCACGATCGCTTGAAGTGAAGCCGAGCAGAAGAAATACTGCTGGCGCACGCGCAGGACTTTACCTTCGTAGGTTGTGTCATTGGGGTAAAGAACACGTGAAATATCATTCGTGCGTTCACGGTCAACAATGGCATCTGTGAAACGCTGCGAGTTGAAAGCATCGTAGTCGAATTCTTCCATCGGCTCGGCTTTCCACAGGCGCAAAGTATTCACGTTTTGCGTACCGTAACCAGTAATTGGCATGTCGTAAGGAATGGCACGCACGTCAAGATCAGCGTAGTGAACAATCCGTTGGTCTTCTTCACGGCGAATAACGAAGGGGTAGCCTTCTTCCATCCACGGATCTGGATGTTCCGTTTGGAATCCATTATCAAAAAGCTGTTTGAAAAGGCCGTATCGGTACAAAATTCCGTACCCTGCAACGGGAAGGTTCAGTGTTGCGCATGAGTCCAGGAAACATGCGGCGAGGCGGCCAAGACCGCCATTGCCGAGTGCTGCATCTGGTTCTTGTTCGAGGACAACAGAAAGGTCTTGTCCGAAAGCGTTGAGGCTCTCACGTGCTTCGTCAAGCATGTCAAGATTTGAGAGGTTGTTCAGCAGGGCACGCCCCATGAGGAATTCTGCGGAAAAGTAATGTTCGAGGCGTCCTGAAGCGTATGTGCGTTCGGTTGCGTGCCAGCGATCAGCAATTCGATCAACGACTGCGGCGGAAAGTCCTTGCCATACTTCCATTGTTGTTGCAGCACGCAGTGGACGTCCTGATCCTGCGCGTACCTGAGATGAGAGTGTCTCGGTCAGGTTATGCGTCATATGTCCTCCTTGTATTCGGAGTCGTAAAGTACGATCCAGTCATACTGTAAACGCTTACTTCCTTTGACACGTAACCTAATGATGTGCAGACACTCACATGAGGTGGAAATAGCTGGTCCTTCTGCAGAGCCTTACAAATCCCTCATAAGAAATGATTAAAACTTTTTTTTACACTTCATGAGACGTATGAGGATAAAGCACCTCTAAGAAGCCTTGTTCCTCAATCTGACGAAAAACATGTTCTGATGTCAGATTTTCACCTAAATGATTCGGTTTACCGCTTCCGTGATAATCAGAAGAACCTGTCACGCATATGCGCAGGTCACGCGCTAAACGTTCCACATCTTTTTTTCCTTGTTCATCATGATCGCGGTGGTCGCGTTCCATGGCGAAAAGACCGGCCTCTGCCATGTGCGCAATAACGTCTTCCCCTAAAAGACGTTGACGCGCCGCTGCCCGAGGATGGGCCAATACCGGTACCCCTCCTGCTGCGCGAATCTTTTGGACCACCTCAACTGGGTCAGGTGCCCAATGGTGAACATAGTAAGGGCCACGCGGGTGAAGCACGTGCACAAAAGCCGCTGAACGATCAGGAAAAATTCCTGCTTCAACGAGGGCATCGGCAATATGTGGGCGACCAATAACTGCGCTTCCATGCGCCTGACGCTGGACATCTGCAAAAGTGATCGGATAATCGGCGGCAATTCTTTCGACGATACGTTGCGCACGTGTCTGACGATCATGGCGAGTTCGTTCGCATATACGCATGATACCGGGATCTGTCGGATTAAAAAGGAATCCTAAAATATGCACTGTTATACCGTCAGCAGAAGCCGAAATTTCTGCGCCTCGCAGCAAAGCAACCCCTGAAGCGCTGACATGTTGCGCTGCTTCATCCCATCCGTCTATCGTGTCGTGATCGGTCAGGCCGACTACGTTAAGACCAGCGCGAGCGGCAGCATACATCAGTTCTTTCGGAGTATCGGTTCCGTCAGATATGGCTGTGTGCGCGTGAGGATCAATACGAAGCATATGTCGAGACTATAGGAAAGTGGCGCCGCATTGCAGGCTTCATCGGTGCGATAATAGATAGCATGACTGCTGATTCCACCTCAGATACTGAAACTTCTGCCACTGTCAATCAATCAATGGCCAGCCGTGGAGAGAACCGCTCTCATCGTCCTGATTCTGCTGCTTTTAAGGATTTTATTGGCTCAAATTGGGGGCCACGTCAGGGTGCCTTACCTGAACGTGAACCGGTTGCCGATTACTTATCTGCCCGCGCAGAATATGCGGGAGCTCCTTTTCCTGCGGAACGCCTTGTCATACCAGCAGGAACTTACAAGACGCGCAACAATGATTGTGCTTACCGTTTCCGAGCTTATTCAGCTTTTGCTCACCTGTCAGGTTTAGGAGCAGAACGTGAGCCTGATGCTGTCATCGTCCTTGAGCCTGCTTCGCTTGATGAGGACGGTAATCCCCAAGGCCCACATGAGGCTGTTTTATTTTTCAAACCTCGTGCCTCACGTTCTTCGGAAGAATTTTATGCGGATGCGCGTTATGGAGAATTTTGGGTGGGTGCACGTCCTTCTTTAGAGGAAGTATCAGCGGCTACGGGCCTGCGTTGTGCTCATATTGATACATTGCGTGATGCTTTAGCTAAAGATGCCGGTCAGGTGTCGTTGCGTGTAATCCGTGACGTGGATACGCAGATTCAAGCAATGGTTGATGAGGTACGGGCACAGGCAGGTTTGCCCGCAGGAAATGACGCACGTGAATATGACGAGCGTTTAGAGGAGCATTTGTCTGAGATTCGCCTGCGTAAAGATCCGTGGGAGATCGCGGAACTCAAAAAAGCGGTTGAAGCCACCCATAAGGGTTTTGATGAGATTATTCGTCAATTGCCACGTGCAGTGAATCATCAGCGCGGCGAGCGTGTCATTGAGGGAGCTTTCGGTGCTCATGCGCGTGAGGAAGGCAATGGTTTAGGCTACGACACGATTGCTGCTTCCGGTAATCATGCAAATACGTTGCATTGGATTGATAATGATGGCCCTGTTCGTGAAGGTGATCTTGTACTTGTCGATGCCGGTGTGGAAGTGGATTCTCTATACACTGCCGACATTACGCGAACTTTACCTGTCAATGGTCGTTTTTCGCGGGTGCAGGCTCAGGTGTATCAGGCTGTTTTGGATGCGTGTGAAGCAGCTTTAGCGCGAGCAAATGAGCCGGGGGCACGTTTCCGTCATTTACATGAGGCCGCTATGCGCGTGTTGGTGGCGCGTTTAGATGAGTGGGGGTTACTGCCTGTTTCACCTGAGGAGGCTTTGTTGCCTTCTGGTCAGCAGCATCGTCGCTGGATGCCGCATGGGACGAGCCATCATTTAGGTCTTGATGTGCATGATTGCGCTCAGGCGCGACGTGAAATGTATCAGGAGGCTTTGCTGGAGCCTGGCATGTGTTTCACCATTGAGCCTGGTTTGTATTTCCGTGCAGATGATTTGCTCGTTCCTGAGGAGTTCCGTGGTATCGGTGTGCGTATTGAGGATGATGTTGTTGTCAACGAGGATGGGTCGGTGACTCGCATATCTGAAAGTATTCCGCGCACGATTGCTGATGTGGAAGCATGGATTGCGCAGGTTCAAGGCTGATTTTATGTGTATGTCGCTGATTATAAGCTGATTGAGGCAGGGGTGTGCTGTGTATTTGCTGTACTCAGCACACCCTCAGTGTGAATGTGGGAGGCGACGAAGTTCCGCTTATTATTTTGCTCTTTGCGCATAGGATGTCCCAACAGGCAGAGTGCAATGAGATGATTGTGGAACTATCCTTTCCTCGCGTTTTCCTTAGATTTTTCTCAATTTTTATCTGGCCAGTTGGGTTTGAAAGCCATTCCGTAAACTGTCATGTCTTGCGACAGGATTTGGTTGAGTTGAGGTATGGATAGTAGTTCTTCACTTTCACCGGTTTCAACGTTGTAGCGCCTAAGTGTGAAAGGTCCATCTGTTTCTTCCCCGCTGGGTCCAAGAGCATACACGTACCCGTCCCGCACACGGTATTCACTCCAAAAATAACTCTTGTAGACCGGAACTTGCGGCTTTTCATGCGTGACTCCTGTTGTCAGGTCTGTTGTAAACACCTGACCATTACGAGCAAAAAACGTGTAAGAATTCCCTTTTTGCTCACCCTCGAACACTCCGGAATCATCTCTATCTATCTCAATGTTGTGACCTTCTTCGTCATGTAGTTGCATGTAGCTTCGCGTACCGGTATCCATGTCCCACACTTGCATATACAGTGATGCCCACAGCGGCCGCTGTCTAACTTTCTCAGCGTTTGGATCAAGAGGCTCATCCTTATCGGCTGGGATATATAACTTGTTACCGATGCACGGAAAATCGAGTGCGCCTGCATTCATATTCGTATCCTCCACACTCACCGCAAGAATCTTCGGATGCAAAGTACTTTCGCGGGGATACACCTGAACAAGAACTGCGTATTTATCTCCCTTTTCGCTTTCAGGAACCTCCGAACCAATATTCGGCAGCTCTTTTGCCATACGCGCGGCTTCAGCGGAAAGTTGTGGAGACAAGCGAGTATCTGTGACTGCAAGAATACGATCCCCACACTGTCCCATCACCATATAAGCACCTGGAATATCAATAACCTCCACACCACTGGTGTCACCTGCCACGATACGTTGCAAGTATCCGTCAGGAGTGCCACCACTGTTATAAAAGGAAATAAAACCTTTCCCATCAGGGCTGAGAAAACGCGACAGTTCACGACTTTCTTTAACCCCACGTGGCAGAGTCGTCACACCATCATCAGAAAGCAGATACTCATTTTCAGGCCCACCAAAATACACACCCGCATCAGACCACAGGGGACGCCCCTGTTCCATTCGTCCAACATTCAGAGCTTGAATACTGCCATCAGCATGCACTAATACAAGGTAACCCACGTTCTTTGGCAAAATTGATTTTTCTTGAGAATCATGTCCCGCCTGCACAACCATCACGACATCACGCAGTGAGGCTTCCTGCATACTCACACGATGAGCAGGACCACACCCCGCCAGCAACGCACACAAAGCAGCCACACACGCAGTAATAAAACGTTTTCCACGCATGATCTACTCCTTCGATAAACACCCACATGCGAAATTCTGAAACACAAACGAACACATAAACCCTGAGGCATCATCACCTCAACAAAAAGAAAACACCGGCGTAACTATCGGCCCAATCCAACCCAACAGAAACCAAAACCCATATTCTCAGTCGCGGCCCCTCAAACAAGAAACCCTACGCATACACAGCATGACACAGGAATAAAGAAAAACAGATAGTTTTACTCTCCCTTGGCTTCGCGTCTCACTCCCCCTCAAAATTTCTCACTTCACTTTATTCAGCCACTCAGGGTTGAAAGCCATACCAAAAACCCACATGTCTTCCGTAAGAAGCTTATGAAATTCAGGAATTGTAAGAATTTCCTTGCTTTCACCGGTTTCAACGTTGTAACGCTTGAGAGCGAAAGAAGCATCTGTCCCTTCCCCGCTGGGTCCGAGAGCATACACGCACCCATCCCGCACACGGTATTCACTCCAAAAAGAATTCTCATAAATCGGTATTTGCACTTTTTCATGCGTGACTCCTGTTGTCAGGTCTGTTGTAAACACTTGACCATTACGAGCAAAAAACGTATAGGTATTCCCTTTTTGCTCGCCTTCATAGGGCCCCGCATAGTTATCATTCAGCTCAATACTTTGGCCTTGCTCATTGTGTAACGGCATGTACGTGCGCTGGCCTGTACTAATATCCCACACCTGCATATACACGCTTCCCCATCGAGGGTCCTGCTCTTGCTTAGGAGCATCCGAATTCCCTCTCTTATGTGCGGGGATGTACAAAGTGTTATCAATACAGGGAAAATCCACTGCCCCGGCACTCATATTCGCGTCTCGCTTGCTCACACCAACGATCTTTGGATGTAAATCACCTTCACGGGGATACACCTGAACAAGAACGTCGTAACCTTCTTCTTTATCACTTTCAGGAACTTCTGAGCCAATATCCGGCAGCTCTTTTGCCATGCGCTCAGCCTCAGCAGAAAGCTGAGGTGCGATACCTGTATCTGTTAGAGCAAAAATACGATCACCGCATTGCCCTACTGTTGTGTAGATTCCAGGCACATCAAGTGTTTCTACGCCTTGAGCATCACCGGCCACAATGCGCTGCATATACCCATGCGGGTCGCCTCCACTGTTGTAAAAGGAAATAAAACCTTTCCCGTCGGGAGTAAGGAAACGCGAAATTTCATGTCGTTCTTCCTCACTACGAGCAATTGTTGTGAGAGCATCCGCTGAAAGTAAATATTCGTTTTTAGGCCCACCAAAATACACACCCGCGTCAGACCACAGAGGCCGAGCAGTAGCCATCAACCCGACATCTACTGTTCGGTAAGTACCGTCAGCATGTACTAAAAGTAAGAATCCTGCCTTTTGAGGAAAAAAGGACTGGGTATCTACCTGATTTCCTACCTGTACAACCATCACAACATCACGCAGTGAGGCTTCCTCCATACTCACGCGATGAGCAGGACCACACCCCGCCAACAACACACACAAAGCAGCCACACACGCAGTAATAAAACGTTTTCCAGACATACTATCTGTTCCCTACTGAAAATTTCGCTCTTATAAACACAAATTTTTATGAATTCACAATCCAGTTCACTGCAGTCAAAGGCGAGTCACGAATATCCCGCGGATACACACCTGGACCACCATTACCATCCAAATCAATACCAACCGATTTGTAATAGGCAAGCCACACGAGCTGAGAGCAGTTCAATTTATCCGGTTTGAGTGATTTATTTGCCCAGAAAACCATGTTATAGGGGTAGTCTCTCAGGTTGTTATAAGCATAATCCGCAGCAATATTACGTTTGACCTGATTCGTTTTCACTTCCAGCAGAAGTGTTCCTCTGAGGACTTGAAGGTCATAGTGCCATTTCCAGTCACTTTTCTTCCCTATTCCAGAGGCTTCAACCAACCAGCGTTTATCACAATACAAACCGACATGTCCCCAGTTCGCCCCAGAACTACCCGCATCCGTGTAGTAAATATCGCCTTTGTTGTATGAAGTAGGAAGGTAAACAAGACCAGGTCCTGCTGATCGGAAGCTGCTTCCCTGATTTCCACTTTCCACAGCAAGCGCATGCTGTTCGCGTAGCTCCATCAATGCTTGATCTAAAAGTTCAGACTGAGTTTTCCCTGTCTCTTGGGAATACTCCTCCAAATGAGTACGCACTTCCTCACGAGTAAGCTCATACGGATTCAAACGAATAATCTCATCAATCTTCACATCATCATCACTTGCCGCATAAGCAGCCCCCGACGCAATAAATAACCCACACGAACACACCACCGACATACACGCAGTAATAAAACGTTTTCCACGCATGATCTACTCCTTCGATAAACACCCACATGCGAAATTCTGAAACACAAACGAACACATAAACCCTGAGGCATCATCACCTCAACAAAAAGAAAACACCGGCGTAACTATCGGCCCAATCCAACCCAACAGAAACCAAAACCCATATTCTCAGTCGCGGCCCCTCAAACAAGAAACCGTACGCTCACACACAGCATGACACAGACACAAAGAAAAAACAAGCACTTTTACAAAAATCTTAAAAACGGCACAAAAATTCCATAATAAAAGTAAGGCTTGCCGCTTTATAGAAACAGCAAGCCTTACACAACAACACCTCACGGAGCGGGACAAGAAATCATTGTCTTTTTACTCCCCTATACTCCGCGTGGCGCGACAGTCACAATCTACACCTCGTGAGTATCAGAGATCTCAGTCGCCTTACTTGAAGCCGTCTGCTGATCGTTCATCTCATTTCCATCCAGACGCACACCAAAACGCGGCTGTTCATCAGGACGCGACCCATATTCTGTTGGACCACTCAACTCAGCCCTACGCGAACGTCGAGGAGCCGGACGCATCTGATTACCCCGCGTATTTTGTAAAAGCTGGAAAGCCTTATCCACTTCAGCAGAAGCCAGAACAGCGTAACGCGCCGCTACTACCTGTGAACGCGACGTGAAATCACGTTTACCGCCCGATAGTGCGTAACTTAAAGTTGACATCACCATCCCCAGCAAAGCGCCTCCACCCAAAGCAAATGACAAAAGCATCCACGGCATCGTTGCCTGCTGATTACCAAAGAAAGTAATGAAACCAATACACCCGCCCCACAGGAAACCTGTCATCGCACCCGACAAGGCCACCGTCGCCATTGTGCGTCGTCCAGTTACCCGCTCCACCATGAATAAATCAGTCCCCACAATTGTGATATTTTTAATATCGAATTGAGTATCTGACAGATAATCCACTGCGGCTTGCGCTTCCGCATATGTTTTATATGATGCAACCTCAACACCATCAGGTAAATGCGGGCCACTCATCATTTCTCCAGTTCGTTGAATCATAGGTCGCACCCTTTCCTCATTGTGGACACAAAAGCGCTCACAAGCGCGTATAGCTCCACTTTCTTTTAGATATCAGCCTAGGCTGTTCTTGTGAGCACTGCACCCTTGGAAATCGCAACCCGTCGCCGCCGTATCTACATCGGCAAGCTCGTAGGCACCGGCGTTTTTGACCCATTGGGCGACAAAGTAGGTAAAATCCACGATGTCGTTGTAGCTTTCCGCCTCAACACAGTGGCCAATGTCATTGGATTCGTTGTAGAAGTAGGGCCACGCAAACGCGTATTCCTCCCCATGACACGAGTCACCGCCATTGAATCTGGTTCCATCATCACCACAGGCCTGCTCAACATTCGCTCATTTAAGCAACGCCCCATTGAAACACTGGTTGTTTCAGAACTTTTTGACCGAGTTGTCCGCCTCAGCGAAGATGACAGCGAAGTACGTGTCCTTGACGTCGCAATGCAGCAACGCCGTCCCCGTGACTGGGTAATCGACATGTTACACGTTCAGCGTGTACGCACCACTCCTCTAGGTTTCCGACGAGGAGGCGAAACACTCACCGTCAATATTACGGATATCACCGGTTTGTTACGCACTGACACAAACCAAGGAGCAACAGCCCTCATTCAACAAACAGAAGATATGAAAGCCGCAGACCTCGCGGACTTCATACATGACCTACCTGCAGACCGACGTATCGCCGTCGCACAGGCGCTAACCGATGCCCGTTTAGCTGACGTCCTTGAAGAACTCAGCGAAGAAATCCGCGTGGAAATCGTCTCACTCCTTGACGCTTCACGCGCAGCAGATGTTCTCGATGTCATGCAACCTGATGACGCAGCCGACCTTGTTTCTGAGCTCCCCGTAGAACGTGCACAAAAACTGCTGGGACTTATGGAACCAGAAGAAGCAAAAGACGTACGTCGCCTCCTGCGTTACCAAGAGTCCACAGCAGGTGCTCTCATGACCACAGAACCGGTGGTTTTGCCACCTGATGCCACTGTCGCCCAAATGCTTGCCGCTGTACGTCGTGAAGATTTATCTGTTTCTTTAGCAACCGCTGCGTTCATTACACGCCCACCTTTAGAAACACCTACTGGACAATTCTTAGGAATGGTCCACATTCAACGCGCACTACGCGAACCACCCCACACACAAGTCGGTACCATTGTGGATACGGACATTGAATTAGTTTCACCCGAAGACCACGTCGCTAAAGTCACCCGACTGCTTGCAACATACAACCTCACGGTTCTGCCTGTCGTTGATACAGACGGGCATTTACATGGCGCAGTTTCAGCTGATGACGTTCTTGACGAACTATTACCTGATGATTGGCGTAACTTTGATGACGAGGTCACGGACCGACTGATGGCAAGGAGCATAGATGGCTGATCGTCTTGATACACCAGCAGAACGCCGTCAATTTCGACTGCCTCGCATTAACCTTGAGTCTGAGCGCATAGGTCGTGGCGCAGAACTCATTGCCCGTTTCAGCGGAACCCCCCAGTTCTTGGTGTACCTCACGCTTTTCGTTGTCGCTTGGATCGGGTGGAACACTCTCGCACCACAAGCATGGCAATTTGACCGCGCAGATTTAGGTTTTACTGCGCTCACACTCATGCTTTCCTTACAAGCATCATATGCTGCTCCTTTGATTTTGTTAGCCCAAAACCGGCAAGATGATCGTGACCGCGTCCAAGCTCAACAAGATCGCCAGCGTGCTGAACGAAACCTTTCAGACACCGAGTACCTCACACGTGAAATAGCTGGTTTACGTATCGCAATGGGCGATATGGCTACACGTGATTTTGTTCGCTCAGAATTGCGTGACACACTCGAAGAACTCCGTGAACACATTGAACGCCTCAGCGCTCTTACTCAAGAAAACACAAGCCCTTCAGCTTGCGGCCCTGATGAAACTCTCGCACGCACAGAAACAACGGAGACTGCAACCTCGTAAGTGTTTTACCCCAATTACCCCTCACTTTCCCTCAAAATGAACGCGGGCGAGTCGGCACGTTCTTCATCACTAAGCGTGAGGGCGGCCAGCACATTACGATGGTAGGCATGAGCGTGTCCCATGAACGTATTCTCGAAGCCCTTTCAACAGTTATTGACCCTGAGATTCACCGTCCCATTACTGAACTCAATATGGTTGATTCCATCTCCATTGATGGCTCAACAGTAGCAGTCACTATTCTTTTAACAATCGCTGGCTGTCCTATGCGTAACAAAATCAATGCTGATGTTCATGCTGTTCTCACAGCTCTTGAAGGCGTTGATGATGTCACAATCACCATGGGTGTGATGAGTGACGAGCAAAAGAAAGCCCTCCGTGAAAAACTCAATGGTGGCAGGCCTGAACGAGAAATTCCTTTCGCTTCACCTGACTCACTTACTCGCGTCATTGCGGTCACATCCGGTAAAGGCGGGGTTGGGAAATCCTCGATGACTGCGAACCTTGCTGCCGCTTTAGCTCGCTCAGGCGTCAAAGTCGGTGTAATGGATGCTGATATTTACGGTTTCTCTTTGCCACGTATGCTCGGTATTACCCACGAGCCGCAAGTTCTCGATGGCATGATTATTCCCCCCGTTGGTGCAGCCGGAGTCAAAGTTGTATCTATTGGGATGTTTGTTCCAGATGGGCAGCCTGTTATCTGGCGTGGGCCTATGCTTCACCGTGCGCTCCAACAGTTCCTTGCAGATGTATTTTGGGGTGATTTAGATGTGCTCCTCATTGATATGCCGCCTGGTACAGGGGATGTGGCAATCTCGATTGCTCAGTTACTGCCAAACTCTCAGATTCTCGTGGTCACTACTCCTCAAGTAGCAGCCGCAGAAGTAGCTGAACGCGCAGGTTCAATTGCAACGCAAACTCACCAAAAAGTGATCGGTGTTGTCGAAAATATGTCATACCTTGAACAAAATGACGGTACTCGTTTAGAAATTTTCGGTACAGGAGGCGGTGATTCGGTTTCCCAACGTCTCACTGCGCAGCTTGGCTATCCTGTGCCTTTACTCGCTCAAGTTCCACTGGATATTGCTTTACGTGAGGGTGGTGACACAGGTGAACCGGTTGCTTTATCGCAAGGACCGGCTGCTACTGTGCTCACTGAACTTGCTGCTTCTTTACGTCACAGTGATCGTGGTTTAGTGGGTCGTCCTTTAGGAGTTTCTCCTTTGTCGAAGAATTCATAATTCGTTCCCTACTCAAACTTCACACATATCAGATATTCGACATGCCAGAACGCTGGTGTATGTGGCTCTCGCACGCACTTTTCTTCAAAGTAAAGTGTCTGTCATTATTGCGTACAATTGGTGAATATCTGGAGCACAAGTGAAGTCATGCACTCAAACGCGTACATTTTATGTGTTTGTCTGACATGCCCACACAACACGATTTAGGCTTAGATACGCGCTCGCACAGGCGCTTACCGTGCCTGTAGTTACTACACGGAGGCATCATGTCCACTGACAAGGCTCAAACATGGGTGTACGCAGAAGATTACATTCCTGAGCATGAAGTTCTTTTAGCTGCACGTGACGCTGCCGTTGAGGTTGGCGCAGCTCCCGTCTCAACTGGGATTGGCGCGACTTTGCGTATGCTTGCCGCTGTTTCTGGTGCGCGGGCTGTTTTAGAGATCGGTACCGGAGCTGGAGTATCGGCCCTGTGGTTACTTGATGGGATGCCTGCTGACGGGGTGCTCACAACTATCGACCACGAAGTTGAGTTCCATAAGCACGCGCGACGAGCTTTCACCGCCGCAAAAATTTCACCACAGCGTACACGCCTAATTGCTGGTCGAGCACTCGATGTCCTCCCCCGTATGGCCGCTCGCGCCTACGACATGCTGGTCATTGACGGGGATGTTCTTGAAGCGCCTCAATACCTCGATCATGCTGTACGCGTTTTGAGGCCTGGCGGTGTTGTAGCTTTTGTCCACGCTTTATGGCATGACCAAGTAGCAGATCCTGCTCGTCGTGATCCTGAAACAGTTGTTTGCCGTGAACTTGTCCGTTTCCTCAGCACATCAGAAGATTTCATTCCTTCATTACTTCCTGTAGGTGACGGCCTGCTTGTCGCTGTGAAACGTTAAGAAGCCCCCATATATCTCATCCGTGAGCCTGTCATTGAGGGGCCTCGAACATGCATAAAACCTGTAGCTACTTATAAGTAGCTACAGGTTTTATATTTGGTATCTATATCTACAAGAAGCACCGCAAAGGATCTATCAAGATACCGTATCGACTTTTATTTTCTTATCAGGTAGGCCTGCAACGGCTCCATCAAATATCGCTCAGATTTAGTGTTCAGCCGCAGGCTCACCTTACACAGCGGAAGCAAGAGCTTGCGAAAGTGCCTGAGCTTCTTCAACAGTGAGTTCAATGACGAGGCGACCGCCACCTTCACTCGGAATACGCATAACAATTCCGCGACCTTCCTTTGACGCTTCAAGAGGTCCGTCACCGGTCCGAGGTTTCATGGCTGCCATGTGTATGCTCCTCACAGCTGAATTTCACTGACAATACATTGACACCTATCAATGAATACACTAATTCTACCTGTCTTTCGCATACCTGACAGAAGATATGAAAAAGCCCGACACTATCATTGTTTTTCACCCGTACCAGCGAAATTACTTTTCACCGATCACGTAACGCACAGCCTCCTCAGGTTCATCAACAACATGAAATAACAGCTCCTGACCTTCAGAAATCATCCCTTCATCCCGCATAGTCCCACTGATCCACTCAACCAGCCCCGACCAATAGCTACGCCCAACTAAGACCACGGGGAAAGAATGAATTTTTTGCGTCTGTACCAACGTAAGAGCTTCAAAAAGCTCATCTAATGTTCCAAAACCACCAGGCATCACAATAAAACCTGATGAGTACTTCACAAACATTGTTTTACGCGCAAAAAAGTAGCGGAAATTCACGCCACGATTCACCCATTGATTCAGTCCTTGTTCATGCGGTAATTCAATACCTAAACCAATAGAGGTTCCACCGGCTTCCCAAGCCCCTCGATTCGCCGCTTCCATCGCGCCTGGGCCACCACCAGTAATAACCGCATAACCTGCTTCAACCAGCAAAGAACCAATACGTTGAGCTTTCACATAATACGGATGATCGCGAGGTATACGCGCCGACCCGAAAACAGAAATAGCTGGACCTACTTCAGATAATGCGCCAAAACCTTCAACAAACTCCGACTGAATACGTAGCACACGCCACGGATCATCATGTAGCCAGCGAGTATCTTTATGATGCCGTAAAAGCTGTGTATCTAACGTGTCTTCAGGGATCTGACCACCTCGTAATACAAGCGGACCCCTACGATGCGCAGGTTGCGGATCAGAACCGACTGCCATATCCTCAGTCCGCTGTTCCTGTGGAACAGACATCCCCATAGTCGCATCATTCATCTTTGCCTCCACTGACATATCACAAGTTCCACATCCCATTATTTTCCTTCATCACACTACGCACACACCCACCTAAGCAATTTGAGCGCCTATCCTACCCATTCACATATCAGCTCTTATGGCCTAACCAGGATGCCAACGTATGAGCACATTGACGTATCTGAGCAACTTGTACACGTTCTTCACGAGTATGAGCCAGCAAAGGATCTCCCGGACCATAATTCAAAGCAGGAACCCCCCTTGCAGCAAAACGCGCCACATCAGTCCACCCGTATTTTGGCCCCACAATGTCGCACGAATATCCATGATAAACAGAGGCAACCGAGCTAACAGCTGACACAAAATCCTGAGCAATCGGCATATGCATTCCCGGACGCGCACCCACGGCCACATCTTCCACACATATGTGCGCGCCAGAGCCAACAAAATATTCACACACACGTTCTACTGCTTCTTCAGGTGTGCGACTAGGCGCAAAACGATAATTCACCCACACAGAAGCCTTATCTGGAACAACATTCCCAGCAATCCCACCTTCTATTCGGACCACCGATAAAGACTCTTTATATGCCAATCCATCGACATCCACCTCAGGGTTCCCATATGAGGCAAGCGAGGCAATAATAGGGGCTGTCTTGTGAATCGCATTATCCCCTGTCCATGAACGCGCTGAATGAGCTGCTTTCCCCGAAAAATCAGCGCGAATACGTACCGTCCCGTTACATCCACCTTCAATACGAGCATCTGTCGGTTCCCCAAGAATAGCGAAATCTGCATCCAACCAATCCGGATGATTCCGTTCAATCCTGCCCAAACCATTCAATTCAGCAGCGACTTCCTCATTGTCATAAAAAATCCATGTCACGTCATAGCGTGGATTTCGCACATGGACAGCCGCGTATAAAGCCATAGCCACACCACCAAGCATGTCCACGCTGCCGCGGCCTACTAAATAATCATTGCCTTCATATGTCAGGCGTTGGTGAGGAACATTATCAGCTATCGGCACGGTATCCACATGTCCTGCAATAATGACACGCTCAGATGCACCTTGATGTGTGCGAGCAAGTACTGCATCACCGTCACGCAGCACTTCTAAATGTCCGCATGTGCGCAGCAGTCGTTCCACAGCGTCAGCAATCTGTTTTTCTTGACCGCTTACCGAAGGAATATCAATCAGCTGAGCAGTAAGTGTCACTGGATCATCGGCTGTCAGTTGATATGTCATTGTCTTCCTTTATGCTTTGTGCACAATTTTGTTCTTATGTCAGAGGATACGTGTGAAGATACCTTCAACGCTTCCCTTATTTTCCGTGTTGATGCATCATGACAGTTCGTAACAACCGCACTACAAGCTCCCCTGAGCGTATTACACGCATACGCAGCATCGCATCACAGCCCCGACAGACACAGAAAAGCGCCAAAAATCGTGAAATGCTTCTGTGGTTGCGTAAAAGAAATATCACAAAAGACATGCAGATATTTTTCAACATGTACCCACCAAAGGTAAAAAGTAGAATTTCTGGCATGTCTGATCTTGTTCATACACCGGATATTCGCGTGTCTTCTTCACGTGATAATGGTCCGGCTCCCTTAAGCGACACTAATCCTTTTGAGGTAGCGGAAGCAGCTGCACGTTCACTGCGTTCTCGAACAGGTATTGAGCACTATGACATTGCTTTAGTTCTTGGCTCTGGTTGGGCCGAAGCCACGCAGTTACTCGGTGAAGTTGTCGCGTCGATTCCAGCACGCCAAATTCCTGGTTTCCGCGCTCCAGCGGTCCCTGGTCACCAGCCCTGCCTCATCTCTGTCAAGATTGCTGGCACAGACCGCTACGCCCTGGTCCTCGGTGCCCGCACACACTATTACGAAGGTCATGGTGTGCGCGCGGTTGCTCATGCTGTTCGTACAGCAGCCGCATGTGGAGCTGGCACTCTTATCCTGACAAATAGCTGCGGTTCTGTACGACCCGAATGGGGGCCTGGAAGCGTTGTCCTCCTTCGTGACCACATCAACCTCACAGGTGCTTCACCTATCGAAGGCGCTCATTTCGTTGACCTTACTGACCTGTATTCACAGCGCCTACGTGACATTGCTCATCGCGTTAATCCTGATCTTCCTGAGGGCGTGTACACGCAATTTTGCGGACCCCATTACGAAACACCAGCCGAAGTACGCATGGCAGGAATACTTGGTGGGGATCTCGTCGGAATGTCTACCGCTTTAGAAGCAATTGCTGCTCGCCAGTCAGGTATGGAAGTGATGGCTTTGTCTTTAGTGACAAATCTTGCCGCCGGAGTTGGTTCCACACCGTTATCTCACGAGGAAGTAATTGAGGCCGGACGCGAAAGCACTGAAAGAATCTCCACTTTACTTGCTGGTATCGTCCACCGCATTGCCACCGAAAATTGCTGAACCTATACACGTGTGCCGCGCCTATGACAGGCGCGGCACACGTAAATAATCGAACAGATCAGGCGATCACAAAATCAACGTGCAAGAGCACACGAGAAACAGGGTGACGCTGTACCTCACGCATAACCACTGTGTATGTGGTTCCATCGACAACCACATCAACAAGATCTTGACGGTGGTCACGTACAGCGAGGAATAATTCATGCCCCGGTACATCTACGTGTAAAGTTTCCTGGCCCTTGCCATACACGGAAACTGGAACTAATCCGTCACGACGAGCGCGACGAGCAGCACCCTTACCGAATTCTGAACGAACCTGACCAACAAGAACCGGTTTTTCACTCATGATGAGCCTCCTTCACAACTGCGAGTTCACATTACGCGCACCAGCACACCAGAACCCGCAACGCATACACATCACGGAGGCCCTGTCGATAACGGCTTTACTTCACACCCTGCCCTTATGCGCAGTCATATGCAAGCAGCCCTCGCCGGAGCAACCCCACCAGTGTAGCGTGAATAGTAATATTTAAGCCACTCCATCAAATAAAGATGTGACGGAACCGTCTTCAAAAACCTCATGAATCGCAGTTGCCAGCAGGGGCGCGATAGGTAAAACCGTGAGCGTGGGGAAACGCTTTTCCGGCGTAATCGGCAAAGTATCAGTCACCACAACTTCCGTTGCACCGCACTCTGCTAAACGACGTGTCGCAGGGTCAGACAAGATACCGTGTGTCGCAGCCACGATCACAGACTGCGCGCCCGCAGAGTACAAAACCTTTACTGCTTCAGCGATTGTGCCTGCTGTATCAATCATGTCATCAACCAGCACACACTGTTTACCTGCAACATCACCTACTACTCGGTTTGCCACAGCAACATTTGGTCGAGTCGTATCACGAGTTTTGTGAACGAAAGACAAGGGACAGCCCCCCAGTTTTGCTGACCATTTTTCTGCCACGCGGATACGACCTGCATCAGGTGAAACCATCACCACATTGCTTAGGTCAACACGAGTACGTACATAATCAACTAAAACCGGCATAGCCCACAGGTGGTCAACGGGACCATCAAAGAATCCCTGTTCCTGCGAGGCGTGTAGATCCACACTCATCACACGATCAGCACCTGCAGTCTTATACATATCTGCTATAAGACGCGCTGAAATAGGTTCACGTCCTTGATGTTTCTTATCCTGACGCGCATAGGGGTAGAAAGGTGATACAGCTGTAATACGTTTCGCAGATGCACGCTTTGCCGCGTCAATCATCAAAAGCTGTTCCATCAGCCATTTGTTAATTGGGGAGGTGTGGGACTGCAAAACAAAAACATCAGCGCCACGTAAAGATTCAGTGAAACGCACATAAATTTCACCGCTCGCAAAATCGTAGGCAGTTGTCGGCGAGACGCCGCACCCGAGGACCTCACCCACCTGATGTGCGAGTTCAAGGTGGGCACGTCCCGATACAAGGACAAGCCGCTTCTCACCACTGGTCACCAACCCGCTCATAGGTTTCCTTCCTCACAAATGGAATAAAACAGTCAGCCCGCTTGGACCTGACCACGAACACTAAAAGGAACCACGACCTCGCCCTCATCAATTTGAGCACCCACTGTCCACGCTGTTGGAACATGAGCATCATGCCCCACCTGCGTATCAATCAGTGTTGCCCCAGGACCGATAAGGCAACGAGAACCAATCGTGGTCCTCCCCCGCAACACGGTCGCAGGGAAAATTGTGGTATCTGGACCAATGGTGACATCCACATCAATCCATGTTGACATCGGATCAGGGATTGACACCCCTGCTCGCATATGTCCTTGACAAATCCGGCGATTAAATTCTGCGCCTAATTGCGCCAATTGAACACGATCATTACATCCTTGAATTTGCCAATGATCCTCAACGATCAGTGCTCCCACGGTTCGCCCTGCAGGGGCAGCCGCAGCCAACACATCAGTGAGATAAACCTCACCTTGCGCATTATTCGCTTTCACATCATGTAAAGCGGCGCGTAAAAATTGCGCATCAAAAGCATAAATACCCGCATTTACCTCAGAAATTGCGGCTTCGTCCGGCGTAGCATCACGTTGCTCTACGATACGGGTCACAATGCCATCAGGATTACGAATAATACGGCCATAGCCTGTGGGATCATCCAGTACGGCAGTTAATACCGTGACCGCATGTGAGCCTTCCTCATGCGCGGCAACAAGGTCCTCTAAAGTACGGACCGATAGCATCGGCACATCACCGTAGGTCACAACAATCGTTCCGTTGATTTTTCCGCAGACATTTTCCAATGCGTTGACAGCGCATTGTACGGCGCGACCTGTTCCTGGGATTTCATCTTGATCTGCGATCAGCGCATGTGGAGCAAAACGAAGGATCTCATCAGCAACTATTTCACGTTGATGACGGACAACCGCGACCAGATGTTCGGGTTGTAACGCCAAAGCCGCACGTACAGCATGACCGATCATTGAGATACCAGCTAAAGGATGCGCAACCTTAGGGATATCTGATTTCATTCGCGTACCCTGACCAGCGGCAAGAACAATAACGGCTGCAGGGTGAGTCATGAATCCTCCCAAAAGGGCTCAATCGGTGCGCGTCGAAGCAAAGCTCCACCAGCAGCTCCGCCCCCAGGATTCGAACCTAGACTAAGGGCACCAAAAACCCCTGTGCTGCCGTTACACCAAGGCGGAAAGCACATTTATTGTGCCACAACCTGAGGCACAATATCGAATCACGAATAGCACTTCAGCAATTAAGAGAGGAAAGCCACTAATCTTCCCTCAATACGGCCGGAGCAATAAAAGCTGCGATAACGTGAAGAATATGAACGAAAAACGCACACGTATGACAGGTGTCGCCCGTCGCGAACAGCTCATAAACGTTGGTAGGAGCCTCTTTGCATCTAAAGGTTTCGATGCGACAAGTGTCGAAGAAATCGCAGCAAAAGCAAAAGTATCAAAACCCATCATTTATGAACACTTCGGTGGGAAAGAAGGACTATACGCGGTGATAGTGGACCGTGAAGTTCAGGCACTCACCACAACTCTTGAAAATGCGCTCACCCGTTCACAGCGGCCCCGCGTCATCGTTGAATCCGCTGCGCTTGCCCTCTTAACATATATTGAAACGCATACCGATGGGTTCCGAGTCCTTATGCGCGACGCCCCATCAGCACACCATGCTGGCTCGTTTTCATCCATCATTGGGGATGTTGCTGCGAAAGTTGAGCACCTCCTCGCTCAACAGTTCGATGCTTCACATATGAATCCGCGATATTCACCTCTGTACGCACAGATGCTTGTCGGACTCATAGCTCAAGTCGGTCAATGGTGGCTGGATGAACGGCATATGAGTAAAGAAAAAGTAGCTGCCCATGTTGTCAACCTTGTGTGGTATGGAATGAGGGATCTGCGCACAACACCTTCACTGATGTCTGATAAAAACAATTCAGGCACTAACGTAGTGCTATGACTACCACGATTTCTTTTGATGAAGCCACTGTACGCCAATGGATTGCCGACGATCCTGATACTGATACTGCGCGCGAACTCAGCGAACTATGTGAGGCAGCGATAAATGGGGACGCGGAAGCTGATGCGGAAGTCGCCGATTGTTTTTCTTCGCTCCTGCATTTTGGTACTGCTGGCCTCAGGGGAACTCTTGGACCTGGCCCTCATCGAATGAACCGTGCCGTTGTTATTCGTGCTGCATGTGGGCTATCACAGGTCCTTCATGAATGTGTAGGTGAAGGTTTTAGCGTAGTTATCGGCTATGACGCACGCTATGGTTCTGCTCAATTTGCTGAGGATACTGCCGCTGTTGTTGTTGCAGCTGGCGGCCGTGCTTTACTGATGCCCTCTGCTTTGCCTACGCCTGTAACTGCCTTTGCTTTGCGCCATATGAATGCTGATGCCGCAGTCATGGTGACAGCTTCGCATAACCCACCTCAAGATAACGGGTATAAGGTCTACCTAGGTGGTCGAGTCATTACGGATGCTGGCCAAGGGGCGCAAATTGTTCCGCCTTTTGATTCACGTATTCATGAGGCTATTGCTGCTGTTCCTTCAGTTTCTTGCGTGCCACGCGCCACGTCAGGGTGGGAGATTGTCAGCGAAGACATCATTCAAGCGTATGTTGATACTGTCGCTTCCCTCATCCCAGATGGGCCGCGTGACCTGCGTATCGTATTAACTTCAATGCATGGTGTCGGGGGCGAAACTATGCTACGTGTCCTTAAAGCTGCTGGTTTCACAGATGTTCACGTGGTCCCCGAACAGCATGATCCAGATCCGCGTTTCCCGACGGTTTCCTTTCCAAATCCTGAAGAACCTGGTGCGCTTGATTTATCTTTTGCGCGGGCACGTGAACTTTCAGCAGATATTATCTTGGCAAATGATCCTGATGCTGATAGGTGCGCCGCGGCGATACCTGATCCGGCATACGAGGGTGCGTGGAGGCAGCTCACTGGCGATGAAGCAGGAGCACTACTGGGCGAGCAGATAGCTCAAACATATGAAGGTGATTCGCAGGCTGTTTTAGCTAATTCCGTGGTGTCGTCACGTTTACTCTCGCAAATAGCGGCAGCGCATGGTTTGTCTTATCAGCACACGCTGACAGGTTTCAAATGGATTGCGCGTGTTCCTCATTTAGTTTTTGGTTATGAGGAGGCCATAGGCTACTGCGTTGATCCGCTGCATGTGCGTGATAAGGATGGGATTTCTGCCTGTTTGAGTTTGGCTGCTCTTGCTGCCCAGTGTAAAGCCAATTCGCGGAGCCTGCGTGATGTGCTCGATGATTTAGCGCGTACTCACGGGCTTTATGCGACAAGCCCGCTAAGTATCCGCGTGGAGGATCTATCTTTGATTGGGAAGGCAATGGCGCATGTACGTGCGCATGGTATTGCTTCTTTGGCGGGTTCACCGGTGGTGGAATGTGTTGATCTGTTGGAGGGCTGGAATGGGCTTCCTCCGACTGATGGATTACTGTTCCTGACGAAAGCTCATGATCGTGTCGTTATACGCCCTTCGGGTACAGAACCTAAACTCAAATGCTACTGTGAAGTTATTATTCCTGCAGAAGGACAAAATGTAGCTGCTGCACGACTTCACGCGGATGAACGTTTAGAGCTCGTTAAAAATGATGTCCGTCAGGCATTAGGTATGTGATTTCTGTAGCCGTGCGTAACATAAAAAGCACGGTTTTTACGTGAAGTCGTAAAAGAGTATTGGGCGGTGAGTTTTTACATTCACCGCCCAACAGTTTTGTGCACTCACCCTAGTTGTGGGTGTTCACCTACTCGGCTAAAGCCTCCAAGATTTGTCGAGAGGCAGAAAGACCTAATCGATTCGCACCTGCTTCAATCATGGCTTGAGCTGTTTCAACATCACGGATACCACCGGAAGCTTTTACTCCCATTTCTTGTCCTACTGTGGCTCGCATCAGGGCCACAGCATGAGTGGATGCGCCCCCCGCTTTATGGAAGCCGGTGGAAGTTTTCACAAAATCTGCTCCTGCCGCTTGCGAAGCCTGACATGCAGCCACAATCTCATCATCTGTTAAAGCTGCTGATTCAATAATGACTTTCAAAACGACATGCGGTGCCGCTTCACGAACCGCACGAATATCTGATTCAACTGCGTCCCAGCGTCCTTCTTTAGCGAATGCAAGATTAATGACCATATCAACTTCGTCGACGCCATGAGCGGCAGCTTCAGCAGCTTCAGCAGCTTTCACAGCAGAGCTATGCGCCCCTGAAGGGAAACCGCATACACACGCAACTTTCAGTCCTTCAGGAACACGGATCGGCAACATACTTGGTGAAACGCATACAGAGTATGTGCCAAGTTCGATGGCTTCTGTGACAAGGGCTTCAACATCCGTACTTTTTGCTTCAGGAGCTAATAAAGTATGGTCAATCATTGCAGCAATTTCGTGACGTAGCATTTTCTCCCCTTATACGCATATGCGTGTATTTTCTGTATTTTCCTTTGTGTTCTTTACGCTTTCGTAGGCCGAGTACTACCTAGCACAGACTTTACGAAGCAGTAATACGGTCAATAATGACACTTCCTTGTTCCCCTGTAGCTTCAGGACCAATACCTATTGCCCCGGCGAGCGCTTGGCAGGCTCGTTCAAAACGTTGCGGAGTTGCCGTATGTAAACGCAGAAGCGGTTGCCCTTTGTGTACAGCTTCACCTGGTTTCACGAGGATTTCAATACCTGCTTCACTTTGTACGGGATCTTCTTTACGGGCGCGGCCTGCCCCTAAACGCCATGAAGCAACACCAAGAGCAAGGGCATCCATTGATGTCAGATAGCCACTGCTTTCTGCGCATATTTCTTCTGTGTAAGGTGCTACCGGCAGCGGGGCATCAGGGTCACCGCCTTGAGCGCGAATCATATCGCGCCATTTATCCATTGCACGTCCGTCTTTCAAAGCAGCTTCAGGATCAGCATTCGGCAGGCCGGCTAGGGTCAGCATTTCTTTAGCCAATGTGAGTGTCAATTCAACGACATCTGCTGGACCGCCACCTGCAAGGACCTCACATGCTTCACGAACTTCCAGTGCATTACCGACCGTGCGACCTAAAGGCACATCCATCGCGGTCAAAAAGGCAACGGTGTTCACACCAGCGTCATGCCCCAACTCAACCATTGTGCGTGCAAGCTGCGTCGCTTGTTCACGATCTTTCATAAAGGCCCCCGCCCCCACCTTCACGTCAAGGACAAGCGCACCGGTACCTTCCGCTATTTTCTTTGACATGATCGATGAAGCGATCAGAGGCACACAGTTCACCGTAGATGTGGTATCACGTAAGGCGTACAGTTTCCGATCAGCTGGAGCAAGCCTTTTCCCTGCAGCACAAATAACAGCTCCGGGACCAGTGCCGAGGATATTCATGATTTCCTCATTGCTGAGCAGTGCGCGCCAGCCTGGGATTGCTTCCATTTTGTCTAGTGTGCCACCTGTGTGCCCAAGGCCTCGGCCAGAAAGCTGAGGGACAGCCACGTTAAATACTGCAACCAGTGGGGCTAAGGGTAGCGTGATTTTATCACCAACCCCTCCGGTGGAATGTTTATCAACGGTTACTCGCGGCAAGGCAGAAAAATCCATCCGTTCGCCGCTACGGATCATGGCGTGTGTCCACCGTGCTATTTCAGATCGATCCATACCGTTGAGGAAAATAGCCATAGCTAAGGCGGCCATCTGTTCATCAGCGACCACGCCGCGCGTGTAAGCGTCAATAACCCAGTCAATCTGGTCGTCACTTAATCGGAAACGATCTCTTTTAGCAGCGATAATGTCAACAGCGTCAAAAAGTTCCGTTGTCATGAGTTTTCTCTCTCGCGGCGAGTATGTGCGTATTGAAGATCTGAGGGGCCAAAACCTCCGGGGAGAACTTCATTGATTGTCATGTATCCCTGTGGCATCAGTAAAAGCATGTTTGGTGCTGCATGTTCAAATAGAAGTTGGCGGCAGCGTCCACATGGAGCGCACGGATTTCCGTGTCCGTCAACGCAGACAAAGGCTAGGAGTTGCCCGCCTCCGCCTCGTATAAGATCAGAAATCAGACCACATTCAGCGCATAAAGTCACGCCATAGCCCGCGTTTTCGACATTGCACCCTGAAATGATGCGTCCGTCGTCTGTGAGTGCTGCTGCTCCTACGCGAAAATGTGAGTACGGAGCATAGGCGTATGAGGCGGCTTCGCAGGCCACTTCATGAAGTTTCTGCCATGTTTGTTCACTGATAGGGTCACGCTGTCTCACGGGTAAGGCACTCCTTCTGCAGCGGGGGCACGGACTGCACCAACAAATCCTGCGACGGCGAAGATTGTGACGACATAGGGGATCATGAGTAAGAATTCTGCGGGGATTGGCGCGTTAACGGCCTGCATAATTGCACCCAAGTTTGTTGCAAAACCAAAAAGCAATGCTGCTGCGAAAGCGCCTTTCGGATTCCAACGACCAAGAATCATTGCAGCTAAAGCAATGAAACCGTTTCCAGCCGCAATATTCTTTGAGAAAGCAAGACCTTCACCAACAGTGAAAACAGCTCCGCCAAGACCTGCGATAGCACCCGCCATAATGACGTTTTTCCAACGCAAGGCATTGACACGGATACCGACCGTGTCAGCAGCTTTCGGATGCTCACCACAAGCTCGGGTACGTAATCCCCAACGTGAAGAAAAGAGCGCGATTTGAACCGCGATAACCGCTACGTACATCAGGTAGACCAGCAGTGTTTGGTTGAATAAAACCGGCCCAATGATTGGAATATCTTTCAGCACGGGAATGGGCATAGTCGGCAATGGTAATGCTTGGTTTAATTCTGGCGCATTTTTCAACTGCGTTGAAAACATGAAGCTGGTCAATCCCACAACAAGCATATTCAATACGACACCGACAACAATGTGGTCTGCACGGAATTTAATGGTAAATAAAGCCAGAAGAACAGAAACCAACATACCTGCGATTGGTGCTGCAATAAGGCCGTATAAAGGATTACCACCAAGCGAAGCGGCCACGACAGCAAAGAAAGCACCCAACAGCAGTTGGCCTTCAATCGCGATATTAATAACGCCTGTGCGTTCACAGATAATACCTGTCAATGCCCCATATACCAGGGGGGTCGCAAAAAGGAGGCCACCAGAAAGTAAGGAAACCACTGGCAGGACTGATGATTCTTTACCGGCGACTGTCCATATCAGGAATACAAGGACGAAAGAGGCACCGACAATTGTGACCAGCCATCCGTTACTTTCACGGCGTTGGCGAGCACGTATCCAGATGACAGCGGTAGCAATCAGCGAGCAGGAGCTCAAAATTATTCCTGTAAAAAGTGCAGGAATAGTTACTTCACCTAAGGTAAACCACGAGGTTGCACCAATAAAAGACACACGTGAGTTTCCTGAGGACATGCATGTCATCAGTATGCTCAGGGCAGTCATGATGGCACTCACGATAGGATCACGCCACTGAACAGGTTTAAGGACTTTCCCGTTTTCTGCTTGCGTGATTGCAGGGACGATGCTGCTACTCATGCTTGGGCCCCTTTCGTTGCTGATGTGCGCTGAGAAGCCTGCGCTGATGAAACACGATCGGCTGCTTTCTTTTCTCGTCGCAGACGAATCGCTTCCGAAGCAGCGATCAGCAACACAATGATTGCTTGAGTGATTTGAACAATGTCCACAGGAATCTGCGCTGAGGAGGCTTGCATCACTGCGCCACCGGCTGCAAGACCACCAAAAAGAAGGCCTGCAAGAACGACACCTAATGGGCTGGATTTACCTAGCAGAGCAACAGTAATCGCATCAAAACCATAAGACCCTGCTACTGACCCACTGATAGCTTTTTCTGTCCCCAGAATCGGCCCTGTGGCTGCAAGACCTGCAAGGGCACCTGACAGGATGAGTGTCATCATTAAAATTCGTGACACATTCATTCCAGCGGTGCGGGCAGCTTCAGGATTAGCGCCAGCGGCACGTAGTTCAAAACCAAATGTTGAGCGTTTCAAAAGCCACCAGACAAAAATAGCGGCTGCAATAGCGACAATAAAACCAAAATGTAAACGGAAAGAGGAACCTAAGATCAGTGGATATGTGGCGGTGGGGTGTACCCGCTGCGATAAGGACGGGTATCCGCCTTCACCGTAGAAAACTTTCTGAGCTAACAAGTACTGCATAAGGTACACGGCAATCGAGTTCATCATGATGGTCACAATGACTTCATTGGCGTGAAGTTTCGCGCGTAAAATCCCAGGGACCAAACCCCACAGTCCGCCGCCAAGAACAGCACCAATCATCGCAACGATCAGGTGCAGAACCGGCGGAAGATCCCAGGAAAAACCTACGAAACCTCCCAAAACTGCGCCCATCATAAGTTGCCCTTGCACACCAATATTGAACAGGCCTGCGGTAAATGACACCGCGATAGCTAGACCTGCGATGATGAGCGGAACTGAACGGGTCATTGTTTCTGTCAGAGGCCTGAAAGCGCCTTCAATTGTGGGTTGTGTCCAGTCAAAAATGGCTCCACGGATAAGGGAAAGGAAGAATCCTCCACAGGCATTACCGAAAGCTGAAAAGAAATCACTCGGGCGGGCAAAAAAATAGCCGACTGTGTGTTGGACTTTCTCATCAAAGAAAACAACGATGAGCGCGCCGAGGAATAAAGCGACAATCACAGCCATTGCGACTGTTGTGGTTGATGGGCTTATACATCGTTTAATAAAAGTCGATGCCCATGATCGTGCCTGTTTTTCTGAAGGTGCGGATACCGCTGGTGGGGCTTGTGTGCTCATTTGTCCTCCTCGGAAGCAGTACTCGTATGGGCAGCTTGGGCGCGTGCTTCATTTTCAGGAATGCCAGCCATCATGAGTCCTAAAACTTCAGCGGGGGTATCTGCGTTGACAATACCGACAAGACGTCCTCGGTACATCACAGCAATCCTGTCAGCTAGAGCCATGACCTCATCAAGTTCTGTTGAGACAACGAGGAGGGCTGTCCCTTTGTCGCGTTCTGCGACGATACGGGAATGAACGAATTCAATCGACCCTACATCCAGGCCTCGTGTAGGTTGCGAAAGGACGAGGACACGCAGGGGACGTGAAAGTTCGCGTGCAAGAATGGCTTTTTGTTGATTACCGCCCGACAAAGTAGAGATGGGATCGTGGACGGATGTTACGCGCACATCGAATTCATCGCGTAATGCCTGCGCATGTGTGTCAATTGCTTTGAGGTCAAGTGATATTCCGTGTGAAAAAGGCTGATTTTTGTGCTGGTCAAGAATCATATTTTCAGCGATAGTGAAAGAAGAAATCATGCCATCTTGACTGCGATCTTCGGGAACATAGCCAAGTCCTGCGGCGAGTCTGCGTTTAATGTCGAGCGCGGTGACATCGCGGCCATCAATTTCAACGGTTCCTGCATCGGGTTGTCGTGATCCAAGGGTGACTTCACAAAGTTCTGTCTGGCCGTTTCCTTGAACGCCCGCAATACACAGAATTTCACCTTGCCGCACATCAAGGTTGATGTTATCTAAAACTGGAATGCCTGATTCGTTAAGTACTGTCAGTTCACGATACGACAAGGCTATATCGCCGGCATGTGATTCTGTTTTCGATACACCAAGGTCCACCGGTCGGCCAACCATGAGGGTCGCTAATTCATTTTCTGAGGCGGTAGGTTTTGCTTCGCCTACTACTTTACCTCGACGAATAACTGTGATGTGATCTGCGACGGCTCGGACTTCACGAAGTTTATGAGTGATGAGGACTATGGATGTTCCGGCTTCTTTTAGTTCCCGCATAATAGCGATGAGTTCATCTGTTTCTTGCGGGGTAAGTACAGCTGTAGGTTCATCAAGGATCAGGACTTGCGCGTCACGTGAAAGCGCTTTGATGATTTCAACACGCTGTTGCGCGCCAACAGGGAGGTCTTCGATCAGCGCATCAGGATCTATGTCGAATCCGAAACGTTCAGAAAGTTCGATGACTTTTTGACGGGCTGCTGCAGTATCGAGTATTCCTCCTTTGGTGGGTTCGTATCCTAGGGCAACTGATTCAGTCACAGTAAACACGGGGACGAGCATGAAATGTTGGTGAACCATGCCGATACCGGCTGCTACTGCGTCGCCTGGACCGTGAAATTTCTGTGGAACACCGTCTATGAGGATACGTCCATCATCGGGCTGATACAGACCGTAAAGGACATTCATGAGGGTGGATTTGCCTGCACCGTTTTCGCCGAGTAAGGCATGAATCTGCCCGGGTTCAACCACGAGGTCGATGTGGTCGTTGGCTACGAGTGGACCAAATACCTTAGTGATTCCTTCTAATTCAAGTTTCACAAAGGCTCCTATATCGCATCAGTGTCCGACAGAAAGTCACGTACCTTCATATAGCTTTATGCCGTGGTTTTGAAGTAGTGGTACCGTGTCGCTCTATCTTACAGACTTATTGTGATTTGTTGTGAAAAACAGTGGAAGGCGCAGGGTTTTCCCTGTGCCTTCCGCCTAGACAAAGAATCTACGATCACTGAGGAGTGTTCTTGGATTCAACCTTGAGTTTTCCTTCAGCGATCTGAGTCTTGAGTTTGTCAATTTCAGATTTAAGTTCTGCAGGAATTTTCGCATCGAAATCGTGGAATGGAGCGATACCGACACCTCCATTTGCAATGGTGCCTACATAGGCGGAACCATCCCATTTACCGTCACGTAAGGACTTCACCGTGTCAAAGACAGCTGCACCAATTTCTTTCATCACAGATGTCATGATGAAACTGCCGAAGTCAGCATTGGTGAGGTAGCCGTCAGCATCAACCCAGACAACGGATACGTTGCCATTTTCCTTAGCAGCAGCCAAAGTGCCATTACCTACAGGACCTGCGACAGGGAGAATAATGTCTGCGCCCTGTTCGATGAGCTGCATGGTGAATTGCTTACCTTTAGGTGCGTCTTCGAAGTTACCGACTGCGACTCCCTCTTGCTTTTCTTTATCCCAACCGAGCAGTTCCACTTTGGTTCCGTGGTCCTCGTTGTATTTTGCAATGCCGTCAGCAAAACCATCAGCAAAAATAGCTGTGGTCGGAATATTCATACCGAGGTATGTACCGACTTTACCTGTTCCTGTCATACCAGCGGCAGCATATCCGGCAAGGTAAGCAGCTTCCGCGGTGTTGAATACGAGGGCTTTTGCGTTTTCTTTTGCGTTTTCGAAAGTCGAGTCTACGAGGGCAAATTTAACTTCTGGGTGGGCTTGCGCGGCCTCATCCATAGCTTTTGCCATGAGGAAGCCCACGCCAATAATGAGGTTGCAGTTCTGTTGAATTTGAGCGGAAATATTTGAAGCGAAATCTTCAACGGATTGTGATTCAGAGTAGGCAACATCTACTCCGAGTTCAGCTTTTGCTTTTTCAAGACCGTTCTTGCCGGATTCATTGAAAGACTTGTCTTCAAAGCCGCCTGAGTCCGATACCATACAGGCCTTAATGTTGCCGTTACCTGAGGCGGAACCAGCTGATTGTGCTGCTTTTGAGCTCATCGTACTATCAGGAGCGGCACCACATGCTGCCAGGAGGAGCGAGGTTGCTGCACATGCTGCAACAGCGGTTATCTTCATCGGCTTCTTCACGGAAATACCTTCCTAGAGTCTAATTTCCCAGAGTTGATGCGGTTTTATCCGGCACTTCTTTCGATACTACCTGTATCTCCACATAAAATGCATAGTCGTGACCTTTTTGTAATCGTCATTTTTTCTGAGTTTTCCCACTCTTTCCAGATATCTTGATCGCCAGTATCATGAGGACATGACATCTAACGGCCCTATTTCCGCCTTTTCAGATGAAGTAGATAAAATTGTCGATTCGTGGTCACGCCAACGTCCCGATTTAGACACTTCCCCTATGCTCGTACTTTCACGTATTTCACGTTTAGCTCGCCATCTTGATCTTGAACGCCGTACAGCATTTGCTGACCATGACCTTGAACCGTGGGAGTTTGATGTCCTCGCGTCTTTACGTAGATCTGGTGCCCCTTTTGCCCTCACTCCTGGGCGGCTTATGACAGAGCTTCTTGTTTCTTCGGGAACTATGACCAATCGTATTGATCGTTTAGAAGCAAAAGGACTTGTTGAGCGTTCTCGTGAAAGTAATGATCGTCGAAGTATTACCGTTACTTTGACAGATAAGGGTAGGGATTGTGTCGATGGGGCACTTATGACATTACTTGCGTGTGAACAGCGTATTTTGTCCCCGCTGAGTGAGTCAGAGTTAGAGCTTTTAGGTAATCTGCTTCGCCCGCTTTTACTTCCTTTTGAATGATGGGAAGTAGAATTTCGGTTCAGCAAAATAAATAGGTGTCGTATAAATACGGTGTCATGTTTTGGCTTATAAAACTCGCAGCGCGAGAATCGTCGACGATGATGATTCTCGCGCTGCGAGTATGTGCTGTATGTATTCGATTTTTAGCGAGCTTCGTAGGATAAGCAGTCAGCGGTGTGAGCACCAACGCGAATAGCTTCGGCTGTGCATTCTAAACCGGAGTTGTGTGTGCAGTCAGCTTTTTGACATGCGCCCACGAATGTGGAGGCGTCTTTTAGTCCGCCTTTAATTGTGAGTGGAATGAATGTGGTGCATGTCTGTGCGTAACCGATAGTTACAGCTGCAGCTCCACAGGATTTTGTTTTGTTGTAGGAGCAGCTTTCAACGGAGCAATCAAGGATACGAGGACGTGTTGTTGTCATGACGATCTCTTTCGTTAATGTATGACGTAATTCGTCATTACCAGTGCTTGTTTTGTCATTTTCTAGTGAACATGACACAAAAGATTCTGTCACTATTTTTTGCATTTATGCAGGTCAAGCCGCATTTAATATGAAGGATTTTTTGATGACTTCAGTGGAATCGACTTGACCTAATTCCGTGTTGCGTAATTCAGGAAATTACGCAACATAACATAACGAAATTCGCTGTCCTCGAATAAGGTTTTCCTTACTCCAACAGTTGAGCAGCCTCCAACCACGCATATTCAAGCTCCTCAATTTCCTCTCTCACAGCATGTAATTGCGCAGAAGCCTGCGTCAGCTCCGGCAAAACACTCACATCTCCCACTACCTGCTGCGATAAATCAGCAACACGCGCCTCACATTCCTCTGCTTGGGATCGCATACGCTCTAAACGCCGCTCTAAACGGTCAGCCTCTTTTTTCGCTGCACGCCTTGCAGCCGAATCTGGCACCGGCCCTTCCGTGCTACGCGACTGTTCAACTGCACGAGAAAGCTCAGCAGCTTCCGCCCTCATTTCAAGGTATTGCTCCACACCTCGCGGCAATGCTCGAATCTGCCCGTCCCCCACTAAAGCAACCTGATGATCTGTCACTCGCTCCAACAGGTACCTGTCATGACTGACCACCACAAGCGTCCCAGAAAAAGTATCCAACAGATCTTCCATTGCAGCTAAAGTATCGGTATCCAAATCATTCGTCGGCTCATCCAACAACAAAACATTCGGTTCCGACATCAACAGGCGCATCAATTGCAAACGACGACGTTCCCCACCAGAAATCTCTGCCACACGAGTCCACGCACGTTCACGCGTAAAACCCATACGTTCCGTCATCTGAGCAGCAGTCACTTCCTTACCGCCCACCATCACCACCTGCGCCACTTGAGCAACAGCTTCAACAACCCTCAGATCAACTACATCATCTAACTCGCGCGTATCTTGAGATAATGTAGCCATGCGCACCGTTTTCCCTAAACGTACTCTCCCCGTCGAAGGCGCAATTTTACGGCGCAGCACATTCAACACAGTGGTTTTTCCTGCACCATTGACTCCCACAATACCGACACGTTCCCCCGCAGCTAAACGCCACGTGACATCCGAAAGAATATGCTTGTCCTGACCGTCAGATGCGGGGAAAACAACACTGACCCCCTCCAGATCAACCACATCTTTACCTAAACGACTGGTAGCCATACGCACAAGTTCCACATTGTCACGCGGTGGAGGAACATCCGCGATCAAGGCTTCCGCCGCCGCAATATGAAACTTCGGTTTCGATGTGCGAGCAGGAGCACCCCTACGCAGCCATGCAAGTTCTTTCTTTAATAGCTGTGAGCGCTTATGAGCCGCCACATCTGCCTGACGTGCGCGTTCTGCACGCGCAAGCGTGTACGCCGCATAAGAGCCATCGTATATTTCGACATGACCAGGGATTTGTGGGCGACTTCCCCCTGGGTCAATGCCAGGAACTACTTCCCAAATGTGCTCACACACCGCGTCAAGGAACCAGCGATCATGTGTGACAACAAGTAAAGCGCCTGAAGAACCTGCCTGCGAAAAACGATCATTCATGTGGCGAGCAAGCCAAGCAACCCCTTCCACATCTAAATGGTTTGTTGGTTCATCAAGACACACCACATCAGCTTCAGCTGCTAAAACACGAGCTAAAGCCACACGACGTTTTTGCCCTCCGGATAAGAAATTGATCGGCGCGTTAATATCAATTCCCGTTAATAAACCCGCGTGAATATCACGTATGCGCGGATCTGAAGCCCATTGATAATCTTCAGATCCAGCATGAATCGCCTGTATCACTGTTGCGCATGGGTCAAGAACATCAGATTGGTCCAAAAGTGCAATACGCACACCTTCACGTTTTGTTATCAGTCCAGCATCGGGAGTGATCTGGCCGGCAATCATACGTAAAAGAGTGGATTTACCTGCACCATTTGGTCCGAGAATACCGACACGACTTCCGTCCTCTACACTCACATTCACTGCTGATAGCAGATGTCGAGAGCCAACAAAAGCTCCCACATCTTGCGTTCCCAGAAGGTGTGCCATCGTTACGTATTTTCCTTACTGATATCCGTGGTCGTGCGCATACATGCCCACCCACATGTTCAATGTATTTTTGCGTTTTTCTGACAATGCGCGGGTCACAACGATTCCAGTCGCGCCCCTTGAGCTGGACCATGCGCGCAAATAGTCCGCTGCACATATGGGCTTTCCTCCCATGTGCGAGCAATCTGTAAAGCATGTTCTTCATCGCGAGCTAAAGCTGCGATTGTGGGGCCTGAGCCAGAAAGGAAAGCCGCAAGCGCTCCCGCTTGTCGCGCACTGCGCATTGTTTCTGTCAGTTCTGGGCGTAGTCTACATGCTGCTTCTGATAGGTCATTATGAATATGTGGGGCTATTTTTTCGCTTTCATCAGCAAAAAACATGTAGTGTTCAGGGTCTTTTGCAGGTAAAGGCTGCCATTTTCCTAAAGGTCCTCCGCCTGCGTCTAATTCTCGGAAAACTTCCGGTGTAGATAAGCCGCGATCAGAAAGCGCTAAAACCCAGTGCCGGGCAGGGACATGATTACTCAGGACGTGCATATGATCGCCACGTCCTGTTCCTAAAGACAGACCGCCTACTAGACAAGCTGGAACATCAGCGCCAAGGCTGCGGGCGATTGCGTGAAGTTGCTTTTCTTGCAAGGGCAGGTCCCATAATTTTTGACAGGCAATGAGGGTGGCTGCGGCATCTGCAGAACCGCCTGCCATTCCACCGGCAACGGGAACATATTTGTCTACTTGGATACTCACTCCGGCTGCGGTTTGTGCCCATGGTGTTGCCATTGCAAGTTTTTGCATAAGTTTTGCTGCACGCCAGGCAAGATGTGTACGCGGATCCATTTCAGTGAATATGCGCGTAGTTGGGTGGTCAATACTTCCATCAGGAAAATACGCTGTTGTCCTCACGTGGATACCTGGAGTGCGACTTGTTCGCACAGTTACTTTTTCCCTCAGATTAAGGGCTTCAAATACTGTGACAAGAGGGTGGTACCCATCAGGTTCAGGCGCCCCAACATACAGGCAAACATTGACTTTACTGGGAGCTGATGCAATAACTTCACGCATCGCGCTCTCCCCTGCGTTCCTGCATGTTTTCAGTTGATTGACGAGGCGGAATAATGCCTTTTTCACGCATATCTAGCAGGCACACACCTAGGGTCACAAAATCGTCGATGCTCAGTGTTTCCCCGCGCACCGATGGGTCAATTCCTGCGCTTTCAATTAACTCGGTGGCTTGCTCAGTTCCTCCTGACCACCTGCGTAAAGCTGCACGTAAAGTTTTACGGCGTTGCCCAAAAGCCACATCACATACTTCAAATGTTGCTAAACGTAGAGCGTGATCCCCACGAGGTTCAGCATTACGTTGCAGGTGTACAAGCGCTGAATCCACATTCGGGATCGGCCAGAAAACACTGCGTCCAATTGTGCCTACACGTTGCGCTTGACCGTACCATGCTGCTTTAACTGAGGGAACACCATATGTGCGACTTCCTGGTTCTGCTGCAAGACGATCAGCCACTTCTGCCTGAACCATGACAAGGACATCCCTCAGTGAAGGTAAGTGTTCAAGTAAGGATAAAATAACTGGGACGGCAACGTTATAGGGCAAATTAGCAACCAGTTTCGTAGGTGCCGGCCACAATTCGTCCTCCCTTTTTACCTCAGTGTCAGACCTGTTGTTTTCGTTTATGCTTCCTGCACGTTCAGAAGGAAGAAACTTATCGCTCTGCTCTGGTGTGTGCATAATTTTCTGGGAGGACGGAATAAGATCATCACAGGAACGCACATTCATCGCATCACCGAGGACTACACGGAAACGTTCAGCAGCCTCAGGCATACGTGCCCGAATCGTTTCTGGCAGGGCATGAGCTAAAGGCGGATCAATTTCCACGGCACGTACCCTAGCTCCAGCTTCAAGTAGGGCAAGCGTCAGAGAGCCTAAACCGGGTCCAACTTCCACGACTTCGTCACCTGATTCAATGCCGGCAGCACGAACAATCCTGCGAACGGTCCCGGCATCGTGAACAAAATTTTGTCCCAGCACTTTCGTTGGACGGATCCCCAGTGCTTCTGCAATTGCTCGGACTTCCAATGGCCCTAACAGACCCGTATCACAGGGGGTTACCCCCGCAGGTAAGGTAGGGTCCAGGCGGGAGTGACGAGTATGAGAAGCGGCTTTTCGTCGGCGAGGTGTTAATCCTGAAGTCACACAGGAAGTCTAATGTACTTCAGTCGTCAAAGCCGTATCCGCTGAAGGGAAGAAAGCAAGCGGTGCTTTTTGGCACACATAACTCAGCTCTCATCATGAACAAGAGGCGATCCAGTTTCTAGTACCAGCCTACAGAGTTTGAATGACCTAAAGCGCCACAGGGAGTACCATAGCGGCCTGCAATATAGCCTAGGCCCCACTTGATTTGAGTCGAGGGATTTGTTCGCCAGTCCTCACCGGCTGAGGCCATTTTTGACCCAGGCAGGGACTGCGGAATCCCATAGGCACCTGAGGAAGAATTTTCTGCATAGGGATTCCAATGCGATTCACGATCCCACAGGACAACAAGGCATTGGAATTGTGAATCGTCCCAGCCGCGCGCGTTTACCTGCGCTTGTGCGAGGGTACGAGGATCTTCACCTGAATACGTCAGCGGCACACCTGCAGCCATTGCTGCGGCAACTGTTTCCGGTGAAGCTTTATCGCCGATCAGGTCTTTTATTTCCTGTTTCGTTGAAATTGTTCCAAGTTTTGCCCGGTAACGTACAGAGCGGCGACCGTCTGTTTCAGTCCCCTCTTCTAAAGAGGCTTTCGGATCAATTCCTGCGGCGACAAGGGCTTGTGGTGTTACCTCTTTAGTACCTTTAAGTACGACTTCTTCGGTTGGTTCCGTTAAGGTTTTTTCACCGAGTACTGCGACATGGCTTTGACGTCCATCGATCGTTTCACGCCATACGCGCTGTTCATAGACACCATTAACTCCGGCTGTTTCAACCACTTGTTCCCCAGCGAAAAGGGTATCCGTTTCTTTTTCGACAACGGTGAAAGGAACTTCGTGATTTCGAGTGATTTCACCGCGTTCTACACGTTCTACTCGAATAAAAATATCGTTTTTCTCTGAGGCCACACGGACCCTATCATTCGGCGCTAAAGCAACACCGGACGCTGCAAGGATTGAGCGTGCATCTACACCCGGTTGTGCAATAACTGTTGTTACTGAACTATCCAAGCGAACCTGCACAGGACGACGACTAGAAACTAACGGTATGAGTGTAGGACGGGTATATGAACGATCTGCGGCGATTGATACGCTGGTTCCTTGAGCACTACTTTCAGCTAGCAGGTATTCAGCGCTACTTGCAGTACTCCACACAGTTCGTTCACGCCCATCAATATTTAAGGTGTATGGGTGCGAGGTACGGACCACGACAGCATCATTATTTTTCAGGCTTTGAGTAAGAGCTGGCTGCACAAGATCACGCTCCGCAAGTTCTACACCGGCAGCAGCAAGGACCCCAGCAGTTGTCGGCTGCCAGGTAGTGACCGGCATAGTGACACCATCTACTTCAAGGGTGACTTCTGTGCGTGCGAAAGCGATGTTAAGGCAAGCAGTTCCTATTACAGCAGTAGCAGCCGCAATTGCAGCCAGACGAATAGTACGTGCGCCATATTGGATACGCGAGGACAACATGAAAAGATGAGGAAACCTTTGTTTAATGTGTTCTATTTCATCCACAATAAATTGTCTCCTCAATAGCGGGTTTCCTTGACTTCTCACAAAGGAACATATCGATCCTAATATGGATGCCCCACAGAATTCAACAGATCAAGGGTGACCCTTCTCATGGGCATAAATACACACAGCACACGGACACCTCTCCCATTTACTTCACGCATCGCCTCACGCGCGGTATCACACAGCGTTATCCCACACGCCATACACATCGCACGAATTACGCATAAGCTGCTCACAGGTTTCGCTTTCTGAGGCCTCCCACAAATCCGCGATATAGCGAACCGTATGTGGCATCACATACGAAGCATTAGGGCTTCCTCGATGAGGAACCGGAGTTAAATACGGAGCATCAGTTTCCACAAGCACACGATTACGCGGCAACGCTTTCAATGCCTTACGTAAATCCTCATTCGCCGGATATGTTAATGGCCCAGCAAATGAGGCATACCAACCATTTTCTGCTAATACCTGCGCCATAGACGCATCACCTGAAAAACAATGGAAAACAATGGGCTGCCCCGCATGAGCACAACGACGTAAAAGACTCAGCGTATCCGCATGAGCATCACGATCATGAATTTGTAAAGGCAAAGACAGAGCGTGCGCTATTTCCACATGAGCTTCAAATGATCGCACCTGCGCTTCGCGTCCCTCCTGCGCAGTGCGAAAATAGTCCAAACCCGTTTCCCCTACAGCAACCACCATAGGATCACGGGCATAGTTTTCAATCTGAGATAAAGCATCATCCAAGGCAATGTGATGTTCTTTTATTTCCGGCTGTAACCCATCAGGCGAGGCCTGCGCGTATCCTCCGTGTAATGCCGCCTCATTTGGGTGAATTGCCACTGCTACACGCACACTCGGATAAGTACGTGCTAAGCGAAAAGCAGGTTCACATTCAGGAAGTTCACATGCACTCGTAATCTGATGAGTGACCCCCACAGCACGTGCCCTCATGATCTGTTCCTCCACACTGATACGCACCCCGTCAGCTCGTGGAATCTGTAATTCATGTACCGGCAAATGCGTGTGATTATCCATAACAGGTCCTGCCAATGGCAATGGAGTATCAGGCCAGGTACGAGTTTTCTTTTTTCCCACATTTCCTCCGTACACATTGACAGGTATGAGACAGCAGTTTTTATTCACCGTATAGTCAACGTATGTGAGCTGTCATTTTCTCATCGTCATTCGATACGCACAGGCAAGATAACACATTCATAACCAAGCAGAACATCTGAAAATTGATGCTCCCTTTCCTCAGCTCATGCTTTACCCTAGGGATTGCATGTAATCTGCGTTCCCGTAACTTTGATTGAAAGACAGACCGCACTTATGGCAGCGACACTACACGAATCACCCGCACACCCGTGGAGTAAGCACTGGCCCCATGTGCGCGACTTATACCTTCATGCTTTTCCTCCCAAGGAACGCCTCTCTTTAATTTATTTGCTACTGTCGTCTTTGCGGCCATCATGCTCATTTTCTACATGGACTTACGATGAAAAATTTGCAGGATTGACTTATCGTATTATTCGCAAAGATGTGGTTTTCCTCTTGTTTTTAGCCGTACACCCGGAGGCACGCTCCCACGGGATCGGATCACGTATCCTCAAAAAAATCAGCGAAATCCCCACCGCCACAGTCACTGTTTTACAAGTAGAACCATGCGATGAGGAAGCACCTAATGCCGATCAACGCCGTAAACGCTGGGATTTTTACATCCGTAACAGTTTTCGACCCGCCCCTTTACTTTCTGATGAGGCCGGACAAACCTACGCCACAATGATCCGTGGACGCGACATTACTGCCGTAGAGTTTTACCGAATTCTCAAAGGATTCATGCCTCCATTTCGACCGGTAAAAGTGCGCGAAATACCCACTGACAAAAGCCCTACCCAGACGCGCTCCCCTGAAGCGTAACCTCGCAACCAAGCATCTGCACCCACCACATCCTCAAACGCTTAACGGCCCCGCAGAACAAGTCCACAGGGCCGCTCACATAGTAGCGTCAGCATGTAGGTAACAGGCTACGCTGGATCACTCCCATTCGATTGTTGCAGGAGGTTTCGACGTCACATCAAGTACTACGCGATTCACGTCAGCAACAGAATTTGTGATACGCGTCGAAATACGAGCAAGCACGTCATATGGCAGTCGCGTCCAATCCGCTGTCATTGCGTCCTCCGAGGACACTGGACGCAACACAATTGGATGACCATAGGTACGCCCGTCCCCTTGCACACCTACTGAGCGCACATCAGCCAATAAAACCACAGGGCACTGCCAAATCTGCTCATCCAAACCAGCAGCCGTTAATTCTTCACGCACAATCGCATCAGCTGCACGCAAAATATCTAAACGCTCACGTGTCACTTCACCGACAATACGGATCCCTAAACCTGGTCCAGGGAAAGGCTGACGAGCAACTAAATACTCTGGCAATCCCAGTTCACGACCTACAGCACGCACCTCGTCCTTAAATAAAGTACGCAAAGGCTCAACCAGTTCAAAAGTCATATCGTCAGGTAAGCCACCCACATTGTGATGGCTCTTAATATTGGCAGCTCCTTCACCACCTCCAGACTCAACCACGTCAGGATACAGGGTGCCTTGAACTAAGAACTTCACTTCACCACCCTCAGCGCCGATTTCTTCAATCACACGCTTCTGGGCAGCCTCAAAACTCCGGATAAATTCACGGCCAATAATCTTCCGTTTCGTTTCGGGGTCGCTCACTCCCGCCAAGGCATCAAGGAAGCGGGCAGATTCATCACATGTCACGACTTTAATGCCCATGCCACGCGCATAATCGCCTTCAACTTGCTCACGTTCTCCGTGACGCAGCAAACCGTGGTCAATAAAGAAACACGTCAGCTGGTCCCCTACTGCTCGGTGAACTAAAGCGGCCGCAACCGACGAATCCACACCGCCTGATAAAGCACAAATAACCTGCGCGTCACCCACTTGCTGACGAATCGCAGCAACTTGCTCATCAATAATTGAACCTGCAGTCCACGAAGGTTCAAGTCCAGCACCCTCATATAGGAAATTCTTCAGCGCGTCTTGCCCGAAAGCTGAATGTCCTACTTCTGGGTGCCATTGCAAACCGTATAAACGACGTTGCGGATCTTCAAAAGCCGCCACAGGTGTTTGCAAGGTCGAAGCCGTAATTTGGAAGCCTTCTGGCGCTTCCTGAACAGCATCTCCGTGACTCATCCACACCACTTGATCCATAGGGGTCCCAGAAAATAAACACGAATCCCGAGAAATCTGAGCATCCGTATGACCGTATTCGCGTGTACCTGTCCGCCCTACGCGCCCGCCCAGAGCCGCAGCCATTGTTTGAAAACCGTAGCAAATTCCAAGGACCGGCACACCGGCATCAAAAATAGCTGAATCAATACTGGGCGCGCCGTCTTCATACACAGATGACGGCCCACCGGACAAAATAATGGCTGCAGGATTTTTTTCTAACATATCCTGCACAGGCATCGTATGCGGCACGATTTCTGAATAAACCGAGGCTTCGCGTACACGACGTGCAATCAGTTGAGCATACTGAGCACCAAAGTCAACAACAAGAACGGGACGAAGGGTATTTTGTTGAGTCACATCCCCCATGCTACCTGCCCGTCAGGCTATATCGCCTCAAACAGCCGCTAAGAGAGAAATATCGCGCCAACACCTAGGCTGGTAACCTCACGCCCGCAGTGTTTACCTGCTGTTCCCGCAAGCCCCTATTCTTCAGTGCGCGAAATGCCGTGTCCCTGTGAAGTACATGGTGATGCCAGCCTGCGTAGCCGCGTCAATTGATTCCTGATCTCGCACAGAACCGCCTGGCTGAACTACAGCTTTCACGCCCGCATCAATCAGGGTTTGTAAACCGTCAGCGAATGGGAAGAAAGCATCCGAAGCCGCAACCGCCCCTTCACTGCGTTTCAGTGGGGAATGATCCAAGAGGTCGTCTGCACGCGCCCCACCGGCACTAGCCACCTGATCGGTTCCGTGAGCTGCAGCATCCCCGGTTGAGCGTGAACTTAAAGTATTGGCTCGTTCCACAGCGAGCTTACATGAGTCCACACGGTTAACCTGCCCCATACCTACGCCAACAGAGGCACCATCTTTCGCAAGTAAAATAGCGTTTGAACGGACAGAGCGCACACAACGCCACGCAAATACGAGGTCACGCAGAGTCTGCGAATCAGCCGGTTGGCCTGCCACACATTCCCAATGCGCAGGGTCATCCCCTGCCTCGGTTACATCGTCTTGACGTTGAACAAGCAAACCACCACTGATTTGCTTAAATTCATATCCGCCACGCACTGGAGGTTTCACAGCAAGTACGCGGAGGTTCTTTTTAGTTTTGAGGATTTCTAAGGCCTGCGCTTCGTAAGCCGGAGCAATCACGACCTCAGTGAAAATCGGAACGATTTGCCGAGCCGTTTCCGCATCAATCATGCGATTTGCTGCGATAACGCCTCCGAAAGCTGAAACGGGATCACATGCGTGGGCTTGACGATGAGCAGCGGCAATAGTATCAGCGATAGCGATACCGCACGGATTTGCGTGTTTGATGATGGCAACGCATGGTTCCTCATGGTCATATGCTGCGCGTAAAGCCGCGTCACCATCTGTGTAGTTGTTATACGACATCGGTTTACCGTTCAGTTGCACCGCATGGGCGATGCCTTCATAGGGTTCAGCTTGTTCTGCAGTAAACTCTCCGTTCTTTTGTGCTGCTTCTTCGGCGGAGCGAGCACTGTAAACAGCTGCTTTTTGATGTGGATTTTCACCATAACGTAAGGTTTGAATGAGGGTGAAAGTATCTGAGAGCTGCCTTGGGAATTCAGCAGTATCACCGTTTTCATTCACTTGTTCACTAAACCATTGGGCAACAGCCGTGTCGTACAGTGCGGTGTGTTTGAAAGCTGCTGCTGCCATTGCGCGGCGTTGGAGCAAAGTGAATCCATTGCTTTGTGCAGCTCGTACAAGAGCATCGTATTGGGCGGGTGAGGTTACTACTGCAACTGACGGGTAGTTTTTTGCTGCGGCACGCACCATTGAGGGGCCACCGATATCAATTTGTTCGACACATTCATCAGGTAAAGCCCCGCTGCTCACAGTATCTGAGAAGGGATACAAGTTGCAGACTACCGCATCAAATGGTGCGATATGTAGCTCATCAAGTTGTTGGCGATGATCGGCTTTACGCTGGTCAGCAAGGATGCCTGCATGTATTTTCGGGTGGAGGGTTTTCACTCGCCCTTCTAATATTTCCGGAAAGCCCGTCACGTTATCCACAGGGGTTACTGGAATTCCCGCATCCGCTATCCGAGCAGCGGTAGAGCCAGTCGATACGATTTCTACGCCAGCTTCATGCAGGTGTGCAGCAAGGCTTTCCAGCCCTGTTTTGTCGTAGACAGAGATCAGTACGCGAGTGATAGGGCGAAAGTCGATTGATTCCAGATGATCGAGACGAACGGACACGATATCCTCCATGGTTTATCTAGCCCAGGCGCCCAGGCGGGCGACGCCTCGAAGGGCAGTGCGACTACTCCCCGGTGGTGAACCACCCTCGCCAGTTGCAGCCTCTTGCATTTAGCAGTCTAGTACCCTTTATGCTCCTAGGGGTGATATCGCAGTTTTCTGGTCGCTCTGCCTGTTGTCTGCCAGTTATACGTGGAGGCGACATCCTTATTTTCAGTTTTTTCGCATAAAAGAGGTGATGCTGCGGGCAGGTTAGGAGTCTTCAGTTTTTATTTCAGTGGATGAGCTATTTTCCACACGAGGATCATCACCGGGACGCGATTGAGATACTTCCTGTGGGCCCGGCTCAGATACTTCACTATTTTCAGTGACACCTGCTGGCTTTCCCTGTTGTTTTTGCATATGTGAGGCTTCAGTAAGGGCAGGTTTGCTGTGTTTTTCTTGCTCTGTGCTGTCCTTTTCGTCCTCTGAATTTTCTTTCGCTGATTCATGCGTATTTTCCGTAAAGTCTGCGCTAGGCTCCTCAGGGTTCACCTCAGCAGAATCTAGTGGGTCTACTAAAGCGGCTTCCGCAAGAACAGAGGTATCCCGAGCGTCCCGGTATTCTGCTCGCATGCGCTGGCACTGTGTACGTGCCCATCCCACAGTGGCAGGGTGAGCGATCAGAACGCACACAGTGATCGCCCCGCACATTGCGAGGACCAATAAGCTGGGTGCGCGCCATATGTCCGGCCCGAGGATACTCATGCGTTCAGACCCAATATGCATACGAGAAGCTCCGGCAACACCCACACTGAGAAGCCACAGGGTCACACTCATCGTGAGGAGGCTTCCGGCCTGTGCCCGTATAGAAGGTTCACACGCACGCATACGCACATAGATTCCGTATGCGCATCCGGCGGCAATAAGGAAAACAATGACCCACGCGCCCGTTGTTTGCGCAGGAAGCGCACCTAAAAGAGGGACAACCGGTATTGGAGCTACCGGTGTTGATGTTGGAGAATGAAGGGCGTCTGCCCCCACATAAAAACCTGCACCGGTCAGCCATGACACAGCCCAGACGATAGCTGTCGGCATGAACATGAGCTGAGCCATGACCGTCATCACTGTGTCATAAGTTGAAGAAATAAAGAAAAGCTCGTGTATGTGAACGATCCGATCCCATGCCGCCCATACTGCACAAATGAGCGACATAAAGCCTACGCCCGCTGCCCCAAGAGCTGCAAGAACACCCAAACGCAACCCGTGTTTTACCCAATCGGGAATCCGTATCTGCACGTGTTTATTGACACTCGAACTCAGGAGAGACCATATTACAGCGATTATGGGGAGGATGAGGCTGCCCACAATAGTCGTATGCCATTGCAGGTGATCTGAGGTTCCCGCAGCGAGCGCACATGATGTGAGAGCAAAACCAATCACAGCCCACCATTGTGAAATTGCAGGAAAACGGCGGCTTGATATCAGAAAAGCTCTGAGGAATAGCAGCACGATAAGGCAGATCAGTGTGGGGATCACACGAATGTGGGTGCCACTCATGTTCAGCGTCCCGCCCAGGACGAGCCCCCATAGGTCGCCTCCTGTAGCGAAAGCATCCGACCAGGTTGCAGATTTCAGCCACGGATTCGCAGCGATACTCCAGTAGGTTGCCATCACCATCACTATGACAAGCCCCCAGCTGACAAGTGCTGCTTGCACACCTGAAAGCATTGCTCGCGCCCAGCCGTCGGGCAGACGGATGTGAATGACTGGGCGCGCTTGGGCTTCAATAGTTTTTGTTTCGCTCATCAGGTCAATACTGCCTTGGACGTGGGTCAGCCACCTACCGGAAGCGCCGATAGATGGCTGATTACTTCTGTGAGGAAGCTCGAAATATTTAGCTGAGGGCTTGTAATGCTTCACGAGCGAGAAGAGCTGTTTGTGATGGGGTCCTCCCGACTCGTACACCGACAGCTTCAAGAGCTTGGGCTTTGGCTGCTGCTGTTCCGGAAGAACCTGACACGATGGCTCCTGCATGTCCCATTGTTTTACCTTCAGGTGCAGTAAAGCCAGCGACATATGCGACCACAGGTTTTGTCATGTTTTCGCTGATCCATGCGGCAGCGCGTTCTTCTGCGTCGCCTCCGATTTCACCGATCATGACCACTATATCTGTGTCAGGGTCAGCTTCAAAAGCAGCGAGCGCATCAATATGTGTTGTTCCAATTACCGGATCACCGCCGATTCCTAGGCATGTGGTAAAGCCGATGTCTCGCAGCTCAAACATCATTTGATAGGTTAGTGTGCCGGATTTGGATACGAGTCCAATGCGCCCTGGTCCGGTGATATCGGCCGGGGTGATACCGACGTTGGATTGTCCGGGGCTGATAATTCCTGGGCAGTTTGGACCAATCAGACGTACACCTTTGTTCAGTGCGTGGTTCACACATGCTGTGGAATCAGCAACGGGAATGCCTTCTGTAATCATGACCAGAGTGCCAATTCCTGCATCAATTGCTTCATATGCAGCGTCTTTGGCGTAGGCAGGTGGAACGAATATGACAGATACATCCGCTCCTGTGGCTGCCATGGCTTCTGCAACTGTCCCGTACACGGGTACTTCGTGCGGGCCGTCGTGTACTTGGTCAGCGCATGGGCCGTAACCTTCAACTGTGAAAGTAACTGTTGTTCCTGCTTTACGTGGGTTCACACCTGCCACTATGTGGGTACCTGCATTGAGCATACGAGCGGTATGTTTCATACCTTCTGATCCCGTCATTCCTTGGACGATTACGCGGGAGTCAGCGTGGAGGAAAATCGACATCGGTGTTCCTTTCAGCTTTTAGTTCTGGGATGCGGCGAGTTCGGCGGCAAGGCGAGCAGCGCCGTCCATGGTGTCAGCCATGTGGACGAGGGGATGATGGGCGGCTTCGAGGATTGCGCGTCCTTCGAGGACACGGTTCCCGTCCAAACGCACAACGATGGGTTTTGTGGCCGCGTTTCCTAGGGTGTCAAGTGCGCCAATAATGCCTTGAGCTACTTGATCGCATGCGGTGATTCCACCGAAAACGTTGACAAAAACTGCGCGAACTTGATCGTCACCAAGGATGACATCTAAACCTTGGGCCATGACTTGGGCTGAAGCGCCACCGCCGATATCTAAGAAGTTTGCTGGCCGCATACCGAGGTCTTTTCCGGCCATTGCGACGACATCTAGTGTTGACATGACCAGGCCTGCACCATTTCCGATAATGCCGACTTGTCCTTCGAGGCGCACGTAGTTCAGGCCGGCTTCTTTTGCTTGTGCTTCACGGGGGTCTTCAGTGCGCGTATCAACAAGCTGAGCGTGGTCCAGATGACGGAAAGCAGCGTTATCGTCAAGGGTTACTTTTCCGTCAATGGCGAGGATATTTCCTTGAGCGCTCAGAACCAGGGGGTTTACTTCAACGAGTGTGGCATCTTCATCTCGGTAGGTTTCCCACAGTTTTACGAGGACAGGGGCAACTTTTCCCGCGGTTTCGTCAGCGAAACCAGCGTCTGAGAGAATTTTCAGTGCAACGTCATGGGTAATGCCTAAGAGCGGATCGAGTCCTTGACGGATCAGAGCGTGTGGACGCTCGGCCGCTAAGGTTTCAATGTCCATGCCGCCTTCACGTGAACACATCGCAAGGTGTTGACGTCCTGCCCGGTCAAGGAGAATGGAGAAATAGTATTCTTCAGCGATATCAGCGCCGCAGGCTATAAGGACTGTATGTACGGTGTGGCCTTTAATGTCCATACCGAGGATCGCTTCAGCTTTTTCTTTCGCTTCGTGTGCGGTGCGCGCAAGTTTCACACCGCCAGCTTTGCCGCGTCCACCAGTTTTCACTTGCGCTTTGACGACCACAAGGTCTGTGTGCGTCAGTAAAGTCTGTGCTGCGTCATAGGCTTCTTCTGGTGTGGTTGCAACAATGCCCGGTAAGGTTGGCACGTCGTGACGTGTAAATATGTCTCGTGCTTGGTATTCGTAGAGGTCCACCTTGTGTCCCTTCAGGTTGTGGCGTAAGGGGAGGATGTTAAACATATCGCTCAACATCGAGACGTTCTTCTTAAGAGTAACGCGATCTGGGCCATTCGTCCCGTTTTTGGTTCATTTTAAGAAAAGTCTTTTCATATTTTCTGCATCGGAGCCATTCGGACAAGTAAACGTTTTTCTGTCCCAGCAAAATCAACCCGCGCAATAGCCCGAGGGCCTTGCCCTTCAACACCTATGACTGTGCCTATCCCAAGGGTCGTATGACGGACTCGATCCCCTGCTGAAAGTTCCAATGATGGCGCACCTGCGCTAGGAACAGAAGCAGTTGAGGTGTCGCTTGCCGTTGCAGAAGTAATCTGTGACATTCCCATACGTTGTACTGTGCGCATACGCGGGGCCACTGTAAAAGATGCCTTATATGACGAGTACCCGGCACCTAAGATATGACCTTCATCTTCCTGAGATGCAGATGAGGAATATCGCTGAGATCCTACTTCTTTGCCGTAACGAATTTTTTCCATTGAGCTACGCGCACGTCTGAATTCAAGTAATTCCGTTGGTATATCGCTCAGGAACATTGAGGGGGGCATTTCTTGCGGTGCTCCCCACGAGGTGCGAACTGCCGCACGAGTCAGATAGAGACGTTCCCGCGCACGTGTGATAGCAACATATGCTAAACGGCGTTCTTCAGCCAGCTCGGATGTGTCAGAGAAGGAACGCTGATGCGGGAAAGTGCCATCTTCCATACCGGTGACAAATACTGTGGGAAATTCTAGGCCTTTTGCTGTGTGTACTGTCATTAATGTGACTTCCCCGTGGGTTCCGTCTTGGGAAGGCACTTGATCTGAGTCAGCAACTAAAGCCACTCTTTCTAAGAAATCCACAAGGAAACTTTCCGGGTGGGCAGAAGAAAAGTCTTGAGCAACTGAATGAAGTTCTGCAAGGTTTTCTATTCGTGAGGCATCTTGCACATCTTCACTTTCCCGTAACTGTTTAATATATCCGGTTGTGTCAAGAATATTTTCAAGAATGTGAGCACTCATTCCTCCGCGGCTATCACAGGTGCGGCATACTTCGATGAGGCCCCAGAGTCGTGCCACTGATTGAGCAGCACGAGGCGTTAAACCGGTAACTTCCGGTATGTGTTCTTCTTCAGTGTGACGCTCCGCAGCAGAATATTCGCGCGGCTTTGTCCCGTGTTCTGATTTTTCAGATTGAGCAAAAGGCTGGATCTGCGTTCCTGTTTCGTCGCATAGTCCTTCACCTTCACCTAACGGCCGCCCGCATGAAAGCCACACATGGCGAAGTGCTTGTCCAAATGAAATGCCATAACGGTCAGCATGTGCGCTCAGTGCGGCTTCTGCTTTTGCGCCCAATCCGCGACGAGGAACATTCAGGATACGGCGTATTGCTACAGCGTCGTCAGGATTTGAGACGACGTGCATATACGCTAAAGCGTCTTTAATTTCTTTACGCTCATAAAAGCGTGTACCCCCCACTATTCGATAGGGAATACTTTGCCTGACTAATAATTCTTCAAATGCGCGCGACTGTGAGTTAGTCCGATAGAAAATAGCAATATCACCCCATTTCGCGCCTTGATCGGCAAGACGATCAATTTCCGAAATCACAAAACGTGCTTCATCACGATCAGAATCTGCCACATCCACAACAATCGGTTCCCCATCGCCACTGGCGGTCCATAGTTTCTTTGGAAAACGCCCGTGGTTTTGAGAAATCACAGCATTTGCTGCTGAAAGAATATTTTGGGTGGAACGGTAATTTTGTTCCAACATGATTGTTCGCGCACCAGAAAAATCGCGTTCAAATTCCTCAATATTACGAATAGTTGCGCCACGAAAAGCATAAATCGACTGGTCAGAATCACCCACCACAGTAAGTTCAGCAGGCATATGACCAGCGTCTTCTGTCCCAACGAGTTCCCGCACAAGCACGTACTGCGCATGATTTGTGTCTTGATACTCGTCAACGAGGATATGCCGGAAACGCCGATGATAGTACTGAGCAATCTGTGGACGCGAACGCAGAAGTTGGACGGCACGCATAATCAGATCATCAAAATCAACAGCATGGGCTTGTGCCAGTCGCTTCTGATACTCCGCATATGCAGGTGCCACAATACGTGAAATGGGATCATGTAATGCCTGTTCAGCATATTTTTCAGGCGTAATCAGCTCATTCTTCAGATCACTGATACGTGCTGAAATCAGCTTTGGGCTGTACCGTTTCACATCCACTTCAGCGTCTTTTAACACCATCTGTATGAGGCGCTGACAATCCTGCGCATCATAAATGGTAAATGTGCTCCTCAACCCCGCAGCCTCATAGTTATCCCGCAATATTCGTACACATGCAGAATGGAATGTGGACACCCACATACCTGCAAAACCGCGTCCCACCAGCGCTGATACGCGTTCACGCATTTCAGCAGCCGCTTTATTTGTGAAAGTGATCGCCAGAATCTGTCCGGGTGTCGCTTGCCCTGTCGCTAGCGCGTAGGCAATCCGATGAGTTAAGACACGTGTTTTACCAGAACCTGCACCTGCCATAATCAGTAGAGGTGAGCCATGATGTGTTACTGCTTCACGCTGCTGTTCGTTCAGACCAATAAGAAGCCGTTCTGCCTGCTCACTGTCCTCATGCGCATGCCAAGAGTAGGTATCTGAAGAAATACCCTGCCGAGGCTGTTCAAAGGAAGTGTAGTGTTCTTCCCCCAGTACAAGAAGATCAGCATGTGACTCCTGATTTTCACCTGAAGTCAGATACGGTTTCGTAATATGCCCATTTTTTGCTTCGAGAGAGCTTACAGGGACATACTCAGAACCAAGGTCCGGTAGTGCAGTGAAGTTACGTTCCATCATTAATTACTTTAACGACACATACCCACATCTGCGGTACATATGTGTCGCGCTTTCTTGTCAGCAGTTTCTCTTTCCATATACGATCTGAGCCTCGCACAGTAAGTGGAGCGGTAGCGCCTTGAGTGTGCTATGCCTCAATCACAGGTCAAGGCCAGTGGCTGTTAGGTACTCAAGTCGCCTACCGGGAAGGAGCAGACGAACGTCCTTCCATGCATCTACCCCACATATTCACCAGATCACGTAGGTCAAAGCGCACCTAAGGTATCGTCGTACAGAAATTCCCAGCTACCAAGTAACATGCCTGCGTTTAACGCTTTTGGTACAGCCTCTTTGTCGCATACACAGGCTCATTCGTCACTTGAATACCTAACGAACGGAAAATTCCTTCATCAACAGGACCTAAAATCGTTGACGTGTGAACATCACACCCACGTAAAGCAGCAAGCTGTTCCAATGCTCGACGGGCATTTTCGTCACCATTTGCGGACACCGCTAAAGCAATCAGCACCTCATCAGTATGCAAACGAGGATTTTGAGAACCCAAATGCGCAGTCTTTAACGTCTGAATCGGCTCAATTGATTCAGGAGCCAGTAATTTCACCTCATCATCAATCCCTGCCAGTAATTTCAACGTATTCAAAAGCATCGCTGAACATGCACCAAGCAGTTCACTGGTTTTACCTGTCACAATGCGCCCATCTGCCAATTCAAGAGCAGCAGCTGGCCCATTCGTTTCCTCAGCAACACGTAAAGCCGGCAGCACCACAGGACGATCAGTAGGTTCAATACCTAAAGAAGTCATCAACAGAGCAATACGCTCTGATTGAACAGGGTCTACTTCGTCACGACGTTCCTGAACTAAAGCCTTGTAATAGCGGCGGATGACTTCTTGCCGTGATGCCTGACAACACACCTCATCATCACTGATACAGTGCCCCGCCATATTCACACCCATATCGGTTGGCGACTGGTAGGGTGATTCACCGAGGATTTGTTCAAATAAACGTGACAATACAGGGAAAATCTCCACATCACGGTTGTAGTTCACGGTTTGCACACCATGAGCTGCCAGATGGAAAGGATCAATCATATTCACGTCATCAAGATCTGCTGTCGCCGCTTCATAGGCAACATTAACAGGGTGATCTAAAGGCAGATTCCAGATCGGGAATGTCTCAAATTTGGCGTATCCTGAACGAATACCGCGTTTATGGTCGTGATACATCTGCGACAAACAGGTTGCCATTTTACCTGAGCCGGGGCCTGGTGCTGTAATCACCACAAGGTCACGGCTGGTTTCAATATATTCATTACGACCGTATCCTTCATCTGACACGATTTTTGCCACATCACGCGGATATCCAGCAATCGTGTAATGCCGATACACAGGTAGGCCGAGTTTTTCTACCTTATTTTTGAAAGCCTGCGCTTGATGGTTGTCATCATTCCAGCGTGTCACCACAACTGAACCAACATGAAGCCCGTAGGAACGGAAGGCATCCACATGACGCAGCACGTCGTCTTCATAGGGAATACCCAGATCAGCGCGCACCTTGTGACGCGAAAAATCTTCCGCATTCACCACGACAACGATTTCTACTTCATCAGCTAGTTCAGCAAGCATGACGATTTTGTTATCAGGGGTAAAACCCGGCAGCACACGTGAAGCGTGCATATCATCTACCAGTTTCCCACCGAATTCTAAGTAGAGTTTCCCACCGAATTGTGCTCGCCTCTGTGCAATATGTTGAGATTGCATTTCGAGGTATTTTTGGCGGTCGAATCCGATCTTCTGCACGTGTCACTCTCCAAAAAGCTAGCGGCAGGTGTCCCGATCGCCGTCCGGTGACCCTCGCGCCCGCCTTACCGATTCTAGCGGCAGCAACGGTAAGCGCATAGTTGAGGCACCACAAAGCAGAAAGTCTCGTTTCAGATCACACTATGTGACGTTGAATAGCCCACCGTGTCAGTTCGTGCCGGTTCGACAACTGGAGTTTACGCAGTACCGCTGAGACATGTGTTTCTACTGTTTTAATAGAAATAAACAGCTCAGAGGCTACTTCCTTGTAGGTATATCCACGCGCAATCAAACGCATCACTTCCTGTTCACGCGCAGATAACATATCCAGTTCTTCATCTGTATAAGCCACAGCACCCGTCCCAAAAGCATCAAGGACAAATCCTGCAAGCCTTGGACTAAAAGCGGCATCTCCTGCTGCTACACGACCAATTGCTTCCACCAGATCAGGAGTAGAAATCGCTTTTGTCACATACCCTCGGGCACCTGCACGGATGACTGACACGACATCCTCTGGGGCATCTGACACTGATAAAGCTAAGAAACGTACTGAGTCAATATCTTGACAGCGTGCAGCAACTTCCGCGCCGCCACCGCCCATTCCTCCCGGCAAATGCACGTCAAGTAAAGCCACATCTGGGCGCAGTTCATGACAGGCCACAATAGCGCTATCAACATCCGTTGCCTCGCCAATAATTTCTAAATCTGCGCCGCAAGACTCAAGTTCAGCACGTACCCCCGCACGTACCATAGGGTGATCGTCAATGACGATCAAACGAATAGTCATCACATGTCCTTTCGTGGCGTATCAGCTATATGCCTATACCTCAGTTTGTTGATTCTGTTCCGCGTGGAACATACATGTGTACTTCAGTTCCGGGATTTAATCGGCGTATGGAAGCTTGCCCACCTGCCCGTTCCATACGCCCAAAGATTGATCCTTTCACTCCGTGCCTGTCAGCAGCGATCTCGTCGAGATTAAAACCTGGACCTGCGTCTTTTACATACACATCAACACGTGTCGGTGTTGTTTCAGCGTAAACAGAAATAGGAGCAGCACCATGACGAACCGCATTATGTGTTGCTTCACTGCAGGCGGCAATTAATGCAAGTTCTGCTGGCCCCGGCTGCACGTCACCAACAGTAACGACTTCCACGGGCACACCGTGCAGTGATTCAATATGACCGACAGTTTCTTTAAGAGCTTGTGCGAAAGAATCTGCCACTTCCGTTCGCCCTGTGTACAGCCATGAACGTAATTCACGTTCCTGTGTAAGAGCAAGGGCGCGCACACGTTGAGGGTCTTGAGCTGCTCCTCGTATGAGAGTTAGAGTTTGCAAAACTGAATCATGCAAGTGCGCAGCTATATCTGCGCGTTCAGCATCACGTACCTGTTGTTCACGTGTTACCTGCCCATCACGATGTGCACGAAGGACCAGAGGCATCAAAGCCAAAGCAACACCAACAATAGAGATCAAAATAACCGAGGCTACTCGTAGTGTGTGCAGCAGTGATTCATGGCCGAAAATAAAGAACAACAGTCCTACGCTAAAGAGCGTTGCACCGACAATGATTACCATGATATTCAGTGGAGCATACAAGCGTTGCGCAGAATCGACACGGCTCCAAATGAGAAGTAAACCGAAAACACTCAGGAAAATACCTGAGGCTACCTGCCAACTTACGCTTCGGTTTCCCATAAAGAGAATGAGCAGAAAAGCCACTCCGATAAGGCCAATCCCCGCAAAGACAAGCTGATTACGCGCAGTCGAAACTCGCCGGTCAATCCCAACAGAAGCCAGACGCTCAGCAATCCGTTCCCCACGATGTGTGGATATCTCTGGCACATCCAGTGGAACCATGAGCCATAACCACACATACAGTAAAGCCCCTGCTCCACCACCCATGATGCTGGCAATAATGAAAATAATTCGCGTAGCTTTCACTGATATGCCGAGGTGAATGGACAAGCCTGAGCAAATACCCGCTGCCCAGGGGGTTGGCATATCTGCACTTCGAGCAGTCGCACGACGTAAAGGGGGATGCTCTGTTGTATGGCGTGGAGGCATAGTCTTTTCCCCCAGCATGAAAGTATCACGGAAAGCTTGAGGTTCCCTCATATGAGGTGTGCCAGTTGGATCGTATGAGTAGTCGTAGCGCCGGTAGTTTTGCGCAGGTTTTTGTGGGTGAACTGACTCATCAGACGAACGATATGGCAAAGAAGCAAAAGAAGGAACTGAAGTATCGTGTTCCACCTGTGTGTACGGAAAGCCCTTGCCCATTGGCGCTCCCGCACCATACCCAGCTTGTTCGTTCAGGCATGTGTGAGGGTTCGTTTGTTCATCCACACATATATTTTCCCATCAATGCGCCTTCATATGCACCTGCTCACGGTACGATCAGGGGCAGATCAGGGGAACCCCCAATATTTTTTTGTTCTTTTTTCAGGCACAGTAGATGCTATGAATACACAGGAATCTTCATTTGGACCTTCTGATCCTCACAATTGGAGAACTCACGGTGGCCCTCCACCTGCTTCAGCCCCTCAGCCAGATTCTGACCCTTACAATTCTCATTCTTTTTTCCGTTCACTGCGTTCGTCAGGATTTTACCGTACCGACTCACGTTTCATTGGTGGCGTTTGTGGGGCAATCGCACAAAAAATTGGATGGGACCCTGCTCTCATCCGCGGCTTGACACTGATCTTTGTTTTTTTCATGCCACTTATCTTGGCTCTCTACGGGCTTGCCTGGGCTTTCCTCCCTGAACAATCTGACGGCCGCATCCACGCTGAAGAACTCATCAAAGGTCGTTTCAATATTGCGCATTTGGGGCAAATTTTCCTTCTATTTATTGCCTTCAGTGGGTCATATTCGATTTCATCGGTCCTTTTCAGTTCCCGTTTTTCTTCCCCTTTCACACTTTTTATTCCTAGCATGTGGGTCTTATGCATCCTGCTGATTATTTTCTTCATTGCACGAAATAAACAGTCAACTTCTCCGGGACACACCTCCTCCCACTACGGCGTACCTGCATACGCGCCCCCTACACCTCAAGCAAACGCTCCTAGCTCATCACATACTCAGCCTCACGGACCCGGCGTGTTGCCGCATGAAAACCTAGGACCCAGCCGCAGCCCACAGGTAACAGAACCAACCTCATCAGCAGGCTCTATGGGATACCCTCCCGCTGGAACAACATCTTTTGCTCCTCCATCTGCGACTACTCCCCCCACCTCCTCATGGCAAACATCTGCGCACACATATGCTTCACCTTACGCGCCCCCGACAATGGCCGGCACGCCTACACCGGTTTATGCCACACAACCCATGCGTTCTTTCACGAAAACACGTCGGGTCAGCACCGCTACTAACTTGGCAGTCACCGGAATTATCACGCTCATCATTACTGCGTCTTTTTTCCTCATGCGTTACTTCTGGATACTCAGCCAAGCAAGTACCGGCACCCCAACGCATATAATTTGGCTATGCCAAACAGCTCTGATTGGCGGCGGAATTTCACTGATCTTTGTCGGCCTCGTCATTGCTTTCGCTTCAGTTCGTGATCGCAGCGCCGGATGGCTCGTAGGCTTATCAGTCTTTGGTGTGCTTCTTGCCGTTCCCACATCCTTTGCTGCCCTTCCATTGGCCGCCGGTGTCAATGTGTCATGGCTTGGCTCATGGAGCAACCACACAACTCTCTACAGCTTCAACACAATCGAAAGTACATGGGAAGCTGATGTTGTTCACCTCCCCGTATATGCGGCAAATCTTTCCATAAAATTAGAAGATGCACCGCAAAAAATTCATAAAACTATTACTTTTACTGGATCTAGCGCCTCAAATACAACGGTAACTCTACGTTCAGATCAACCTCTGCAAATCATAGCTTCCGGTGGCATTAACCGATTAAACGTCAATAACGTCACCTTAGATGCCACCAGCACCTCGCTTTTAGACAGCAGTATTGATGAAGAAACCATCTTGCGTACATCAAATTTCACCGAGGAAAATGGAATCACCCTATTCCTCAGCCCAGAGGTGGAAACACTCACACTCAATGGCTTACGCGACGCTTCCTCATCTTCCAAACCGTCGAGTTCTGCCACCCCAGCCCCTCCATCTGGAAGCTAAGAGAGCACCCTCAAAAAGAACGCTCAGCCTGACAAGCTCACATCAGCCATAAAAATACTTGATAACAAGGAAAACACCCTTATGCCTCAGCACACACGCGATAGTGAAACCGAAACTTTGAACACATCAACGCCTGCAGGACAGGAGGAACATTCTCATACCCACACGCAGGATAAAAGCCCCCATAATGCTTCCTCGCTACCATCATCGCTTCTCTTGCAGCCAGAAAACAGTGACACCGCTGAAACCAGCATCCTTGAGGAACATACCCCTACCATTGATAAAGCGCAGGATTCTTCAGACACTGCCGCACCTAAAAACAACGGGAGCGATACACCCGATTCCTTTCGACTACAAGAGTCAGATGCCCCTCAGACTGCTGCGCCGACAACCGAAACGGTTTCTGCGGCCTATCCTCGCTTTGTCACACCACAAGACCTCGCACAACACACAGAAAGCGAAGCACGAGGGATTCGTATAGGCCAGTTTTTGTGGGCTTCCCTCGTCATCATCATTGGTCTGCTACTCATCTTCTGCGCATTCATCGGGTACATTGACGTAGTTTTCGCTTTAATCTGCGCGATTGCTGCGGTGGGCCTGACTCTGATTCTCGCGGCCCTTATCATAGGAACCAGAAAAAAGTAATGAGTGGTTCCGCCCGCTGAGCACATGCGAACCGCATAGCACGCACCCCGATCTTCACCTCACCTGCAGGTTATGATCGGGGCTACGTTTTAGGCCTATAGCCTAGGTTTTATGCGCCTGTCACATCGTCAGGAAGCATATCGGCATAACGAGCCAGTTCTTCCTCAATAATTGACTCATCAAGTTTGACGAATACCGGCGAAGGCTTACCAATTTCGCGCCCCACCACCACAGGATGACGTTCCCACGTTGGGAAACCTTCATAATCACCGGTAATAATCGGGTAACCTGCGCGTCCACGGAAATCTTCAGGCAGCACATCAGGATCAAGTTCTGCTACTTCTTCAATCCGAGGCATAGGTGCAATATCGCCCGCGCCCCCCATGATGCTGTCAATCGCATTTGCGGCATGAGGTAAGAATGGGCTGAGCATCGTATTCAGGTCAGATACAGCTTGAGCAAGAACCCACAAAACTGTACGTAAACGCTCCTGCTGCTCAGGGGCTTTCAGCTTGAAAGGCTCTGTTTCTGTGATGTATTTATTTGTTTCCGCCACAAGACGCATAGCCGCACCTAAAGCAGCTTTTTGACGGTGATGACGAATCAGATCCCCCACCTCAGCGAAACCGGATTCAATAGCCGCCAGCAAAGCCTCATCAATTTCTTGGAGCGGACCAGGCTCGGGAATAGCACCACACTTTTTGTGAATCATTGAGGCTGTCCGATTGACGAGGTTACCCCAGCCTGCAACAAGTTCACCATTCGTGCGTCGCACAAACTCTGCCCATGTAAAGTCAGCGTCGGAGGTTTCAGGCCCTGCTGCACTGATGAAATAACGCAGCGCATCAGCCTGATAGCGTTGAAGAAAATCGCGCACATAAATCACGATGCCATGGGAAGATGAGAATTTTTTCCCTTCCATCGTCAGGAACTCACTGGAGACAACCTCTGTTGGCAAGTTGAGTACGCCCAGGTCTTTTGGCTGGCCTTCCTTTGAGCCTTGACCGTTGTATCCCAGTAATTCAGCAGGCCAAATCTGACTGTGGAACACAATGTTGTCTTTACCCATGAAGTAGTACGACAAAGCTTCAGGATCATTCCACCATTGCCGCCATGCTTGTGGATCACCTTGACGGCGCGCCCATTCGATTGAGGCCGATAGATAACCGATCACGGCATCAAACCACACGTACAAGCGTTTTGTGGGTTGATCTTCCCATCCTGGGACGGGGATACCCCAGTCGATGTCACGTGTCATTGCTCGTGGGCGTATATCGTTGAGGAAGTTCTGCGAGAATTTAATAACATTTGGCCGCCATGTTCCCGAATCCTCACGATCATTCAACCAGTGGGAAAGGGCATCTGCTAACGCAGGTAAGTCAAGGAACCAGTGTGTTGACTCAACAAATTGCGGTTTTTCCCCGTTAATACGTGAGTGGGGGTCAATAAGGTCCGTGGGGTCAAGTTGGTTCCCGCAGGCATCGCATTGATCGCCTCGTGCTCCCGGTGTTGAACATATCGGGCATGTGCCTTCAATGTAGCGATCTGGTAGTGTACGCCCTGTTGATGGCGAGATTGCTGCACGGGTGACCTGTTCAATCATGTATCCGTTGTCTCGAACGACCTCGAACATTTCTTGAACGACTGCATAGTGGTTTCCCGCAGTTGTACGGGTGAAAAGGTCATAGGACAAGCCGAGCGCAACAAGGTCCTCCACGATGAGGCGGTTGTTACGATCTGCGAGTTCTCGCGCACTAATACCTTCAGCGTCAGCAGCCACCAAAATAGGGGTGCCATGTTCATCTGTTCCTGACACCATGAGGACTTCATGACCGGCCATACGCATGTAGCGTGAGAATACGTCTGAGGGCACTCCGAAACCAGCAACATGTCCGATATGACGAGGGCCATTGGCGTAAGGCCAGGCGACTGCAGAAAGAATACGACTCATACTGCGTAGTTTAGTCATGTTACTTCGGGACTTTGCTTATCCTTATGCTTCGTGGACGTGTGACACATTCGTGTTCTTTTGTTGCTGCGGATATTCAGCTATGGTGTGACTTGTTAGCGTTACCGGGAAATTATGTTCAACGTCAGGAGATCATGGTGATACGAGCGCTCATCATTGTTGATGTTCAGCCGACTTTTTGCGAAGGCGGAGAACTCCCTATTCTGGGTGGCGACAGATGCGCAGATGATATTGCCTATTTCCTTAAAAAGAACCGTGATCGTTATCGCCTGCTCATCACTACACAGGATTGGCATATTGACCCGGGTGCTCATTTTTCTGCGACCCCAGATTATGTGGATACGTGGCCGCCTCATGCGCAGGCGGGAACAGTGAACGCGCGTATTCATCCGGCTTTGCAGGGTTTCGCATATGATGCGGCGATTCGTAAAGGTCACTATGGCGCAGCTTATTCAGGGTTTGAGGGGATGAATGATGAAGGGGTTTCTTTGAATGCGCTGCTGACTGGGGCAGGCGTCACTCATGTGGATATTGTTGGTTTAGCTCAGTCGCATTGTATATGTGAGACTGCGTGTGACGCGGTGAAATATGGGTTTTCTGTGCGAGTGTTTTCTGATTTGACGGTTCCGGTCACCCCTGAGCTTGGGGAAAAAGCTTCTCGTGTTATGTGTGAGCGCGGTGTTGCGCTAGTTCGTTCGTGTGATGCTCGCTGGTAAGCAGGGTGGCCGCATTTCAGGGAAGATTACGGAGGCAGGCCCAAGCCGCTTTAGGGTATGTTTCAGGTATTTCACTGGGGTATCCCCTGCATTTTACGAGGTGGCGGATACTGTTTCCCTCATACGTTTGCGGGCGAGGGAACGGTTTTTCATTATTCGATACAGGCCCACTCTGGGGGAAAGCAGCCACGCGATACAAAATCCGATACCGTGGACAATAACGATCATGGCTCCTGAGGCAACGTCTTTGTGGTAGCTCACGAGTATTCCAATAAATGTGCATGCGATGGAAAATACTGGGGCGATGACAAGCATCCGTCCGAAACGATCTGTGAGTAGGCGCGCAGTTGCTCCTGGGATGATAAGTAAGGCGACGACGAGGATGACGCCGACGACTTGTAAGGCAACCACTGTTGTCACCGCGAGCGCACCGAGGAGAAATGCGTTGAGGCGTTTAGGGGAAAGTCCTACTGCGAAAGTATGAACGGGGTCGAAGGCGTTGAGGATGAGGTCTTTGCGCAAAAGAATCAGGACTGTTGCGACAGCCAGTGAGAGGATGATGACTTGAATCATGTCTTTTGTGAGGACACCAAGGATGTTGCCAAAAATAATGTGTGTGAGGTCAACATGGCTGGGTGTGATAGAGACAAGAAGCAGGCCTGTCGCAAAGAAAATAGTAAAGACAATGCCTATTGCAGCATCTTCGCGGATGCGTGTTTTTTGTTTAACAATTCCGATGAGGGCCACCGATAAGGCTCCCGAGATAAAAGCGCCGATGGCGAAAGGAATTCCAAGGATATAGGCCAAGACAACACCAGGTAAGACGGCGTGGGATACAGCATCACCCATAAGGGACCATCCGACCAGTATGAGCCAGCATGAAAGTAAGGCGCATACCAGTGCGGCGGCCATAGAAGTTACTAGGGCACGTGTCATGAATCCGTAGCTGAAAGGTTCGATGATGTAGTCAATGAGTATCGCGTGGAGCATGCTTTTCCTCGTCGTTTTTCGTGTGCTCTGTTTTTTGGGGTGCTGCATGCAGCCATTGTGAGAGCACGTATCGACGTTTCTTGAGTTTTTAGTTTTCTGTGGAATTCGACGTGCTTTTGTTAGCGACGATTCCGAAAACTTGTGCGAGGATTTCTGGGGTACAGACAATATCTGGAGTGTCGTGGATGAGGACTCTGCCGGCGAGCAGGAGTGCTTCATCTGCGAAAGTGGATAGTCCCGCGAGGTCATGTGTGGCTACTAGCAGTGTTTTATTACGTGTGGCCAAGCCGCGCATGAGTGTACGGATTGTTTGTTCTGAAGCGTGGTCTACTCCAGCGAAAGGCTCGTCAAAGAGTAGGAGTTGCGCGTCTTGCGCTATGCCTCGGGCAACGAAAGCGCGTTTTCTTTGGCCGCCAGAGAGGGCACCAATTTGTCGGTGCCGTAGGTCTGTTAGGCCGACCATTTCTATTGCTTGATCGACTGCGTTTTTATCTGCTTTTCGGGGGCGTCGTAGGAAGCCCATATGTCTTTGACGACCAGAAATCACAATATCTTCGACACTGATGGGGAAGGTGGTATCGACATCTTCGTTTTGAGGTACGTAAGCGATTCTTCCGGCAGCTCGTGCTCGAGCTGGGTTCAAACCGCCGATGGTTATTGTTCCGGTGGTTGGTTTGACGAGTCCGAGTATGGATTTCAGGAGGGTTGATTTACCTGACCCGTTCACACCGACAAGAGCACACAGCTTTCCAGATTGCAGTGTCAAATTGACATCATCTAATGCGTGTACGTCACCGTAGTCAACAGATAGGTGTGTCACTTTTAGAGCTGTGTGCTCTTGTGTAGGCGTTGTCTGGGTCAATTTTTTGCTCCGGTAAGGGCGTGAGCGATGAGTTGAGCATCGTGTGTAATCAGGTCAAGGTAGGTAGGAACCGGACCATTTTTATCACTGAGGGAATCGACGTAGAGTACTCCACCAAATTGCGCGTCGGTGGCATCGACGACTTGTTGCATGGGGGCGTCTGAAACGGTTGATTCACAAAATACTGCGGGAATGTTGTGTTCTTTCACAAATTCAATGGCTGAGGCGATTTGCCCTGGGGTTGCTTGGTTTTCTGCGTTTACTGCCCACAGGTATTTTTCAGTGAGTCCTGCGTCTTTTGCGAGGTAGCTGAATGCGCCTTCACAGGTAACTAATGCGCGTTGGTTTTCGGGTAGAACAGAGAGGGTATCAATGAGGTCTGTGCGCACTTTGTCGAGTTTTGTTTTGTAGGTTTCAGCGTTGTTTCGGTATGCCTGCGCGTGTTCTGGGTCAATGTCAGCAAATGCGCGCGCCATATTATCAACGTAGGTTTTTACGTGCGTTGGTGACATCCAGGCATGGGGGTTGTCGTGCCCTTGAGCGGCATCTTCAGCAATAGGAATCGAGGGGACTCCTTGAGAGGCCACGATATGTGGGACGGCTGCTTCGGCGATAAATTTTTCAAACCATAATTCAAGGCCAAGGCCGTTGTCGATGACAAGGCGGGCTTTTGAGGCTTTTGCGATATCCCCCGGTGTGGGTTCGTATCCGTGGATTTCTGCGCCTTCTTTGGTGATAGAGACAATGTCCAAGTATTCACCAGCGACGTTGCGTGCAATATCTGCGAGGACTGTGAATGTGGTGGCCACTGTTGGTTTATCGCCTGTGGGTGTGGCGCTTTGTGTGCCAGATGGTGCTGTATTTATTGAGCTGCATGCAGCAAGGAAAAGGGCTGCAATGGATATGGTGCTCACGACGGTTGCGCGGATGCGGGAAAATGTACGCACGATACCTCTTTCGTAATTTTTCGGGTACCCGAAATATTACCTACTTTTTTCAGGAAACGCCACCTAAAAACAGGGACTATAGGCCAAAAACAGCAATCCCCTTAACAAAACAACGCAACACGCGCTCTTGTAAAGGGGATATAAAGGACCTACGTCCGTTAATTTCTACTGGCCAACAGAGGTTAAATCTGCCTGCGCTGGATCAACCTTTGGCTGTCGGGTAACAACTTTATGTATCAGCCACACGCATAAGAACAATGGCAAACCAATATAACTGGACAGTAAAGCTGTCATATCAGCATTTCCTAGCAACGCCTCTACGTTCTGCCCCACAACCACGATGGCACACATCACCAAGGCAATAATCGGACCCGCAGGATACAAGCGCGCCCGATAAGGCAAACGCGCAACATCAAAACCTTGAACCGCCAAAGCCTGACGGAACTTCATATGCGACCAAGCAATACCCATCCACGTAATAAAGCCAGCCAAACCTGAAGCATTCACCAACCACGTATAGGCCGCACCATCACCGATTAATGAGGAAATGAAACAAATAGCACCAATTGCCGCAGTCGCAGCCAAAGCAAGAACAGGAACACCGTACTTATTTGTGCGGCCAAATACCGCTGGCGCCGAACCGCGTTGAGCCAAAGCGTACAACATGCGAGTAGAAGCATACAGACCCGAATTACCAGCAGAAAGAATCGACGTTAAAATCACCGCGTTCATCACCGCCGCAGCAGCAGCAATCCCCGCACGATGAAATACCAAAGTAAAAGGAGACACTGAAATATCTGAAATCTCAGAGTTCAACAAATTCTGATCAGCGTAAGGAATCAAGAAACCAATGACAGCGATCGTCCCAATATAGAACAGCAAAATACGCCAGAAAATCGTACGAATAGCTCGCGGCACTGTCTGAGAAGGATTATCAGCCTCACCAGCGGCAACCCCTACAAGCTCAGTCCCTTGGAAACTGAAACCCGCCACCATAAAAATAGCGAGGATCCCCATTCCACCGCCCACAAAAGGCGCATCCCCTTCAACCCAGTGAACGAAACCCGGTGATTCTCCACCAAGAATACCGAGGATCACCAACAACCCGAGGACAAGGAATACAATAACAGTCACTACTTTAATAAAAGCAAACCAGAATTCACCTTCCCCGTAGGCCCGCGCCGACAGCGCATTCAACAGAATAAGGACTGCCAAAAAGAGCGCTGACCAAACCCAGCCGGGAGTATCCGGAAACCAGAATTTCATGACAAGCGCCGCTGCTGACAATTCTGCTGCCACCGTAATTGCCCAGTTAAACCAATAATTCCACCCCAAAGCGAAACCAAAACTTGGGCTAATAAAACGTGTCCCATACTCCCCAAAAGAGCCAGCCACTGGTAAATATGTCGCCATTTCACCCAGAGACTGCATCAGCAGGTACACCATGAAACCAATCAAGGTGTAAGCCACCAGAGCGCCACCAGGACCGGCTGTGGAGATAGTTTCACCGGAAGCAACAAAAAGGCCAGTGCCTATCGAACCGCCGATAGCAATCATCGTTAAATGTCGTGTACGCAATGTGCGCTTCAATGTATGACGCTCTGCAGGCGTGCCGCTGTCAGGCATTCCAATCTCCTTGTATTCACTGTGTCCGCATATGCGTATGTGGGACACACCTGCCTATTGTGAAGTATTGCTTTCCAGTAGCGCTGTTCGTTCTAAAATATGGCATTTCCGCTTATCAGTACACTATGAGCACTTTTGTTCACGACAAATCTCGATGCGCTAGTGCCGCCTGATATAGGTCATTTTTTCTTGCCCCCGTAGCCTGAGCAACCTGACCTGCGGCCTCTTTCAGTCGCATACCTTCAGCAGCAAGGGCAAGAACAGCGCCCACATGATCTGCAGGATCAGCCATGCCACGATAGCCCTCAACAACAATAGTGATTTCACCGAGTACGTCATTTTCTGTGGCCGCAATTAAGCTTTCCAGATCTCCTCGGATAATTTCTTCATGGCTTTTCGTCAGTTCACGACAGATCACTGCTCGGCGTTGTGGGCCAAAAGCTTGTGCCATCTTCTGTAGGCTCTGGTGGAGTCGCCGCGGAGATTCAAAGAATATGAGCGTATGAGAATCTCGTGCGAGCCCGTCAAGGAAACGTTGGGCTTCACCTTCTTTACGGGGTAGGAACCCCTCAAAACTGAAACGATCTGATGGCAGGCCAGAAACAGCTAAAGCCGTCACGGGAGCCGAAGGACCCGGCAAGGCTGTGACTCGCACCCCTGCTTCCACGGCTTCACTGACTACTCGATATCCGGGGTCAGATACTGTCGGCATTCCCGCATCAGAAACAAGCAGAACATGAGCACCGTTCTGCGCTTGAGCAACAAGGCTATGTGCGCGGTCTTTCTCGTTGTGATCGTGCAAGCTTATGAGGGAACCGACTACTCGTACATCTAACCGGTGAGCTAAAGCTAAAAGGCGGCGGGTGTCTTCCGCAGCAACAATATCTGCTTGCGCTAGCGCATGTACGAATCGGGGGGATGCGTCACCGATATCACCAATAGGTGTAGCAGCAATGGTGATGTATCCTTCAGCAGAATTGCGCGCCTGTTGCGTCGTTTTCATTGTTTTATTGTCCCACGCATGTCATAAGAGCTCCACGTTTTGCCCCGCTCTTTCAGACTGATAAGCTGAGGGAAGTTCGTGAGGGCGCGTTGTACTGCAAACGACCTCTCGCGTAAACGAAAGTGGTTATTCGTTTTTAGGCGGCGACCACTTTTCAGATATGTACAAGTGAGCGCAGGTACCCAACACCGATTTTCGGTTGGGAGAGGATAATGACATCAGAAAAACCGGCGAAGGAACAAGATGCCACCGTGTATGAAAATCCATTAGGCGGTGGTAACCCTCATCTGGACGGCCCTCGCTCACGTCAACTCATGATCGCTGAAGCTGTAATTAAAGGCGGCACGACCAGCGTGGAACGCCTTGCAGAGCTGACAGACGTATCCCTTATGACGATCTATCGTGATATTGCTATTTTGGAAGAACGCGGTATCCTTCAACGTCACAGGGGCCAAGTTGTTGCGGTAGCAAGTGGCTTACATGAAGCTGATGCTGAATTTCGCCTCGAACAATCCTCGGCTGCCAAACGAGCAGTGGCTTCAGCCGCGGTATCACTCATCCCCGCAGGTAGTTCACTGATGCTTGACGACTCCACATCTGGAGTGTGGCTGCTTCGCGCTCTAGGCGATCAGGCTTCTATCACCGTGGTCACGAATTCCTTACTTGTAGCCTCTGAAGTTGCTCAAAGCCATTCCAATAAGCTCGTCGTAACAGGTGGCGAATATCAGCCGTGGTCACGTGCACTCATGGGAAATGCGGCTACCGGTTTCATTCGTTCCCTTCATGCTGATTTTTGTGTGATTTCAACATCGGGGATTTCTCGTTTTTCTTGTTTCCATCCTTACCAGGAAAATGCTGAGATTAAACGGGCTATGCTCGATTCCGCTGAAAATAAGATTCTCCTCGTCGATCACACGAAATTTACTCGACGCGCACTCTATGAGTTCGCCACGCTTCAAGAATTTACGCATGTTGTCATTGATGCGCACACACCAGAGAAAATCATTGCCACACTTGAAAAAGAAAAAGTCAATATTTTGGTGGCACGTTAATGCGCGTCGCAATATAAGGGAGGGAACCGGAAAACCCGATCCCCTCCCCCATTATTTTTTCTCAGTGCTTACGTCTTTCCCGCATATGAGAGGCATCAAGTGATCCCCTCAGTGAAAAATACGCAGAACTCAGGTCAGGCCAAATGGTCTACTGTCTTATGAATTGATTCTTGGAGTGCAGCGTAGTTATCCATGTAGCGTCCAAGGAAGAACTGGTATTCCTCGTGTAGCTCTTGATTTGGTTCAAGCACATCAATTTCGTGAACCATATGCTGAGCGGCTTCTTGCAGATCGCTGTAGAAACCTGCGCCTACCGCTGCTGCCATACAGGTACCCAAAGCAACAGCGTCACCCACCTCAGTAAGGCTGATAGGCACACCGGAAACATCAGCGTGCATCTGAATCCAGTCGCGGCTCTTTGTTGCGCCACCGCAGGCCACCATCTTGTTGATGGAGAATCCAGCTGCTTCCATAGCCTTAATATTGTGCGCGGTTCCGTAGCATACTGCTTCCATGATGGCACGGTAGATATGCGCTGGAGTGTGCATGAGGGAAAGGCCCGAAATAATTCCGCGTGCCCGAGAATCTGAATATGGTGTGCGGTTGCCTTGGAAGTATTCATTGATGACCAGACCATCACAGCCAGGAGGAATATTCGCAGCCTGTTCGTCAAGTACTTTGTAAGGATTCAAGCCGACTTTTTCTGCCGCGGCGACAAGATCAGCAGCAAAGTTATCTTTGAACCATTTGAGTACTGAACCTGTGGATACTCCGCCACCTTCAACAGTGTATTGACCAGGAACAACACCATCAGTGTAAGCACCAAAGAAGCCCTTGCCATGGATTTCTGTGGCTGATTGAGCTGAAAGCACATGGGAGGAACCAGTGATTAGTGCTGCTGAACCAGGGTTGAGTACGCCAAGACCGATCTGACCAGCCCATGCGTCTGCTGGACCTTGAGCAACCGGAATACCCGGACGCAACCCAAGTAACTGTGCTGGAATAAGGCCGAGGGTACCGATCTGTCGGCCGATATCCTCAACACGTGCGGGAAGTTTGTCGAAAATGTCACCGCACCCAATGGTTTCGTAGAAATCTACTGGCCAACCGCCGCGATCGCGGTTGTAGTACATGCGGTGAGCAGCAGAGTTAATGTTAATTGTCCATTCGCCGGTGAGCTTGTAGGTCACCCAGTCTGGGGCATCAACGATATGAGCGGCTTTTGCCCAGATTTCTGGCTTATTTTCACGTAGCCATGCAGCTTTGAAGGGAAGCCATTCAGCGATTGCAGGGGAAGTGCCGCCTCCGTTATATAGGCGGGCAACTGATTCAGATTGCTCAGCGCGTTTGGCTTGTTCGGTGGCGCGCACGTCCATCCACATGATGGCGGGGCACAGTTCTTCACCTTTTTCATCCATGACAACCATCGTCAATGTGGTGGCGTCATAGGAGATTCCTGCAATTGATGAGGTAGGGATTCCTGCTGCAGCAAGTGCTTTGTGAGTGGATGCTTGGAGTGCTTGCCACCAGTCTTCAGGCTTTTGTTCGGCCCAGCCTGGACGAGGGTAGTAGGTGCGATAAGCAGTGGCAGCAAAAGTGAGGGGATGACCATTAAGGTCACAAATAGCGACGCGGCATGATTCTGTACCGAAATCAATGCCAAGCAGGTATGGTCCTTCGGTGTTATGCATGTGACTCTCCCTTGAGTTGTCAGGTATTGATAAAGGTCTGCGTGCAAGAAAAGCTCAAGGCTTTCTGCACTCAGTGCTGAGCTCGTTTGGCTTTTGCACGTGCTCACGAAACTTTCAGGTGGAGGTTCACCGTCTTGAAGCTGTGCTGAGCCTGTTCACATATCTGACTCACGTGAAACAACAACGTCTCGAAATCACATCATGACTGATAAATTTAACAGTGTCAATTGATAATAAGTTGAGATTCATGCTTTGAAACAAAGACTTATGCGCCGAGAGCACGAAGTAAAACCCTATTAGACAGCAAATTTTTCGCATGCAAGAATCTGCAAAAAACATGATTTTTCTTTGAATTTTAGCGATTTTTACCGAATATTCCCACCTGATAATCCCTAATTTCACAGCGGAGGATTAGGTGAACAAAAATTTCAGAGCCTCACAAAAATTTTTCACATTTTCACAACTAACACGAAGAAATCCGGAGAAATTCACAGACTTCACATAAAAATCTATACAATAAAACTATGAGCTAGATTACATTCTAGAATAATAAACGTCCAATAATTCTAGTGAGGATTGCTCATAATTTACAGTTTAACAATATCTATATCAAAGTAGCACAATAAGAAAAGAATCCTTGAATCGCACACACATCCCTGCCTTGAAAAAATAAGAAACAGCTTGCACGATGTTCTTAACATGATATATGTTAATTTCAATCCGCAGGAGGAAGTAAACCACTCAGCGCGGTACACAGATCACACACATGTCGCAAGGAAGGGACAAACCATGGGGTATCGAATTGTAGTGGCCTCAGACTTTGCAGGTTTTGACTACAAAGAAGCCATCAAAAAAGACCTAGAAAGCGACCCTCGCGTCGATGAAGTTATTGACGCCGGCGTACTTGCTTCCGACGACACAAAGGAATACCCGCACATCGCAGTCACAGCAGCCCGTAAAATTGCCGACGGCGAAGCCGACCGCGGAATTTTCGTCTGCGGCACAGGTATGGGCGTAGCCATGTCAGCCAACAAAGTCAAAGGTATTCGCGCCTCAACAGCCCACGATTCCTTCTCTGTTGAACGCCTTGTCCTGTCAAATAACGCTCAAATACTCTGCCTTGGCCAGCGCGTCATCGGCCTTGAACTCGCCCGCCGACTCGCAGGCGAATTCCTCGGATACACATTCGACCCCTCATCACATTCAAAAACCAACGTAGACATTTTGTGCGCATACGAAGACTGAAAACTTCTTTCCCACACCACGTGCAAAGCTGCACAACGAACACACAATCTCATTTTCAGATCACATGCGGCACACCCGCAATCACCAGAGATTAAGGAACAATGATGTTAACAACCTCGCTCACAGTATTCTGTATCGGATTACTCGTAGCATTAGCCGGAGGTGCTTTCGGTGCCTCAATCGGCGCTAACTACGGTTTCATCCTCACAGGCTTCGTCGTACTCGCATCATGGGGTATCGTCGTGGCCACCGGCAGCACCTTCAGCCTCGACTACATTGCATTCGGCCCATTCATGGGTCCCCACATCGTCTTTGCTGGCGGTGTCGCCGCAGCCATTTACGCCGCCTACAAAGGCCACATGGATAACGGCAAAGATGTGAACTCCCCTCTCGCTGGCCTAGGCAAACCCAGCGTGCTCTGGGTAGGCGCACTTTTTGGTGCAGGCGGACACATCGTTCAAATCGCCATCACCTACATCCCCTGGTTTGGCTCTCACACCGACTCCATTGCCCTCACCGTCCTCCTTTCCGGTATTACTGCTCGCCTCCTATTCGGCGGCCTGCCCGGGAAAGGCCTTTTCAAAGGTTCACTCCACAACCTCAAAGGCCGCTCAGGAACTTTCGCGCAAAAGATTGCTCCAAGCGACGACTTCGGCTCACAATGGCTACGTTGGCAAGAAAAACCAGGACAACTCAGCGCAATCGGCCTTTCCTTCGGCACAGCAGCTGGCGCGGTTTCCTTAGTACTCGCCTCAATGGTTTCTAGCTCACTCACCGCACGCGGACTCGACGGCTCAGTTGCCATATCCTCAGCAAACACCTTCGCTTTCGGTATTTCAGCCGTTATCATCCTTTTCCTCATCACCAACCGCAACATGCCGGTTCAACACCACGCAACAAATATTGCTGGCCTTGCTGCCATACAGTTCTTCCCCATCGTCGGCGGATCCTTCACCGCCACCGAAGGACTTGGCGCATGGTTCCACGCAAACGAAAGCGCAGTACTCATCACGCTTGTGATCTCAGCAATTGCCGGTGTCGTCACCATGTTCGCCGGCGAATGCTTCGCACGCATATGGCACTCACGCGGCACCTCACACATTGATCCACCAGCTGCCGCCATCTGGATATGTAACACCGCGGTCGTCAGCTTAGCTGCCCTCTTTGCCTAAACCCGATCCTTTGCTCTGATACCAGAGCTTTCCCTACAAAATGACAGCACCCATTTCCACTCACACACAGAAAGGTTGAGACGATGAAACGTACGGCTCCTACTGAGCTATACGACGCATACATCTTTGATATGGATGGCACGATCTACCTCGGGGACGACCTGCTCCCCGGTGCCAAACGCCTCATTGAAGGGCTACGTGAACTCGGTAGGCCCGTACGTTTCCTCTCAAATAACCCCACCAAAGATCCCGAACTTTACGTCGACAAACTCAAAAAACTCGGCATCCCCACACCAATCAACGAAATAGCTAACACCGTAGTAACCACCGTGCGCTGGCTTACAGCACACCACCCAAACGCTACCGTTTTCCCCATCAGCGAAGAACCCCTCAAAAAGGCCCTACGCGACGCAGGAATCAAAATAAGCGAAAACCCGCAAGAAATCGACATCGTTATCGCCTCCTACGACCGCACTTTCGATTACCGTAAACTCCAGATCGCCTTCGATGCTATCTGGTACCACAAACGCGCATTCCTCATCACAACCAACCCCGACCGTTACTGCCCATTCCCCGGAGGACGCGGAGAACCCGACGCGGCAGCAATCGTCGGAGCCATCACCGGATGCACCGGCACCACACTCACAGCCAACATGGGAAAACCTGAACCCATTATGCTCTCAGCAGCTATTGATGGCCTCAATGTTGATCCTGCCCGTTGCATCATGGTGGGTGACCGGCTCACCACCGACATTGGTATGGCAATAAAAACAGGAATGTACTCCTGCCTTTTACTCACAGGAGACTCCACTCTCGAAGAAGCCGAAGCGCTAGACAAATCCCAGCAACCAACCTACGTTCTCGACCGGATCGATCATCTTATTCCTCAGCAAATCCGCGACCAGTGGGGCTGGAAAGACAGCGATAACTAAAACAGCACGCGCCACATGAAACATGCCTCGCCTTTTCCTGCCGCAGCTACCACCGCAACAGGAAAAGCCAAGCCTCCCACACAGCACCCCAATTCAATAAACACATTTCACACACCCAGCAAAGAAGAAAGATACACAAATGTCGAGTGAATTAATTGAGAAAGCACTCACCACCGCAACCGAAACCCGCGACATCATCTTCGGTGATAACGTAACAAAACAAACCGGTACCCTATTTGCCAAACTATTCCCAGGCGCACAAGTACTCCTAGTCGCTGATGGCAACACTTTTGCCGCAACAGGCGAAGCAGTTATTCAATCCCTTCAAGCCGCAAATGTGGAATTCGCTGACGAACCCTACATTTTCCCCGGCACACCCACCCTGTACGCAGGCTACGAAAACGTCGAAATCCTACGCGAATACATCCGTCCCTTTGAGAAGGCAATCGTATGTTCAATCGGTTCAGGATCCCTCAACGACATCGCCAAACTCGCTTCCGGTGAACTCGGACGCGAATACATGAATGTCTGTACTGCTCCCTCAGTAGATGGCTTCGCAGCTTTTGGCGCCTCGATTGCGCGCGACGGTTTCAAAATCACTCGTTCATGCCCAGCGCCCGCCGGCCTTATCGCTGACACAGAGGTCGTATGCAATTCACCTCAACGCCTCATCGCTACCGGATACGGCGACCTCATTGAAAAAATACCCGCCGGAGCTGACTGGATACTCGCAGACGCTTTAGGTATCGAAGCCATCAACGAATACGTGTGGAATATGGTGCAAGGGCCTCTGCGTGATTCTTTAGCTGACCCTGAAGCCATTGCTCAAGGCGACAAAAAGAGCATCGAAAACCTCATGGAAGGCAATCTCATGTCAGGTCTGGCTATGCAAGCCGGCCAGTCCTCACGTTCAGCTTCAGGTGCAGGCCACCAATTCTCCCACACGTGGGAAATGGAAGGCCACGGTTTAGATTGGGAACCACCGCTCTCTCACGGCTTTAAGGTCGGAATCGGCACAATCGCCTCATGTGCCATCTGGGAAGAATTCCTCGCAATGGAAGCCGACGACTTCGATATTGAACATGCTCTTGCCAGCGTAAAAACACCAGAAGAAATCGAAACTCAAGTACGATCCCTCCTGCAACCTCGTATGCAAGACGAAGCATTACGCCACAGCCTCACAAAACGCATCGAAGGCGAAGAACTCGTTGACCGAATCAACCTTCTCAAAGAAAAATGGCCCGAACTGCGTGAACGCTGCAAAGCACAACTCATGTCTCCATCTGATGTCATGGCACGCCTCAAAGCCGTGGGAGCACCCTACCACCCTGAACTCATCAAAATCGACTGGGATCGTTTCCGTGAAACCCACATCAAAGCCCAAATGATCCGTGACCGTTACACGGTCTTTGACATTCTGGTTGATTTAGGTATTTACGACAAGATCATTGAACACCTGTTCTCCAAGGACGGTTTCTGGGGACAGCACCGCCACCCAGAAGCCTGATTTCAACGCACCCATTTACTTTTTGCAAAGGAGATAACAATGTCCAAGAAATACCTCATCGGTATTGATTTTGGTACCCTCTCCGGCCGCGCCGTCATTGTTGATGCCGCAAATGGAGAGCAGGTAGGCACTCACGTCACCGAATACCCTCACGGCGTGATGGACCGCACCCTCACTGCTGGCGACAACCAGCAGCTTCCCCCCGAATTTGCTTTACAAAACCCCGCTGACTACATCAAAGTACTCCGCGAATCCGTGCCCGCAGCAATAAAAGATGCCGGAATTGACGCTAAAGATATCGTCGGCATTGGCGTAGACGCGACCTCAGCAACCGTGTTCTTCACAGATAAAGAAGGAACACCCCTGTGCGAAAAACCCGGTTTTGAAAACAATATTCACGCCTACGTTAAACTGTGGAAACACCACGGCGCACAAGACCAAGCAAACCGCCTAGTCCAAGTAGCTCAGGCTCGCCGCGAAGACTGGCTTTCACGCTACGGTGGCGTACTTTCCTCCGAACTGCTTTTACCTAAAGTTCTCGAAGTATTTGAAATGGCGCCCGATGTTTACGAGGCAACCGATTACATCGTCAACCTCTTGGACTGGCTCACATGGAAAATGACTGGCCGTCTCACAGGTGCCGCCGGCGATTCAGGTTACAAGCGCATGCTCCAAGACGGTGCTTTCCCTTCCTACGAGTACCTTGAAGCCGTCAAACCGGGCTTTGGCACAATGTTCACCGACAAAATGAACTACCCGATTGTGCCTCTCGGCGGTAAAGTCGGCGGTCTGAACAAAGAATTTGCTGATCTGATGGGATTACCTGAAGGTATCGCCGTCGCAGCCGGAAACATTGATGCCCACGTCGTAGTAGCTGGTGTGAATGCTGTTCGTCCCGCACAGCTCACTGCCATTCTTGGCACTTCCTGCTGTTACGTTTTGAACAGTGAAAAATACAGTGACTGTCCCGGAGTTTTCGGAATCGTTGACGGTGGCGCTGTAGATGGCTACTGGGGTTTTGAAGGCGGTCAAACGGCTGTAGGTGATATCTTCGCTTGGTTCGTTGACAACTGTGTACCCCAAAGCTACAAGGACGAAGCTGATGCGAAAGGCATCTCAGTCCACCAGCTCCTTGTTGAACTCGCAAAAGACCAAGAAGTAGGCGAACACGGGCTTGTGTCCCTCGATTGGCACAATGGTAACCGATCTATCCTTGCAGACGCGCGTTTATCCGGCCTGACAATGGGCCAAACGCTTACGACACGTCCTGAAGAAATCTACCGTTCTTTACTTGAAGCAACAGCTTTCGGTTGTCGAGTCATCATTGACAACTTCGAGAAGCACGGTATCAAAGTCGATGAAATCGTTGCTGCAGGTGGTCTGCTGAAAAATAAGTTCTACATGCAGCTCCTTTCCACTGTTACTCGTCGCCCAGTCACTATTTCCACCTCAGATCAAGCTGGAGCGCTCGGTTCAGCAATTTTTGCGGCCGTCGCAGCCGGAATTTACCCTGACATTTTCTCTGCTGCCGACGCAATGGCTCACGTACAGAAAAATGCGTACACGCCTCACCTTGAAGATTCAGCTAAATACGATGAAATCTACGCGATCTACAAGGAACTACACGATTACTTTGGGCGCTACACACAGGGAGAATCACCTATGCATCGCCTCAAAGATATTCGCGCTCGCATATTCCGGGACCGTGCGGTTGCTGAATCTGAAGCCGAAAACCCCGATGAGGCTCAGGACGTGAAGTGATCCGGCTTAGCGAATTACCTGAAGATATTCAGGAACGCGTCCACGCAACAAGGGAACGGGTAGCTCGTCTCCACGGCGAGTTACCCGCCAATAACCTTGTCGTGTGGACAGCCGGAAATGTTTCCGAACGAGTGGAAGGCACTGATCTTTTTGTTATCAAACCTTCAGGTGTGCGTTACGATGAGCTGTGCGCAGAAACAATGGTCGTTTGCACATGTGATGGAGAAAAAATTGATGACGGCACGCCTTCCGAGCTTTCACCATCTTCTGACACAGCGGCCCACGCCTACGTTTATCGTCATATGAGTAAAGTAGGTGGCATTGTGCATACTCATTCCACATATGCCACAGCTTTCGCCGCTGCCCATCGTCCAATTCCATGTGTACTCACAATGATGAGCGACGAATTTGGCGGTGAAGTTCCCGTAGGGCCTTTCGCAATTATTGGTGATGATTCTATTGGGCGCGGCATCGTTGAGACTCTGAAAGATTCACGTTCCCCTGCCGTGCTCATGGCTAATCATGGCCCTTTCACCATAGGGAAAAATGGCGAGGCAGCAGTGAAAGCCGCTGTCATGGTGGAGGAAGTTGCACGAACTGTCGCAATCGCTGAACAGTTAGGAACCCCGATTCCTGTTGCTCAAAAACACACTGATACGCTCTATGAACGCTACCAGAAGGTATATGGTCAGCATTGAGATTATTGAAACAGGCTCCAAGGGCCGCCGCATGTTGAAAGGACAACAATGGCAAAAATAGCTGTTCTCGGAACCGGCATCATGGCTACGGCTCTTTCGTTCCCAGCCTCAGAGAACGGGAATGAGGTCCGTCTGATCGGCACTTTCCTTGATCGGGAAATTATTGATTCAATTCAAAAAAGTGGAATTCACCCAGATCTTGGCCTTCACGTGAATGAGGGTGTCACAGCCTTCCAGCTTGAAGATGCCGCTCATGTTATCGCTGATGCTGATGTTGTGATGTGCGGCGTGAATTCTTTTGGCATTGAGTGGGCCGGTCAGCAGCTAGCCTCCTTCATGAAACCCGGCCAGAAACTCTTGTGTGTCACTAAGGGGATGCGTGCCGACGAAGATGGGACGCTTCATATTTTGCCTGATGTTATTCGTTCCTATTTTGATCCTCACCTTGCTGACCAGATTTCGTGGAATGCAATTGTTGGTCCTTCAATTGCCGGTGAACTGGCTGTTCATCACGATACTTGCGTGGTTTTTTGTGGCCGTCATGCTGAGGATGTGGAGTATCTTGCTGACCTTTTCCGCACAGATTACTACCATGTGTGGACTTCCACAGATTTCGTAGGCCATGAAACTGGTGCGGCAACAAAGAACGTGTACGCTTTCGCTGCTGGTTTTGCTCAGGGGCTCCTGCGCAAAGCGGGGAAAGAAAATGACCGTTACGTTATGTACAACTACGGAGCCGCCATATTCGCTCAAGGTCAAATGGAGTTACGTTCGTTTATTGAACTCATGGGCGGCAATCCACATACCGCTGACGGTTTAGGAGGGGTTGGCGACATGTTCGTGACCTCGATGGGTGGGCGTAACGTCAAAGCAGGAGCTTTTGTTGGTGAAGGTATTCCTTTCTCTGAGGTGAAAGAACGCTACATGAAAGGTGTCACTCTTGAAGGTGTTGCGGCGATTCAGGTGATTGGTCAGGCTCTGGGGCCGCTCACTGAACGCGGAATAATTGGTGAAGACGAGTATCCGCTCTGTCGTTTCCTTTATTCGGTAGTGGCACAAGATGCCCCACTTGATGTGCCGTGGGACAAATTTTTCCGCACCGTGAAGTAAAAGTATTCGTCCGTCTCTGCTCACAATAGCCTGTCAGCTTTCCCGCAGTGATGCTTTCTGTGCGAAAGTTTCGTCGGTTCAGAATTTTCTTACAAGGCAAGACGGCGTTTCACCAGCACTCCAAGCAATACAGGCAAAGCTGAGGCTACACTCAGAGTACCTGCTCCAAGGGCGATACGTCCCGGAGTGTCTTTCCAAGGCTCTGGAGCACGTAGCGCAGAAGTCTCATTCCTTTTTTCCCGAGCAGGTTCGCTGGTTTTCTTTTTCTTCGCTTCTTCAGAACCTAAAGTTTTGTCACTCTGGGCTTCCTCCGCATTACGTGTTTTCTGCGAAGATTGTTGGGCAGGGTTTACGGGTTTTTCTTTGTTCTGACGAAAATTCTGGCTCCGTGCCTCTGCGTTGTTGGGAGGATTGTGCGCTGCTCCTTCGTTTTCTTTCATCTGAGCATCGGAAGGAATAGTTTCAGACGGCGGAACAGGAGGAGCTGACTGGGCTGGATCCGCTTCATCTTTTGGTTGAGGTGCGCTCAGATTTCCCTCATTCTGCGCTGGAGGCAGGGTAAAGGCGGAAGAAAATGACACATTCACAGGGGAGGCAACTTTCGCGCGGTCACGCTGACCATTTGAAGAATACCAGTAGGATCCTTGCCCCGTCAGCCCTTGAAAATCCACAAAATCTTGAGGAAAAGATCCCCAAAAATCCTTGTTTTGTTCAGTACGAGGAGCCTGAGCTTCACTTCCGTTCGGCGTGCGGATAGCAACCCCCACGTATTCTGGAGTATGGCTGAAACCACCCGCACGGCGAGCAGCACTCATATCAACTCCACGTAGCTGCGCCAAAGTGATTTCTTGTTCAGGAATGGCTTTCCATTCCTGCGTGTTTTCCCGATCAGCTCCGTACCCTGATGCCACTGCTCGAAGTGTCCCATTCCCCTGCGCATCCAAGGTTAAAACAGGGTTTTTAGCACTCCAGTAGGTCATTCCTCCGTAGTAAACAACCGTCCAGCTTCCTGTCCATGACACACGTAAAGAACCGTCACTTCGGACTTCACCTTTTCCTTCAGATATTTCTACCTCACTCTGAGTGGTCCACCCGATCGGTTGTAGGCCAACTTGACGACCGTTACGGTCAAGGCAACGCGTTGCCCAAGAAGCCTGTGTCCATCCGCCGTTGCTATCCGCTTTAACGATGCGAACATGACCGTCTTGTGAGGAGTATAAACCGTCGGCTTCTGTCCATACCGCGGAGCTTCCTTTGCTTCCAGATGTGCCCGCAGACAGGAAATTGCACGTCCCCGGGTTGAAAGAGGCTGAAGAACTTTCGTCATTCATTCCCCACCGTATTTTTACGCCTTCAAGAGGAGTACTACTCCCCTGCTCATCCGAAGGAGCAGGTGTTTCCTCAGCGTGAGCAGGAGCGAGCAGCCACCCGCTTCCAGCCAGCAGAATGGCGGCGGCACAGATGTAGCAGGCTTTCTTCACAGCATGTGTCATTGCCTCAATCATTCCCCTTTTCCTTTCACCTGATCTGTGAAGAAGCTGGGCATTGTCCCTGCCTGCGCGTGCGTGTCTTTTACTTCTTCTAACGCGGGGAGGACACGGGTTTCTTCCGCTTGACTGCTTCGAGGTAAAGACAGCGAAGGAGCAGACTCATTCTCTAATTCTCTGCGACGGTAGCTGCGGCGGGATGGGCGCTGTTCACGTTTTTCCTCGCGTACTTTACGGCGTTCTTCCTCGCGCTGAGCAGCTTGAGGGGATATCCCCACGATAAGAGTTTTTATTGCCAGATAAGCGCCCGTCCCTATGGCGAAAAAGACAAGAGTGGCAGCGGCAATTACTGCGGAAAAAATAAGAAGCCACGTGGAGACTCGATTATCTTCACTCACCTGCACATAAGGAGTTCCCGCGTCCTTTGTTGCCGTTGTTCTCCTTATCGTGGTGTCCTCAGGGAGCGAGGCAGACTCTCCAGTTGTGTCTTCTTCAGAAATATTGCTCTCATTATCTGGGGTTTCTTTAAGAGGCTCGTTCGTGTTCTCTTTATTTTCTGCCGTAGTGTTCTGAGTGTTATTTCCTGTAGTCGTATCATGAGAAACCCCGGGGGCCGCTGCGGGAGCGGGCGCGGTGGAAGTAGAGAAATTCACGGGAGTGAAACTCTCATTATGGGCGTTCTTTTGTCCGTGTGCTCCGATTGTAATGATTCCGCATTGAACTTGGGTGCAATCAACCTGCGAGGCATTTCCTGAACGATCGTAGGTGGTGAACTGTGCTCCTGGAATCGTGAGCTGACCGTTCCAGGTTCCATCAGCATTAATCTGGCCGCCGTTGGCTGCAAAAGAGGTAGAAGAACCCGGGAAAGCAACAAAAAGCTGGTAGCCTGCGGGGTTGGTTTCGTCGTCGTAAGCGTAGCGATAGTTCACGCCGGTAAGGCCCCCATTGCTGGGTGACCAGCTCATCCCGTAAGGATCATCTACCCATCCGAAAAAGACGTAGATACCGCCAAATCCTCCTTTCACGGATTGGAAGCCTGATCCTGCTATTTCTAAAACGCTGGGGGCGTCTGCAGCGAGTGTTCCTGAAGCGATGCTGTAGCTCACCCGGCCTCCGGCGTGCGCTGAAGCTGGCATGAAGAAAAGCCCGAGCAGTGTGCTCATAGTTACCAGCCCTGAAATTATGAGAGTCCTCATTCCTTTCTGGCGAGGCGAATACATGGTTTTCACTTGTTGTGCTCCTTCAGTGGTGGCTGGGTGAATGATCGCTAGGGGACAGTGGCGAAAAAGGACGTTGAGGAATAATCAGGAGATTTGCGGTGTCAGGGTCTTCTATAACTCTGATCGGGTGAGAATACACTGTGCTCAAAGTTTCAGCTTTCAGCACGTCTCGGGGTTTTCCTTCTTCGACGATAGTGCCGTCTTTCATGAGGATAATACGGTCGGCGTAGGCTGCAGCAACATCGAGGGAGTGGACGACAAGAAGAACGCCTCCCCCTTGGCGCGCGTAGTCTCTGGCAATTCCCATCACCATTTCCTGATGGCGGATGTCCATAGCTGCAGTAGCCTCGTCAAGAAAGAGGAGTGGTGTTGCTTGCGATAGGACTCGCGCGAAGGCTACTCGGCCTTTTTCTCCCCCAGATAAAGTGGTGTAGGAACGTTCACGTAGTTCTTCCACTTGGGTCATACGCATAGCGGCTGAGACGATTAATTCGTCTTGTGTTTCCGCTGGTGTTCCCGCCCAGGGAGAACGCCCCATGCGTACCACTTCTTCCACGGTGAAGGGGAAAGAAATACCGATATTTTGCAGGAGAACAGCGCGACGCATAGCAAGTTCAGTCGTATTCCACCGAGATATTTCCCTCTCATTTATCAGCACTTCCCCACGACTCAAAGGCAGATCTGCGCTGAGTGCGGCAAGGAGTGTTGATTTTCCCGCGCCGTTAGGACCGACAAGAGCAACTACTTCCCCCGCGTAAAGGTCAATGTTAATGTCGTGAATAATGCGTTTCCCAGCGATTTCCACTTCCAGATGACGCGCACGAACAAGGCGCTCCCCCACACGGTGAGTATCTGGGATGCGATGATGTCGATTCAGCATCAGGCCCACCCTCCTGAACGTGTACGTGAACGCCGTAAAAGATAGAAGAAGAAAGGCCCGCCCACCAGCGAGGTGAGCATACCGATTGGCAGATCAGCGAAAGTAATCAGCGTGCGTGAGGCAAAATCAGCAACAACAAGGAGGAAAGCTCCGCCTAACGCGCATAGGGCAAGAAGATACCGGTGAGAGGGGCCAACAAGGAGACGTAAAAGGTGTGGGACGACAAGGCCTACGAAAGCAATGATCCCAACAAATGCGACGGCTGCGGATACGAGTAGCGCAACGAGTCCCATTGCGCTCAGGCGCAGCATCTCAACATTGACTCCTAGGTGTCTTGCGGCTTTTTCTCCCAGTGAGAGAAGGTCCAATTGACGGGCCAGAAAAAATGAGGCGCAGATAGCCACAATTCCTAGGGGCGCAATGATTGCTACTTGCTCCCAAAGACTCCCGTTGAGGCTTCCCATCTGCCAGAAAACAATCTGTTCTCTGGCATGTGTAGGCGCGTGGAAAACAATGAACGAGATGATTGCTCCGGCGATAGCGTTCACCGCGACACCGGTCAAAATGAGTGTAATCACCTCAGTACGGCCGTGGTGTCGTGCGAGGAAATAGACTCCCATTGTTGTGACGAAACCACAGATAAAAGCAATGGTAGGTGTCGTCATGGCACCAAGAAAGTTCCATCCGAAAACAATGGAGGATGAGGCTCCCACGGCAGCGCCTGAGGAAACTCCTACGGTCCCGGGTTCTGCCAGAGGGTTACCGAAGATTCCCTGCATGATTGCTCCGGCAACTGCGAGCGCGGCTCCAACTATCACGGCCATGGCGATACGTGGAAAGCGGACGTTCCATAGGGCTTCGTTACCGAAAGGGTGGGAGGGTTCTGGAAGCCAGTGGATTCCCAGGGTGTGCAGGATGCTCCCTGCTACTTCGCGTGCTGGAATAATAAGCTGCCCATATACTGCGGAGATTCCTACCGCGCAGCACAGGCCAACGATAAGAAGTAGGGCAAGAAAAGCGGGGGGTATTCGTTTTTTCATCAGCATCCTCACCTCGCTTTTCCATCGGTGGAGGTCGAGTCTGACTGAGCAGAGTGCGCATTGTACGTGCCGTAGCCGGGGGCGGAAGGGAAGGTAGCGCCGGAAGATACAGAGTTTGAGGAGTCAGAATCAGCAGCAGGTTTGGAGGCTTCACGCTGTATTTCTTCTGCGGCTTCGGGCGCGTATATGGCTGTTGCGAGGGCGGCAATCACTTCAGCTGTCCGTGGGCCAAAGCTCATCACTTCGTAGTCGCTCATATCCACGATGCGGCGGTTTTGTCCTGCTGGCGTTTGGGCGACTCCGGGGAGGGTAACAAATCCTTCCAGTCCTCCGGCTGATTCCAGTCCTTTTGTCATGGCGATAATGATGTCAGGCTGGGCACGTATCAGGGCTTCAGAATTTGTTGGTACCATGCCTTTGAGTCCTACTTCTTCTGCGACATCTACGGCGCTAATGGCGCGGATAAGAGAATCTGCTCCTGAGCCTTCTCCGAACCAGTAGTAGGTGCTTTTTCCTCGAACGTAGAGGAAAACAATGCGGGGTTTTTTCGCAGGGTCAGTGGGGGCAAGTTTTCCGATGGTTTGAACGGTTCGTGCTATTTCTTCATCGGTACGTTGTGCGAGCCGTTCTCCTAGTTCAGGTACTCCTAGGGCTGCCGCGACCGCGCGGATTTGAGGGGCGACTCCTTGGATTCCTTCGTGGAAGGAATGGGGTATCATCACCACGGGGATTCCTGATTGGCGTAGTTGAAGTTGCACGTCGTAGGGGCCAACGGTTGTGTCGGTAATGATGAGTGTAGGGCGCAGAGCAAGGATGGATTCTGCGTCCAGTTCGTGCCCGTTTTTAGTCACCAGCGGCAGGTGTTCTGTTCCGGGAAAGTTTGTTGAGGTGTCTTTGCCGATAAGGGAGCATCCAAAACCTAGGGCAGCAACGGCCGCAGCGAGGCCTCCGTTTTGGTTGAGGGCAAGAATCCGAGTGGTATCACGTATTTCCTGCATAGGCCCATCGGAGGATTCAACGTGTACGGGAAGTTTTTGGTATTGAAGCGGGTTGTCGCTGATTGGCACTATCCCATGTGTTGCTGTGCGAGCGGTGGTGGGGCCGTGATAGTGGGCTGGTTCTGCGATGAGTTGATCGGGACGGGGAAGGACAGGAATGCGTGCTTCTTCGGAGGCAGGAATGTTCTGGCACTGTGAGGTGTAGTTTTCGTTGAGAGTACCGATATTGGCGCACCCTGCCAGAGCGGGTACGCATACGAGTAGAACACAGAGTATCCCCGTGTAAAAGGAAGGGGCAGCGGGGCGGTGTGCGCTGAATCGTTGCAAAAAGTTCGTCATGTATCTCAGATGCTTATGCGGAGCGGAAGGCCTAAGTGAGCGGCGAGGATTCCATAGTTTCGGGAGGGTGCTCCTGCGGGTGGTGCGTGACCAACCCGCAGGAGCGCGCTTTTTCAGGGGAGTTTCAGCCCTGTAAACGGCGCTTTGTGAGGATTCCTCCTGCGAGGACAAGTATCCCGCTTCCTAAGAGGATCGTCAGGGTTGAGGCACCTGTGACTGCGAGGTGTTGTCCGCTGTTCACGTGGGAGGTAGTGGTTTTCTTCTCTCCGTTGTGTTTTGCTTCTGCGGCTCCAACGGTGATCTTCTGGGATAAAGTCACCATCTGTTCTTTGCCGTCTGCGCCGCGGGCCAGACCCGTAGCGAGTATGGTGTGTTCACCTGCAGGGAAGGATGCGGGTACTTTCCATGTGAGGCGTGCGATTCCTTGCGCATCGGCTGTGATGGTGCCGATGGTGAGAGGATCAGAGTGAGCCTCGAAGGTCACGTCAGTTCCGGGCATAAATCCTGAGACGACAATTTCTAAGGATTCTCCCGCTGCCACTTCAGTACGCGCAAGGGTGAGCCTTGGTTGGACAAAAGCGGGTGTTGCCGGGGTATTTTCTGCCTCTGGTGAGGACGGTTGGGTATGTGAGTCCTCAGGCTGGGTAGTGAATGAGTTTTCCGGCTGAGTAGTGGATGAGTCCTCAGGCTGGGAAGGCTGCGGGCTTACGGAAGGAGTTTCTGGCTGAGCAGGCTGGGAAGGCTGCGGGGACACAGAAGGAGATTCCGGTTCAGGCTTTGAGTCAGTGGAAGCATCCACGCCTACGTAAACCTTGTCAGAAACCACCCATTCGGTTTCCTTGTAGTCATTTCCGTACCATCCTGCGGAGCGAACGGAAAGAGTGTATACGCCATGAGGAACCGCGGTGAAGGTGGCAGAGCGCGCGTCGGGATCATTGATGCTCTTTTGTTTGCTCTGATACAGCGGATCGGAGCACTTCTCTACACAGACGATTCGTACGTCCCATCCGTGGGATGGGGTTTGTCCGGAGTATGTCCATTCAGCGCGAACATCACTTTCGTTGCTCAGGCTTCCCGTCACGGTATCCGGAGCAAAGATCACGTTGGGATCGTAGGAGATCGTGTTGAATGTGAGCTTTTCTGCTCGGTCGAGGGAACGCTCAGTCAAAGCAAGAGCGTGCGCGGCCATTGTCCCTGCATAGTAGGTCTTGGAACGGTCCATACTATTAGCGCCCAGAGTGAGCTTCACTGTGAAGGCACCATCTTTGGCTTGGAGTTGTTCGGGAGTCACCCAGCTGGAAGCAAGGAATTCGCCTTCACCTAAGCCTTGGGTGTGGATGTATTCTCCTGGCTTCCACACACGTTCTTCACCGACAACCACGTACACACCGTTACGCGCGGCATCTCCCACAAAATCCTTACCGGTAATGGTGAGGATATTTTTCGCTGCTGGGTCAAGATTCTCGTGCGGTTCAACGGTCACAGAGGGCTTGGGGCGAGTAGTAGGAGCAGCGTTAGGCGCAAAAGTTGCGGTGATCTGCACTGCTGAAGCAGGCATGGTAAAGGTTGTTGTTGGGCTGGTCCAAGCGGTCGGGGTAACATCAGGGGTTTCAGTCGTCCAGCGAAGGAAGTGATGATTTTCTGGGACTTGAGCTGTGATGGTCACGCTTTGCCCTGCACGCGCCGTATCCGGAGAAGCTGTGCCGCCGGTGACGGTGATCGGATGGGCAGCTAGTGCCGGGTCGTCCTCATAGGTTGCTGTGATTGAAACCGCGGAGGCGGGCATAGTGAAGCTGGTATTCGCATCTTTCGCGTTGGCAAAGGATACGCCGGCTGTTTCGGTGCTCCATTCAACAAAACGTTTGCCCTGAGGAATCGTTGCGCTCAGTGAAATATTCGTTCCTTCTTTTGCGTTTGAGGGAGACGCTGTTCCACCGTCAACGGTTACTTCAAAGCTGGGGGTAATTTCATCTGTGTAGACGGCTTTGATGGTTACGTCAGATGCCGGCATAGTGAAAGTGGTTGTGGGCTGTGAGGGGTCGGCGATAGTTGCGCCTCCTTTAATTCCCTGCCACCCGGCAAAGCGTTTACCTTGAGGAACTTCAGCGGTTAAGGTGACTTGGGTTCCTGCGGTTGCTTGAGTAAGGGAGGCTGTTCCGCCTTCAACTGAGATGGCGTATGACGCGGGCATGGCAACACTGTAGGTGATGCCGATTTCCTGGGGGATTTTACGTGCATCTGCTGCGCCGCCGCTGGAGTACCAGTAGGGTGCTTGCCCAGTTTCACCTTGGAAATCAACAAAGTCTTGTGGCCATGAACCCCAGTTTGCTCCGGAGCGTACCTGGGTTGCGCCGTTGGGAGGAGTAATCTCTACTCCCTTGTATTCGGGGGTAACTTTGATACCGTTTTCGGTTACCGTGACATTTTTCAAGGTGGCGAGGGTGACTTCTCGGCTACGCAGACCTTTCCATTGGCTCTGGTCTTCCATGGATGTCCCGTATCCGGAAACACGTCCTTTGAGGGTGCCTTCACCGTTGACTACGCTGAGCTTGGGATTGACAACGCTCCAGTAGGTCATTCCTGAGTAGTAGACAACTGTGAAAGAGCCGTACCAGCGAATTTCTGCTGAGTTTGCGGCAGGATCAACCGTTCCTTGTCCTTTGACGATACGAACAATATTTTCTGAGGTTTTCCCTGAGGTATTTGTTTTAGAACCGTCTCGGGTTTGGCATTTGGTGTCCCAGGTGGTTGGAACTAGTTCTCCGCTGCTATTGGGTTTGAGGATGGAGGTGTTGTCTTCGTTTTGCCTCCACATCACGTCTTGGTTTTCAGTGTTGACAAAGGCTGCGCCGTTTTCCCGTAGTTCGCCTTGCCATACGCTGGAAGATTCGTTGTCTCCGGCTACACCAGCGCCAAGGAAGTTACAAGTGTTGGGTGCGTATCCGGCGCTTCCTGATTCTGCGTTCAGACCCCATTGGAAGACTGCGTCTTTAATTTCTTGCTGGGAGGCTTGAGCTGCCATTGGAATAAGGAAGGAAGTGGCTAATGCCCCGCAGAGCGCGGCAGCGGCGATACTTCCTTTCCATTTTCCCCTGCTTCTTTGCATGTCTTTCTCCTCACGTCACTTTGACATTTGAACTTAGGTGAGCGTAAGTAAGTATAACCTAAGTAAATACAACTTAGGTAGACCCTTAAAGCATTAGCCACCTAAAAAATTTCTGCGCGCACAACCGAGAATAACACACTTTTAATAGTCACAAAATGACAGCTTGTAAGGAAAAAATAACGTTAACATAAGAAAAGGATATGACACTCAATCAATAAAAATCAGCGCAGGATTTACCCGCTTTCCCTCTCAGTCACCTGTACAAATAGACAGCATCAGCCCCCCCCCACAATGCGATTCCATGCAATATGCAAAACTGCCCAGCCCGCGAAGCCACATACAGGCGCATCACACTCTATGCGCGCGACACCACACGCTATCGCAACGGTTACGTTGCTGGTAAAATCATGCGGCACCACAACAGTGTTGCAGTGCCGCATGAGGTGTGGTGGAGTATTACTCCCAGTGAGCGGGGACGTCTACGATCCAGACGTCCTTTGTGCCGGTTTGACGAGACTCTTTACGGTATTTCGTCACAGTCTCATATTTCGCGGGGATTTCCACTGGACCTTTGATGAATTTGTTAGTAAAGTTACCGATTTTATCAGCGTACATGAGTTCTAGTTGATGAGCATATACTTCTTCCCAAAAAGCGTCATAGTTTGCTTTATCCTGAACAGGATCCGCAACCCTATTATAAGTGAATCGACGTTTACTTTCAGGGAAATAAACTTCTACTCGTACAGTTACATACTCCGTACGAGCTTCCTCGACGAGAACGTTCTCCGTGTAGGGAACATCGACTTCCTCGTACACTGGTTGCTTATCCCAGTGGCCTTTTTCAGCAACCCACTTCTTTGGCTTTGCTGCTGGAGCAGCAGGCTGAGCAGGCTTGGGAGTGGCAGGGGACGCGCCAGGAGCAGGCTCGGCAGGCTGAGGAGTAGATGGTGTGGCGTCCACATGAGGCTTATCCTCAGGTGCAGGAGTGACAGCGCTTGTGGTTTCCTCCACCTTGCTCTTATCGTCCTCACTCATGTTCGGGTTCGCCTTGCCGTTCTTTTCGACGGTGTCTAAAGCGTTCTTACCAGCATCCCCCGCAAGAGTAGCGTCACCGGTGGCAATAGCTTTGCCGGTTTCCTCTGCGATCTTATGGATCACATCGGATGGAACATCAGCGGGCTTGACGTTGGCAATTGGAATTTCAACTGTAGACAGCTCGTTGCGAGCAGACACGTTGATAGGAGTGGAAACAGCTTCAGCCTTGGCAGGATTAGATGCTACTTCAATCGAACCATCAGCGTTGATTGGAGAGATCACAGAGACGTTATAACGTCCAACAGGCACCTCAACAGTGCTCACGTCCTGTGGATCGTTTGGACGCACAGCATGGTGGAAGTCCGTGCTCTTATTGGATTCTTCAGCGCCTTGGATGCGAGTGATCGCAGGCGAGGATGAGTCTGTCCACGTCTTGTCTTTCGATTGGACATCGAGCTTGAGCTTCGCTTTAGGCTTGGGAGTGGGCTTGGGAGACGGAGCTGGCGTGTCAGCGCTTTGAGCAGTGATGTGATCTGGCTGGGAGCCAAGTTGCGCGACAGCCACACCACCTGCAACAAGAGCGAGAACCGTTGCGATGCCAGTTAAGGCAGAGAGCAGCTTGTGTTCTTTGATTGTCAGCATCAGTGTTGATGCGAAACGTCGTAGTGTTTTCATGAGTGTTCCTCCGCGTCATGTATGCCGTTCCCCGTCCGAAGGCCTCCACGTGATACTCGCTTAAAATTCCTCGATGGGATCAGATAAGTTCAGGTAAGCAAGTATCAGTAGAGAGCCTGGGAGTAATAGCAAGCTGTGAGTGTGCGGGTAAGAAATGAGATAAACACGCGACTAGTAGCACCAGAAAAACACTCACAATTCCCGCACATCAGGCACCTGTCTTAGCCCTTCTGCGGACTCTTGAAACGACATACCAGCATTATCTAGTTTTGGTCATTAAGCCGGTTTTCGTTTTGAACCTGCATTTGTTGAAGCTGCATCTGCTGCAATTGCATTTGCATCATGCGTGCCATTTGAGCTTCATCATGCCGCGTCGCATCCAAATCAGCAAAAACTCGCCCCTGAAGCTCTTTTGCGAACTGCTGAAGAACATTCTTATGCAAAATTGAAACCTTTACCGACGTAACACCGCCTGCATGATTAACCACATTAAGCTGCGCCGGAAAAGCCATCGCAAGGAACATCACCCCAAAAATCACAAAAAGAAGGGCCTGACCGCCTAGCCCAAAACCAGCAAGCACCAAAGCAACACCTAGGATTATCCGGCCAACTTCAAAAGACGTAGAAGTATTAACAGAAGCAATCGCCTTAAGCGGAACCGTATTCTCCGACGCGCCAGCCGGAATAAGACCAAAAATGGTGTTAGGCACCTTGTACACCAAACGGGTCGAAGAACACATAAGCTCACCCTTAAGGTAAGGTGTCAGCAACGATGGCGCGACCTTTGCGCCGTACACATTTGTTTCACCAGGAGCCAGCTGGAAAGAAGTCGTATTCTCGGTTGACATTTGTCACCCTCCTATTCTTGGCTTTTATTTCAAGACCAAAACTACCCCCCCCCCCCGAAAACTGTCAAGCAACAGGTTTGACAAAACGTGAATGTGACGTTCAATCACACTGCATTCTTTCAACAATCACTTAAAGTCTTAAGACAAATTTGTACTTTAACTGCCACTTAAAAATGCGACAGAACTAGAAGAAAACAGTGTTGACAAACCTCCATAGGAAAAGTGGGGATGAATGAAATTAATGGATCATCCTGCACAAAAACGAGTTGCATGGCGCTATTGCTGAGCACGTAACACACGCACCACGTATCGTTCTGTACCAGGGCGCAAAGCGACAATCAGTTTGTTAGCCGGAGCGTAACGGCACGTATCGTTTTGTACCGGGGCGCAACGGCACGTATCGTTCTGTACCGGGGCGCAAAACAAGCGCAGAAACGATGACACATCAATCATTGGATAAAAATCGGATCAATCCTGCGTCCTTGAATCACTCGTTCAAGACAGCAATTGACGAGAAACCTCCTGCGAATTGACATTGGGCTCAATCGTTCAGCACGGCTTCACCTCTTGTGGTGTGAGTACGGGCTGAATTTCTATCCAGGAGCGTCCCGTGTTGAGAAAGATGAAGCGAGCTAGCACCATCCAAGCGATCGCTATGCCCAACGCTCGGTAACGCTTTACACACTAGGTCCTTTAGGGGAATTTGAGTCACTCTTAAGTGTTTTTCTAGCCACAAGAGTGACAAAAACGCCCCCTACAATTGCACCCAAAATTGACACTGGGTCAAAGAATGCCCAATCTCTAGCAAATGAGATAATCACCCAAAATGCCGGCACAATAGTGGCGAAAAAACCTAACGTAAATACAGTATTCGCACGCATCGGACCTCCCCTAGATTAAAGAGCACAAGATACCGCTGCGACAGAGAAGCCTGCTCCCAATTAATTTGAAGTGCTATTGAAGACCGCCGCGACTGTGCGAAAATCTTCAAGTTGATCTGCGTAACCATCTTCAATGACGGCTTCTTCGTTTACGATATATTTTCCATCGACTTGAGGTACGTACTTGGTGAAAAGCGTTTCTAAATCTTCCGCCAATTTCGCTACCTCAGCTTCAGACACTGTTGCACTAGCGCTCGCGAAAAGTTGCTTACCACCAGAATCAGTAGCGTATGCCGTTCCAGAGATGCCTCCTGACCCCAAAACAAGAGCAACAGCAGTGCCAGAACCGACCAGCGCTTTAAAAGCACCTACTAGAATTTTTGTCATTGTAATTCTCCTTGTGCTTCTTTTCGTTTTCTCGGTGTTCGTGTAGGAAATGTGCGTAAAATTTATTAACCCGAACAAGCCCTACAGTGACTATAAACTCGTCATACATAGTGACGTATCCAACACCACTACTCAGAGAGTACCTGAGAGTTTCATCGCATGCAGCATATAACTTGACATTACATGAAAAAAATATGCTTTTTGTTGTACGCGCTCTTGCTGCTCGTAAACCGATTCACTGGCAGGCCCACTGCATCTGATGGCGCGGTCTAGGCCCATGATGGTGGTGACGACGCCGTTGATTTTCTCGGTGGATTTTTCTTTGTCAGATTTGATGCTCCCGGCAGGGTCGGTGCGGATAAAAATGTTGTCCATCATCCACCGCAGTACCGGGTGTCCGTCATGAGTGAACTTGCCCTCCAACGCGAGTTTCATCAGCTCCTTAGCGGGAGGAGACATGTCTTTGAAGCCTTACTTGAACGGGATAACGCTTAGTCCTATACGGGCGAGGTTTTGGGTCATCTGACACTCTTTTCCATGTCAGTGGAAGGCGGCTTATTGGCCCAAAGACCAATAAGCTCCTATTTAGGACCACATATGCCAAAAGCTGCAAAAGTCCTAATTTGCGCAACTTGCTATTTTCCGCTTTATTTCAATGAAAACCCCGTGATCTCAACGAAATCACGGGGTGATTGTGGAGCTAAGGGGATGCTCTAACACTGGCGCAGTTTCAACGTTTTTCCGGTGCTGATTTTCATAGGTCCTAAAATGGTCCTAAAGAGTCCGCGTACGATTCGACAACCCATAGGGGGACGTTGAGCTCTACAGCTATGTCTTCTAAACGTGGGGCGCTGAGTACCTGCGTTGCGCGATTCCATTCGTCAGCCGTGATAACAGCATGTGCGACTGTGCGGTTGATGCGTTCCTCCTCGTGTGGGCTTTGGTGACCGTCATCCCCGTTTTTGACGTGTTCCAGTTCATGCAAGAGTGCTGCAATTTTTCCGACGTGCGTGAGCCCTTTACGTAAGAGGACAAGTTTTCTGGGTTTAAGATAACGTCCCCATACGCCTCCGGTGACGTGTTCTGTTTCGACGATTTCCGCGCCGTGAGCTGCTATCGCGTCCTCAACCTCCCACAATCTCATAGAACATATGATCGAACATGGTGCCTACATTTGCGTACCGTCTATCTCAAGCTCCGTCCCATCTGTCCCATTCTGGTGGGACTTGGGAGTAGTCCTCGTCATCAACGGGCGGTTGGTCCCATTCCATTTCAGGTGCGTAGCCTACATCTAATGCCGCCGCCCGATCAATGTCCGCCCGTGTGATCTGGTGTCCTGTGGGTAGCTCTATGACTTCTGATTCATCCGCTTGTGGGGGTGATGCGGCTTCAAACAGGGCTGAGTGGATGAGTGGCTCACCAGAGGTTAAACGCTCCTCGGCTTCACGGAAAACGCGCCAGCCTGACCGATGGAAAGCTGCTGCGATAGCGTGAATCTCGTTTCCTGTCATTGCTTTTCCGCGTCGTAAAACGTCCCCGAGTCTTGTTAGTTTTACGCCTGAAATTTCTGATAGTCGCCTCAGTGAAAGGCCCGACTCGCCCAGGTAGTTTTCAAAAATTTCAGAGAGTATCCGGTCGATTTCGCCGGTGTGTAAAGGGTTTCCCATGAACTAAATGTTCGCATATGCGATCAATCACGTCAAAAACACTTGACAACGTTCGCTGCTGCGAACAATAATGTTTACCAAGATGTTCGCAACAAAGAACGGACGGTAATGATATCCACTGAAACTGAACTTCGTGCCGAAATAGCGCGACAAAACATGACGATCACGCACCTCGCAGAGCGCACAGGGATGCGACGTGAATACTTAAGCGCTCGCCTAAACGGGCATAAGGATTTCACGGCTAACGAGCTGTACTCGATAGGGAAAGTGCTATGCACACCCGCATGGGAGATCATGCGCCGCGCAGAGCAACAATGCGCCTGTGCCGGGCTAGAAGCTGAAAAGGCCGTGTCATGAGCGCGGCAACGGTACAGCCAGAGTTTTACTCTGTCGCCGACACAGCGGTGATTTTGGGCGTGAGCGTGTGGACCGTGTACAGGATGGTTCACCGAGGCGATTTGAGGTGTCGTAAAACGGGACGCGGCAAAGGTAATAAGCTCCTCATTTCACGACGCTCCATCGACCAAGTTGGCGTGTCAGGTAATCCGCGTGGCCCATACAGGAAGGCCCCGTTGTGATTATCTCGAACGCGAAAATACCGAAAGGCAAGGCTCACCGTACATGGTGGAGGGGTTGTTGGCAGAGTTGGGAGACCCCTAACGTCTGTCCGCCGAATTATCACCCGTACAGCGTGCGGGAATCTGAAATCGACGATGGTCACGACTGGCCCATCCATGTCCGCAAAGCCACTGTTGTTGAGATACATCAGATGCACAGTGCGGCAAAAAAACACAGCCTTACCGGATCAAAACCAGTAGGGACGAATCATGAAACACAACGGTAAGGAGCACATTATGACTACATCTGTATATCAACCTAGGCATAGGGGACGTTTTAGTTGGCGTCCTTGGAGTTTTTATGTCCCGCGTCATCGAGGCCATCGTAAAAGTGAGACTGCGCGCCCACAGGGGTACCTCAAGTGAGCGGGCACGTTGGTAGTATGTGGGGTGATGATTGTGGACGATGCAGAAAAGCGCAGACTGCTCGCAGAGGTCGAAAAAGCCAGCGAGGAGAGTCGGGCGGCTTACGAGAAAGCAGAACATGTGGCTGCTCGACGTGCTGCTGCTGTGCGAGCTGCTATGGATGCTGGTGTTCCTCGACAGGAGATTGCAGATGCAGCAGGGATACACAGGAACAACGTGTATCGCCTACTAGGGAAAACACGCCGTTAGTACAGTCAGAGGGGTTGCAAGGTTGCCGTTCTGATAATACAATGCTCTATGTAGTCACGGTGACTACACAAAATTCTGTTAAAAACCCGTACTGCTGTCTTTTCTTGGCGGATCAGCAGCAGCACGGGTCCAATTGCCCCTATGGAGGAGACGTGTACAAGCATACCTGTCTGCAGTGCATTGGTAACATAAGAGGTGATGATTGTGGACGATGCAGAAAAGCGCAGGCTACTTGCGGAAGCGAAGAAAGCTACACGAGAGGCTGCTGCATTGCGAGCGCGCGCAGACGAGGCTTCGTCCGAGCGTCGCAAAGCGGTACAGGCTGCTATGGATGCTGGAATCCCTCGGCAGGAGATTGCCAACGCAATCGGTGTTCACAGGTCTGTGTTGTATCAAATTCTCAAGCACTGAACGCTTGTAGATACTCCCCTTACACATCGAGCTCATATAGGATTACAATTGATACTGTAGGTATAGTACCTACATACCTAGTAAAAGAATACCCCGTTTTCGCTATCAACTTGGCGGACGATCACGAAAACGGGGCCAATCGCTCCTAAGGAGGAGACATGTATAAGCATACTCGAAAATGCCCCTACCAGTGTTGGAAGCGGGGGTGTGAGCAATGTTGAAACGCGACTATCTGGTAACACTCGCCTTCGCCTTGAGTTGGCTTATCGGGTTTGGGTGGGCTAACTACGGTCACGATAACGCATGGGCAGCCCTCATATCCCTTGTGATCCTTGGGTTCTGCGCATGGTATCTGACCACCCGCACACTGGTGCGACATCTTGAGACAACATGGGACAAACAGGACAAAAAATGACGAATACACAAAAATTCACAGCATATGCTAAGGATCTCGCGTTCTGGCTGGAGAGGGTCGCGGTCTTTGCTGATCCTAAAAGCCCTATCCCTGATCTACACAATATCTGCATTACAAAGCGCGTGAACGGTATCTACGCGGATGCGACCGACAGATACCGCATGATCTCACGCAAACTCGAAGGCGCAAATGTTGATCCTGACGCGGAGTTTTCGTTCACCATTAACGCGAAGGTCGCTCAACAGGTCGCAGCGTGGGCGAAAAGTGCTCAAAAAAACATGCCGAAAGGCATTCACGCGCGAGTTGAAGTCGAGATCGACACCAGCACGTATGAGCACATCAGAGTATCAGTGATGGATCAGGCCGAAGAATACCCGTCTGCAGGACCCGAAAACTTCCCGCATATCAAACCCATTCTCGACGCAGCCGAAAAAGCAGCTTTTGAAGAACCGGCCTCGCAAGCGATCTGTATCAACTCAAAACACCTCGCCTCCATCGCGCCTAAAGGGAAAGCTGACCCGCGAGCAACCCTTCGGACCATCAGCTTCAAAAAAAGTGATAACGCAGCAAAACAAATACTTTTCGCCCTAGACGACATGGAAACAGGCATCATCCAACTCATCCGCAACCCCGAGGGGATGCCGGGCCCAGAGCGGATGCTCACCGATTTGAAAAACGCCGAGAAAGGAAACGACTAAAAATGCACACACACAAAATCAACCGCGTCGCTGAAGCTCTGGAAGAACTGGCGAAAGCACTACGTGAAACACCCACCAGCCAACCCGAGGACGCTCACACAACTGAGCCCGAAACCGAACCAGAGCCTGAGCCGCAGGAGCCACCAAGTCTCGACGAAGCAAAAACTGTGGCGATCCGGGTTGCGAGAGCATCCAAGAAGGGACGCGAAACCGTGCGAAACCTTCTTGACGAAATGGGTGTGAGCGGGGTATCTGACCTAGCAGCCGAGCAGATCAGGGAGTTCATCGAAAGGCTAAACAATGCCTGAACGTCACGCGACGCTATCGGCATCCAGCGCGCACAGGTGGATGCACTGCCCTCCCTCAGTTAAAGCCTCAGCCCACATCCCCGACACTGCGGGAGGCGAGGCAGCTAAAGAAGGGACAGCAGCTCACGCGCTCGCTGAGCACAAGCTCAACAAGCTTTTCGGCGTTAAAACGCGCAAACCGCGCTCAACCTACATTAACGCGGACATGGAACGATACACGGACGAGTACGCAGAATACGTCTACGACGTGTACTCGCGCCTTGAGGACCCTGTGAAAACGCTTTTTGTAGAACATCAAGTGGATTTTTCGCATCTTGTGCCCGCAGGGTTCGGCACAGCAGACGCACTCATCCTTTCCAACAACGTTTTACACGTGTGCGACCTGAAATATGGCGAGGGGATCATTGTGGATGCAAGCGAGAACCCGCAGCTCATGCTGTATGCCCTAGGCGCACTGTACGAGTTCGACATTATTTTCGACCAGATACAGACGGTCCACCTGCACATCTACCAGCCTAGACGAGACAACATCTCAACCTTCACTATCAGCACGAGCGATCTTGCCGCATGGGGCGAGAAGCAGGTTAAACCTGTGGCCGCGCTCGCTGATGCTGGTGAAGGCGAGTTTAACGCGGGCGAATGGTGTACTTTTTGCAAACTCAAACCCACCTGTCGGGCCCGCGCCGACGAAAACCTCAAAACCATAGGTGAGGCTTTCGGTAAAACAGCTGAACTAACTGACGTTGAAATCGCCCATATCTGCACGCGCGCCCCCCACATTAAACGATGGCTCGCTGACGTGGGCAAACACGCCCTCAGCGAAGCACTGGCCGGTAAAACATACGCAGGATTAAAAGTCGTTGCTGGCAGGTCCACTCGTAAATACAAAGATGAGAAAGCTGCTATCGCAGCTGCTCAAGCCGGCGGGTATGACGACATTTTCGAGAAAAACCTGATCGGTATCCCCGCTATGGAAAAACTGATGGGCGCTGAAAATTTCCAAAAAATTCTCGGTGACCTCATCTACAAGCCCGAGGGCTCTCCCGTCCTCGTCCCCGAAACGGATAAGCGTGAGCCTATCCGTACTACTACCCCCGCTGACGCATTCGGCGAAAACTGAAAGGATCACACTGATGACATTGAAAAAGAACGAAGCCGTGCTGAAAAACGTCCGCCTCTCCTACGTGAACGTTTTCGAGCCGCGTCAAAACTCTGACGACCAAAAACCAAAATACTCCGTCTCCATCATCATCCCAAAGACCGATCAAGCGACAATCGCTCAGGTTGAAAAGGCTGTGAAGCAGGCGTTAGAAGATGGGAAAGACCGCAAGTTCAACGGGAAAATCCCCTCCGTGAAAGCTCTCAAACTCCCACTGCGCGACGGGGACGAGGAACGCGACGATGAAGCCTACGCGGACTCAATGTTTCTCAACGCTAACTCCATCCGTAAACCTGACCTGGTTGACGGCGCGTTAAACCCTGTTCTTGACCCGGACGAAATCTACTCCGGCATCTACGCTAACGTTCTCGTCTCCTTCTACGCCTACTCAGTCAACGGCAACCGAGGGGTCGCGGTCGGCCTGCAAGCAATCCAGAAAGTCCGCGATGGGCAGGCCCTAGGAGGTGTCGCTACCAAGGCTGGTGAAGCTTTCGACCTGATCGAAACTGAAACCGAAAACTACGACTTCCTCTAAACGGCAGGGGAGTCAAGCCCGAGAGGACCACTCCCCGGTTCGAGTCCGGGGCGGGCACAAGGAGGATACGATGAAAACACTGTCTATCGACATTGAAACACACTGTGAACTGCCACTAGCTGGGCACGGAGTCTACAAATACGCCGCACACCCTAGTTTTGAAATTCTACTATTCGCCTACTCTGCCGACCGTGGCCCAGTCAAAGTTGTTGACCTCGCGCAAGGCGAAAAGATACCTGAAAATGTCATAAACGCTCTAAGCGACGAGCGGGTGGAAAAACACGCGTTCAACGCCGCCTTCGAAAGAGTGTGCCTGTCGGCCCATTTGAAAAACGACACGGGTTTCCTACCCGCGCGCGGCTGGTATTGCACGATGGTGGAAGCCTCTGAAATCCTCGGCGCTCACCTATCCCTTGACGCATGCGCTAAAGCCCTTGGCCTGCCTGTTGAGAAAATGGCGGAAGGTAAACGCCTCATCCGCCTTTTCTCCCAACCCTGCAAGCCCACAAAGAAAAACGGTGGCCGCACCAGAAACCACCCGAAAGACATGCCTGATGACTGGGAAATGTTCAAAGACTACTGCAAGAGGGACGTGGAAGTAGAACAAGCAATTCACGAACGCTTAGCAAAATCCCCCGTGCCCGTCTTTGAATGGGAAAACTACTGGATAGATCAGAAAATAAACGATAGAGGCGTACTCATCGACATGAGCCTAGTAGAGCAAGCTATCGCAATAGACGAGGAAAACCACGCGGAAAAACGCGCAGCCCTCCAAAACCTCACCGGCCTAGACAACCCCAACTCGCCCTCACAACTCCTGGCCTGGCTACAAGGGGCGGGTCTGCAAATAGACTCTCTCGATAAGAAAACGGTTGCCACAGCCCTTAAAGACGCAACAGGCGACATCCACCAAGCCCTCCACCTACGCACACAACTCGCTAAATCCTCAGTGAAAAAATACGAGGCCATGCGCAAATGCGCCGGAGAGGACATGCGCGCTCGCGGCTTGTTCCAGTTTGTTGGTGCTGGCGCGACAGGCAGGTGGGCTGGGAGGCTTATCCAGATGCAAAACCTGCCCCGGCAGCAGCTGGGGGGTCTGCATGTGGCGCGAGAACTGGTGAAAAACGGTGAAGGCGATCTGCTGGAACTCGTGTGGGGGTCAACATCTAGGGTCTTATCTGAGCTGATCCGTACTGCTTTCGTCTCTGAAACGGGCCGCCTGCTGGTTGCGGATTACTCGGCGATTGAAGCGCGCGTGCTCGCCTGGCTTGCTGGCGAGGACTGGGTGCTAAGGCTCTTTGAAAACGGCGGTGACATCTACTGTGAAACGGGGTCACGTATGTTCTCTCAGCCGGTCATGAAAGGTAATCCGTTGCGGCAAAAAGCGAAAGTGGCGGTGCTTGCGTGCGGTTACGGTGGCGGGGACGGTGCGTTGAAAGCTATGGGCGCGTCCGACATGGGCTTGTCAGAGCGGGAAATCCACGATCTAGTGGTCGCATGGCGCGTGGCGAACCCGAGGATCGTCCAGTTCTGGTACGACATCGACAAGGCAGCTAAAGCCACGATCATGAGCGGGCGAACCATGATCGTCGGCAAAATTGAAATCGGCGTGACTAACGGTATTTTATACATCCAACTACCCTCAGGACGTCGCCTGGCCTACCCCGCCCCTTCTATAGGTGTGAACCGTTTCGGTGGTGAGTCGATTACTCACATGGGTCTAGATTTTGCTCGCAGGTGGACTCGTGTTGAAACGTATGGCGGCAAACTGGTGGAAAACATTACGCAAGCTGTCGCACGTGATCTTTTAGCGGACGCGATCATGCGCCTGGAAAAAGCAGGCTATGCGGTGGTCGGACACGTGCATGACGAAGTAATCGTTGAGGCCTCAAAAGGGAACGATCTAGACGAGATGAATCAGATCATGTCGAAGCCACCCTCGTGGGCGCGTGGCTTGCCGCTGGCATCTGAAGGTTTTGAATCCGCGTATTACAAGAAAGGATGAAAAGAGGGGACGTTTATGCGCACTTTGAAAATAGCGACCGCGCAAAACCGTTTTTCTAAAAAATGGAAAAACCGTGAAGTGACGTGGGAATGGCTGCTCGGCAAGCTACATGAAACTAAACGAACTGAGGAAACGTTCGCAGAATATCTCGCGATGAGTCATAAAGCCCAGCAGGACGTTAAAGACGTAGGCGGGTTTGTTGGTGGGCATCTGCGCGAGGGTAAACGCAAAAACGGTCACGTGCTCTCACGCTCCCTCGTTTGCTTGGACATCGACTATGCAGATGAGACGCTATGGCGGCAGCTGGATGACTGGATTGATTTTAAGACTTTGGCTTATACGACGCATAAGCATTCTCCTCAAAAGCCGCGTGTGCGCATTGTCGTACCTTTGACGCGGGATGTGAGCGAGGAAGAATATGCCCCGTTAGGCCGCAGAATCGCCCAACAGATCGGGATTGACCTGTTCGACGATACTTCATATGAGGCTTCACGCCTCATGTTTTACCCTTCGACAGCACTGGACGGGCAGTACCGGTGCGAGGAGTACGGGAAAGACTGGTTGGACCCAGATATGATGCTGGGCCTGTATGACGATTGGACGGACGCGACAACATGGCCGCTGTCCTCTCGGCAGGCTAAAGCGCCCGTATCCCGTGGGCGGGCGCAAGAAGACCCTCTGAGTAAAACGGGGCTTGTCGGGGCTTTTTGTCGAGCGTACACGATCCGTGAGGCTTTAGATGAGTTCCTCCCCGGGGCTTATGAGCCAGCGGGCTCAGAAAATCGTCTAACCTACACGGGTGGTGAGTCCGTGGGCGGGGCCATCATCTATGGCGATAAGTGGCTGTATTCTCATCACAATACTGACCCGACATCCGGGCAGTTGGTTAACGCTTTCGACCTTGTGCGCTTGCACAAGTTCGGTGACATGGACGAGGTGTTAGCTGAAGATATCCCCACCAGCCAGTTGGCATCATATAAGGCGATGAGCGAGTTTGCTACGGGTTTAGAGAAAGTCCGTTTAGAAACGTTCCGTGAAACCATCAGCCATTTCGACCCTTTTGATGATAAGTGGCTGGGGAGGTTGGAGATGACGAAAAACGGCATCTGCAAACCCTCCCTGTCCAATCTGGTTCTTATCCTTGAAAACGATCGTGAGCTAGCTGGTGTCGCGTTTGATGAGCTGAAAGGGGCTATTGTCGCAACGCGCCTGTTGCCGTGGGCTAGGCCGGCTGTGGCGTGGAGGGATGTTGATGATGCTCACTTGGCTGTCTACTTGGAGAAACGCTACGTGCAGTTTAGTGAGCGTGATCTTAAAGCAGCGTTGTCGCATGTGGCTGACAAACGGAAATTCCACCCGATCCGACAGTTTTTCGAGGAACTACCCGCATGGGATGGCGTGGGACGCGTTGATAGCCTTTTGATTGATTATTTGGGGGCTGAAGATTGCGAGTATGTGCGTGCGGTCACGCGGAAACTGTTGTGTGCGGCTGTGCGGCGTATCAAACAGCCGGGCTGTAAGTTCGACACGATGCTGATTTTGGCAGGTCCTCAAGGTATCGGCAAGTCAACGCTTATCGCGCGTCTTGCAGGCCAGTGGTTTAACGATTCTTTGTCTCTTGCGGATACGAAAGACAAGACGGCCGCTGAAAAGCTTCAAGGTTTTTGGATCCAAGAATTCGGTGAGCTTGCGGGGATGCGTAAAGCTGAAACAGAGGCACTCCGCTCTTTTATTTCCCGTCAAGACGACACCTACCGCGCGGCTTATGCTAAGCGGGTTGAATCCCACCCGCGCCAGTGCGTTTTTATTGGTACAACGAATGCAGAAAACGGGTTCCTTACCGACCCTGCGGGTAACAGGCGCATGTGGCCGGTGAACGTGAGTGGTGCGACCAGTAAGCGCGCGTGGGATATCAGCGATGCTGAAGTGAACCAGGTCTGGGCTGAGGCTTTGGTGAAAGAAAAAGAAGAGCGCTTGTACCTGACGGGGGACCTTGCTGCGGAGGCTGCGAAACGTCAAAAAGCGGCGATAGAAGTCGATGAGCGTATCGGGCTTGTTGCTGAGTACTTGGATACTCCGCTACCTGCTAACTGGGCTGGTATGGACGTTTACGGGCGTATCAGTTACCTACAGGGGGCGTGGGATGAGTCGAAGAAAACCGAGAACGGGCCGCTTGTCCCGCGTTCTCATGTGAGCGTGGTGGAAGTGTGGTGTGAGTGTTTCGGTAAGCCGAAAGCTGACCTGCGCAGAGGTGATTCATACGTAATCGCGAACATGCTTAAACGGCTCGGATGGGAATGTGGGAACAAGTCAATACGAGTGAAACCATATGGAGTGCAGAAGGCTTTTTACGCGCCCTGGGACGGTGTTCCAGTGCGAGAAAAAGTGTAACCAAACCTGTAATCAAAATTGGGTACGTCTGATTTTGGTTACAACCTAAAGTGTAACCAACGGTTTTAGTTACACGTTGGTTACAGGTTTGGTTACACCCTGAAACGTAGATAAGACAAGGGAAAAATAGGCGTTTGTAACCAACGTAACCAAAAATACTATTAAAAGATATAGATAGTAAAAATACGTATATATACACATTATATAGGGGTATATGTATATAGGGATTTTTTGGTTACCGGTTACACCCCGTTTGACGGTGGTGAAAAAGATGCGTGAAAAAGACGTGGAAGCATCTCTAGTTCGGGCGGTGCGAGAAAAAGGCGGGCTATGTTGGAAGTTCACCTCGCCGTCAGTAGTCGGTGTGCCTGATCGAGTGGTGATACTCCCAGGACGGCCAGCGGCTTTCGTGGAAGTCAAAGCCCCCGGACGCAACGTGCGTCCTGTACAAGCAATCCGTGCCCAGCAGCTACGCGAGCGCGGTGTGAAAGTTTTCGTTGTCAATGATGTGTCACAGATTGGGGGTGTGCTAGATGAGATTTGAGCCTCACGGTTATCAGCAGGTGGCGATCCGGCATCTGGTCGACTGTCCGCAGGCTGCTTTGTTTCTTGATATGGGTCTTGGGAAAACGGCGATCACCTTGACAGCCATTGCCCAGCTCATGCATGACATGTTCGAGGTGTCGCGTGTTTTGGTGATTGGGCCGCTACGTATTGCGCGGGACACGTGGCCTGAGGAGTGTGCTAAGTGGGATCATCTGAGCGGTTTGACGATGGCGGTTGCTGTAGGAGATGTGAAAGCTCGCAAGGCGGCGCTTGGTGCGCTCGCAGATGTGACTGTCATCAATCGGGAGAATGTGCCGTGGTTGGTTGAGTATCTGGACGGGGCGTGGCCGTTTGACATGGTGGTGTTGGATGAGTCGGCCAGTTTCAAAAACCATGGGTCGTGCCGTTTCAGGGCGCTTAAGCGTGTGCGTTCGAAAATTGCACGTATGGTTGCTCTTACGGGTACTCCGGCTGCGAACGGGTTGTTGGATTTGTGGGCGCAGTATCGGCTTTTAGATGGTGGTGAGCGTTTAGGGCGTTTTATCACTCGTTTTCGGAACGATTTGTTCACTCCCGATAAGCGCGGCGGGTCCGTGGTGTACTCGTGGAAGCCGCGTGAGGGCGCTGAGGAGGTGATTTATGAACGCATTGGGGATATCACGCTGTCAATGCGGGCGGCAGACATGCTGGATTTGCCCGAAGTGAGCATCACCGACCATTTGGTGACGCTACCTGAGCGGGTTAGAGGCTCGTATGGTGCGCTTAAACGTGACCTGTGCCTGCAACTTGAAGGCGGCCAAGTGGATGCGATGAATGCGGCAGCTCTCGCAGGCAAGCTTTTACAAGCGGCTTCAGGGAGCGTGTATGGGTCTGACGGGGAAACGCTTATTTTGCATGACGAGAAGCTTTCAGCCTTAAACGACCTTATAGAGGCTTCTAACGGCGCAAATGTTCTAGTGGCATACTGGTACCGCTCCGACCGTGAACGCCTGTTAGAGGGCTTCCCAGGTGCCGTAGAATTGAAATCTGCGGCGCACATGGCAGCGTGGAAACGTGGTGAGGTGAATCTTGGCCTGATTCATCCCGCCTCAGCAGGGCATGGGCTTAATCTTCAATCGGGCGGGCACATCCTCATCTGGTACACGCTCCCGTGGTCTTTGGAGCTGTACCAGCAAACAAACGCGAGGCTGCATCGGCAAGGCCAAACCCACCCAGTGTCTATCCACAGGCTTATCGCCCGCGACACGATAGATGTGCAAGTAGCCCGGGCTTTAGAAGATAAAAACGCGACACAAGCAGCTCTAGTGGACGCTCTCACGGTAGAATTAAACCAAAGGGGGATGCAGTGAAAATAACTATAACCATTGAGTCTAGCGGTGAAGAATTCCGCGTTGAATCCGGCGCGGCTGAGCCACCCGTCACCATTGACGGTCCAAGCGCCCTAGTTGAACACGCAAACCACGATTCCACACCTCGCACACTCGGATTTAGCGCCATGCCAGCGCCCGAAGTAGAAGACGTGACACAGTGAATGCACGTTGCTGTTGTGCATCAGAACCTAGCCGAACGTTAAAAATCAACGAACTGAGACTATTGGAGCAACGTATGACCCCCGCTAAAACAGTGTGTCGGCAGCTAAGAAACCTCCAACGCTGGATGCCACTGCTCACCGACATTACCTCTACGCTTCTTGCCCCGCGCGGGGCCATCAGTGCCTCTGGAGCACACGTCGTGCGCGATCTGGCCGACATCATCACACCCGCTCTCGATGCCCCTGAAGAAGGCCCAGACGGAGTGCGAACCTATCAGGGGTTTTATGACTGGGCGAAAGACTGGGCCCTAAGCGCCGACCTACCACCAGATGGTGACCCTGTTTACCAACTCATCACCCGCGCCGACGTTTTACACGGCACATGGGATGATTGGGAGGCTTTTACTGAAGACCTTGAACGATTACATGAGCGCATCGCGCGCTTAACAGGGAACGCTCCACGCACGATCGGCCCTTGCATCGTGGCGGGCTGCACAGAGAATGTGACCCAGCAGCAGACTAGGAGCGGCGCGAGCGGGCCTTTAGAGTGCGCGAGGGGGCACTCATGGACCACTATCGGTTGCTACAGGAAAGACGCGGCCCGCGCCATCACCAAGCCCGGAATTAGCCTGACGGCAGCTGAAATTCGTGACATCTACCCGGACCTCAGTCGGGAGCGGCTCAAAAAATGGGCGCAACGAGGCAAAATTACCCACAACACGCAAGGGTACGATCTTGCGGAAATTAATGCACTCATGCAAAAAGTGTGCTAATGTCCCCACCTGTAGGGGTAAAGTGTGCCCATACTCAACAAACGGCAAACGGCCAGTCACCCAGCACCCCTATCACAAAGGGCCTTGGGCAATGACTGGCCGTTCCCACACACACACAAATGCCTTAAGATAGCTATACTCAAAGGCATGAAACGCAAGGCCGCACTCACCACCATCACTCTGCTCATTTTCACACTCGGACTCTC